>JABGQV010000176.1 GCA_018648655.1 Anaerolineae bacterium | reverse complement strand
ACTAAGCTATATAATCGCCATACTTTGAAGGATCGTTTTGAAGAAGAAATTGAGCGGTCAAAACGACAAAATAAACCTTTTGCTGTGACAATGCTAGATATTGACTATTTCAAGAAGCTGAATGACCTATACGGGCATATTCACGGGGATCAGATTCTAAAAGAGGTCGGTGCATTATTCAAGAAATATATCCGAAAGAATGATCTTGCTTTTCGCTATGGTGGTGAAGAGTTTTTAATTCTTTTACCCGACACGCCTAAAGCGGGAGCAGAGGTTTTTTGCAATAAATTGCTGAAGTTATTCTCTGAAACTTCTTTTGGAGAACTTAAACCAGAGGAAGTTACGGTAAGTATCGGCTTTACCCTATACAACCCTGTCGATGATAAGGATATCTTGATACTATTAAAAGAAGCAGACGATGCCCTATATAGCGCAAAAGATAAAGGGAGAAATAGGGTTTGCGCATCCGCTCATTTAACGAAAGCAAGCCTAAATTAAGTACGGAGCGGCTTTTCATCCCCCCAGAAAAGGACAAAATATCCCCATTCTATCTGATAAAATGTGAGGCATATAGATTTAATAATCCCCTTAAGGAGTTTTTTATGTATGATCTTGAAAAAATGAAGGCAGCACATAAGTTGCTAACTGAATACACATATGAACTGCGCCCTGTAGAGCGTGGATATGCTAACCGCACGCTGCACATCGATTTAGATAAAAATGAGATTGGCGAGAAATCTGTTACACAGCAGATGAAAGATTTATTCACGGGCGGGCGTGGTTTTGGCTTGAAGCTGCTCTGGGACGCAGTCACCCCCGATACAAAATGGGATGATGCCGAAAATGCGCTCATTATCTCTAATGGCCCAATTTGTGGCACAACTGCTTATGCTGGCTCTGGCAAAGCGACAGTGGTAACGCTCTCCCCCTTGACGCATAATGTGGTCGATAGCAATGTGGGCGGCTATTTTGCGCCTTTCTTGAAATTTGCTGGCTTTGATGCGATGGAAATTACGGGCAAAGCAGATGAAGATGTCATTATTTTCATTGATGGTGATACAGGCAAAGTAAGCGTTGAAACTGCACCACTCGAAGTCGTTGATTCACATCTTTTGGGCGCACATCTCACACGGATGTATGCGGCAAGCGAAAAAGGACAACGTGGCGTGTCGGTGCTTTCTGCCGGTGATGCCGCCGAGCATATTCGCTATGCGATTATCAACTCAACCTATTATGATGTGCGACGCAAAGAAATTAAGCTAAAACAAGCTGGGCGTGGTGGCACAGGGCGTGTCTTTAGAGATAAAAAAATAAAAGGCATTGTTGTGCGTCAAACCAAAATGAGCGGCAAAAGCAATGGCCCAGCCGATTTATCGTTAATTCGTAAAGCGGGCAAACGCTTTAACCATGAAATGACCGAGTTAGACGATAAGCAAAACCAAATGAAGAAAATAGGGACAGCAAATATCGTTGAAATTATGGATAATTTCGAATTGCTCCCGACGAATAATTTTAAATTTGGTTCGCATAAAAATACGCCCCAAATTGATTCCAGTGTTTGGGAAAGTAAATTTACCCAAGGTCTGCCCGATGGTTGCTGGCTAGGATGCACCATGTCTTGCTCGCACGGCGTAGACGGGCATCCGATTCAAACTGGTCCTTACGCAGGGCAAAAAGTGCTCGTTGATGGCCCCGAATATGAAAACGCAGCTGGGCTTGGCTCCAATATCGGCAACTTTGACCCCGAAATAGTCTTAGAGCTTAATTTTTATTGTGATACCTACGGCGTAGATACAATCTCCTTTGCCAATTGCGCGGCTTTCGCAATGGAATGTTATGAAGCTGGCATCATCAATAAAGAAATCACTGGTGGCATGGATCTGAATTTTGGCAATGGCTGGGCGGCAGTCGATTTGCTCCACCAAATGGCAAAAGGCGAAGGCTTTGGGGTGGTTGTTGGGCAAGGCGTATTACGTATGAAGAAACTCTTCGCCGAAGAATATGGCGGCGACCCCAAATTCCTGCACGATATCGGCATGGAAATCAAAGGCATGGAAATCTCTGAATATGGCACAAAAGAGTCTCTTGCCCAACAAGGCGGATTTGGTCTCGCTACCAAAGGCCCCCAACATGACGAAGCTTGGCTAATTTTTATGGATCAAGTCCTAAACCAAATCCCCACCTTTGAAGATAAAGCCGAAGCCCTGCACTATTTCCCCATGTGGCGCACTTGGTTCAGCCTGCACGGTCTCTGTAAATTGCCTTGGAACGATGTCACCCCTGAAGATAATGGCGAAACTGCCGAACCCGCCAAAGTGGAAGCACATGTAGAAAATTATTGCTGGGTACACGAAGGTGTAACGGGTATAAAAGTAACCCCCGAAGATTTGCTTTTACAATCTGAGCGGGTCTACACCTTCCAAAAAGCCTTCTCGATACGGATGGGAAGAATCGGACGTGAACACGACTATCCGCCCTATAGAGCGATGGGACCTGTCACCGCAGAAGAATATTTATCTCGAGAAGAGCTCTACGACGGACAACTCCGTGATTTGAACTTGGCAGCTCCCGAAGAACTTAATACCGAAGAAAAAATGGCGAAACTTCGAGCGCATCGCGAATCGCAATATGAGCTTTTATTGGATGCCGTTTATAAGCGCAGAGGCTGGGATATGAACAGCGTCCCGACCCTTGAGCAACTCAAGAAAATGAATATGGATTTGCCTGAGGTAGTTGAGGTTGTGGAGAAGGCGAGAAGTTAGTTGATTAGAGATTAAGAGCCAGCTTGAGGGGGATGCTGGTTTTTTTTATAAGAACCAAAAGGTCAATATGGCGCATAACCCAACTATTCCAATAGAAGTAGACAAACTCAAGAGAATCACCCAAGAAATGCTCCAAGACCTCCCTGCACCCATTCAACGCTATATGGAATATACCGGCGTGATTGGGATGAAAGAGATTAGCACCGTCAAACTCAAATATACTGGTGAATTCCGCACAGGGGCAGATAAACCCTGGATGCCGATGACAGCCTTTGAAAGCTATACCACCAATCCGGCCAGTTTCTTGTGGGATGCAAAATTCAAAATAGCGGGCATCCCGCTTTTGCGTGTCACTGATAAATATGAAAATGGAAAAGGCTCCATGCTTGGCAAATTGGCAGGGATAAAGACTATTTTCGATATAAAGGATTCAGAGGAGTTGAATCAGGGGGCACTGGTACGCTATCTGAACGAGATAATGTGGTTCCCCACTGCCTTTTTCTCGGAGAAGATTAGCTGGCAAGCCATTGACGGGCAATCTGCTCGAGTCACGTATACTGATTATGGCACGAGCGTCTCGGCCCGTCTCATCATCGACGAAGAAGGCAAGCTCAAAAACTTCATCGCTCAGCGTTATCGTGGCCTTGATGATGATTTCTCGTTGGATACTTGGTCTACGCCAATTTCAGCTTATAAAGAATTTTCTGGGCTTAAACTCCCTTCTGCTGGCTCAGGGGTTTGGAATCTTTCTTCGGGCGATTTTACTTATATAAAATTATCTCTCAAAGAAATCAAATATAATTTCGCTTCCTAAAAATAAAAATTTCCCCTTTTTCAAGTGCAAAATGGGGAAATTTTGTCTTAATAAATTAGTCTAGCTCAAAAGCAATGAGCTAATATTTTTGTACGCGCAGAGGCTTTCCACCCATCAAATGTAGATGAAGATGATAAACCACCTGCCCGCCATCATCCCCCACATTTATCACCAGTCTATATCCTTTTTTATCAATCCCCTCTTCTATGGCTAATTTTTGAGCCACTAATTGCATGTGGCCCAATAGGGCTTCATCTTCTACATTGGCTTCACGCATTGAAGCAATATGTTTATTTGGGATAATCAAAATATGCACTGGTGCCGCAGGTGCATTATCACGAAAAGCTATTACACGTTCATCACTATAGAGCCTTTCAGCAGGAATTTCTTTAGCAATTATTTTACAAAAAATACAATCTTCAGACATATTTACTCCTATAAATTAAGGCTCAAGGACAGGAATAGCACCATAGGTTGGCGCACAAAGAATATCATAATATTCTAACTCTACTGCTTTATTCTGCTCTGCATAAGCAGCGGCTTCTTTGCCCATAATCCGAACTTCATCAATATGAGCACCAGCTATAGTATCGGTATAACGCGGAATAGTCATCAAGGGGTCATTCATCGGCCCTTCAGGGATAAATGCAGGGCGTTGCTCATCTTTAGCATCTGTTATCGGTATCCAATTAAACATCACGGGGCCACGTGGGTTTGTGGTAAACCCTAATCTGTATCCTAGACTACGCGCAGTCGCGATGGGGCGCAGGCCAAATCCACCGCCGGGCCAAATAATCGCAATTGGCGTATTCCCGTAATGCTCCTGAATTCCCCTAATTGAGCCCTGTAGCTCGCTCATGATATATTCATCAGTAGAATTGTCGCTCATCGGGATATTATGAATCACGCCATGCGCCTGATAATCTACCAACCCTTCAGCTGCAAGAGCGGCATTCTCGTCCCAAATCAATTGAATCGTATCAGGATGACTAATAAAAGCATTCGTCACTGTCCATCCATAATCCTCATAAAAGGGACGAAAATTATTATTAAAATACTGAGCGTAATGCCGATCATCAGAAACTAAAAGTACTGAACGAGCAGGTATTTTTTCGTTAGTTTCTAAAAACCCTGCTAATTGCTCGCTATTAATTGCTTCAAACCCCTGCTCATGAAAATCATTTAATAACTGGCGTAAATCATCTGCGCTAATTTGATATAGCTTATCCACTTCTCCACGCGTAATGCTGTGGTGCATCACCACCATCACCACTGTGCCAGGCGCACTATTATTCGGGTCCCATCTTGCTTTAAGATATTCACAACTATCTGAAATATAACTGTGTGGCGTATCTAAGGGATGCAAAATAGATGATTGATAAGTGGCCGGTAAAGCAGGTGGCGTACGAATTGGCGTTTCAGTAGGAATGGCTGTTTCTGTAGGCGACTCTGTTGGCGGGATAGCCCCTGCCGTCTGTGTGAATTCTGCTTGGATAGTTGCCATCGCATCATCCACGAGTTGGGCTTGGTCAACAGCAGTGGGCGTGGGATTTGTTGAAGAGCCACATCCCGTTAATAAAAGGGCAAACAAGCCCAAAACAAGAAAATGACGAAAGTATTTAAGAATCATAAGTTTTTACTCAAGTTTTAACCCCGGCAATCCACCCGCCGATTCTGCTTCTTGCGTTCCCCGCAATATAGCACGTGCCATCACTTCGGCGGCATATGCACCAATTATTGAGACATTTGCTTTTTTATTGCCTGTAGAAAGGGCAAAAATCGTATCACCATCTAGCATGGTATGAGCTGGGCGAATTGTGCGTGCCAAACCATCTTGTGCCATCTGTGCCACTTTAGTTGCTTCGGCTTTGGTGAGCTTGGCATTGGTTGCCACCACGCCAATAAGCGTATTGCTACTTGTAGCAATCTTCATTACCGTGCGCCCCGTTAAGCTTTTCATAATCTGAAGCGTGTCGGCAAAACTGCCTTCTTCACCAATTTTCAAAGGACCAATTTTGGCTGAGCGTGCACCCGCTAAAATTTTTCCACTCTCTGGGCTAATTACGTCTCCAAAGGCGTTGACTGCAATAATGGCGCCAACAATTACGCCGCCGCCAATCTCTATGCTGGCTGTACCGATACCCGCTTTCATCGCATTTTGGATCCCCAAAATTTTCCCTACCGATGCGCCCATCCCCGCACCAATATTGCCGGTATCTATATTTTCAGCAGAGGCAGATTTTGCGGCTTTATAACCCATTTCAGCGTCGGGGCGGATATCTGCGCGCCCAAGAGCAAGGTCAAAGAGAACTGCAGCAGGGACAATAGGCACACGTGCCACGCCTACATTAAAGCCAATTTTTTGCTCTTCAAGATAACGCATCACGCCCGTTGCCGCATCTAAGCCAAAGGCTGAGCCGCCAGATAGCAGTATCGCGTGAATTTTTGAAATCATATTCACAGGGGCAAGCAAGTCGGTTTCACGTGTGCCCGGCGCACCTCCGCGCTGATCTACACCCGCGACTGCACCTTTCCTGCACAAAATTACAGAGCAGCCTGTTAGCGCATCTACGTCCTGTGCGTGGCCAATCTCAATGCCGGGAATATCTGTGATGCTGTTTTTCACTTTTATTTTTGGTTGCTCATCAACGCCAATAATTCTTGCCATTCTTCTTCAAAAAAGTGAACGGTAACATTATTTAGCTCGAGATGATAGGTGGTTTCACCATCAGGTTCATCTGCTTTCCAGAGGGCATAGTTTTTGGTTTCCGAGAGAGTGCTTGTCTTGGGTTCTTTAGCTTCGGTCATTTTGAGCTCCTATATTTTATAATTATCTTGGTAGGCACCCTGAAAAAAGAATAATCAACGCCTTTCTTCAAGAATGAGTAGTAAATTAAAATTATAGCAGGTTTTTAGTTCTCAAAATTCTTTATTTTCCCGTATAATTCCTTTATGGTTTATTCTTACGAAATTGAAGGTTTGGTTGTTCAAACAGGTGATGTAATTTGCACACGCAACGGAAAACCTGATATTCTCCCTGGAGAATTTTGGTTTTTAGTTGGCTTGCTTGTTCCAGGTGATGTGGATCATGTTGCCATTTATTTGGGTCCTGAAGGACGTTGTATAGAGGCTGGCTCACGAGGGGTGACGCCTTTCACGGTCCATAAGGGGATTTGGGATGCTGAGAAGATGACCAAAGAGCGTGGTTTTCTTATTGACACTCTTTACGGCATTGCTTCTCCGCTTGATGGGTTAGAACTCTCAGAAGATGAAGAAATGCATATGCGCACCAAAATAGCGGATTACTGTCTAGCACAAATCGGGAAACCCTATAATCTTAATTTTCTAAACGCTGAAAGTGATAAAGCTTTTTATTGTAGTCAATTGGCATATAAAGCTTATGAAGAAGTTGGAATCAATCTTAATACGGGGCTATCTATAGAGCAACTTCCGGGTACGAACTATATTATTTACCCCCAAGAAATTTGGGATGGCTCCGCTCATAAATTGGCTTAATAACTATGGAATTAAGAATTGCCGAAGCCCGCTCTTGGTATACAGAAAGCGATAAAGTTCACGATTTTGACCATGTAATGCGCGTTTATCGCATGGCAGAACGCCTCGCAAAAGCCGAAGGCGCAGATTTAGATATTATCCGTGCTGCAGCTCTCTTGCACGATTCGCGCGGCTCTGCCCCAGGCACAGGCTCCGCACGGATGGAACATCACCAAACTTCTGCTAAATTCGCAGGAGAAGTTTTATCTGAAAAAGGTTGGCCTCAAGAAAAAATTAAGGCTGTGCAACACTGTATTCTAGCGCACAGATTTCGTAATCCTGCTGAAAAACCAAAAACGCTTGAAGCAAAAATTATTTTTGATGCCGATAAATTAGACGCGATAGGCGCAATCGGTGTAGCGCGTGTCATCGGTTATGCCGCCATCGCAGGAACACCATTTTACGAAAAACCTTCGGACGAATTTTTAAAAAACGGCACTAAAACCGAAGGGGAAAGTCACAGTGCGTACCACGAACATCTCTATAAATTACGCAAATTACCTAGCCGAATGAATACATCCACCGCTCGCAAAATTGCCGATAAACGCCTGCTCTATTTAGATAAGTTTTTTGAACGACTAATCGCAGAGTGGCATGGAGAGAAATAGCCCGAGTAACTAGGAGAAAAATAATGCCCAAAATTCAAACAAATAATATAAATACGTATTATGAAATTTCAGGCAAAGGGGAAACTCTCGTTTTCATTCATGGGCTTGGCTCTAGTGCCGAAGATTGGCATTTTCAAACTAATTTTTTCTCGAAAAACTTTCAAGCTATCGCCTACGATGTACGCGGACATGGGCAAAGTGAAAAAGCAAAACCACCTTATAGCGTGGCTCTTTTTACCAAAGATTTAAAAGCCCTACTCGATAAACTAGGTATTGAAAAAGCACATATTATTGGGCTTTCTATGGGTGGTTGGATTGCTTTTCAATTCGCCCTAGATTACCCTAACGCGATTGTTTCGCTCACTATTGTCAATTCTTGGGCAGATATGCGTTTAAAAACATTTCAAAATAAGCTTAACTTTTTTCAACGTTCGGTTCTTTTTCGATTACTCAGTATGCGAAAAATCGGAGAGGTTATTGGCGCAAGGATGTTTATCAAGGCTGAGCAAAAAGAGCTTTTAGAAGGTTTTGTAGATAAATGGGCAAAAAATCATAAGCCCTCTTATATGGCATCTTTCAAAGCGGCAAAAGGTTGGACTGTGGAAAAGCGCTTAGGGGAAATCACCTGCCCCGTTCTAGTTATCGCTGCTGATGAAGATTATTCGCCCGTATCAGCCAAAGAAGCCTATGTTAAGAAAATGCCCAATGCGCGCTTAGCCGTCATTGAAGACTCTCGCCACGCCACACCTGTTGAAAAACCTGATGAATTCAATGAAGTTCTCTTAGATTTTTTACAAGTGCTTTAGATAACATCTCCATCAAAATAACGCCACAAGAAATGCACGGTGCTTAATAGCAGAAGAAAAGAAAAAGGCTGACTAATAAATATTAGTCAGCCTTTTTCTTAGTTATAAAAAATCAAAACCTATTCGGCTTCAACCTCATCGTCAAAATCTTCATCGTCCATATAGAAATCCATCATCAAATATAAAGCTTGAGAAAGACCACGCAAAACGAGGAAAACAAAAACGCCGCCAAGAAGAGGTTCAGAGAAAACGCCAGCAAAAGCAGCAATTTTTCCAAAAAATTCAGGGGGAAGAGATTGTGAAACCATCGCCCAATTTGAGGTGATTGAATAGATTGTATTACCAAACATCAAGAGTGAAAGAACCAATGCCATCCATGAAACAATATTTGCCCACATCGCAATACGAAAAACTGCATCTTCGCTGTGGAAAGTAGTATTTTCTTTTTCCATTTTAATAACTCCTTATTCTAATTAATTGACGAGGGCTATTTTATCAGAGAAATTCGATTATAGACATCCCTTCTCAGCCAGCCCGATTCTTGTGCCAAACTTTTAGCTAATTTAGATGGATGGATGCCTTCGGCAATTCCGGCAGCAATTGCATCTTTGAGGCTTGCTTCTGTCCAAAGAACATCTTCTTGGTGAAAAGCATCTATGACCAACACAAACTCTCCACGTATATTCCGCTCTTCAAAAAAATTTCGTGCAGCAGATACATCTCCACGAAAAAATTCTTCATAGAGCTTTGTCATCTCGCGCGCTACTGTTATTTGCCTATTCCCTAAAACTTCTTCAATATCACCCAAAGCCTTCAAAAGCCGATGTGGCGTTTCAAAGAAAATTAACGTATAGGGTAGTTTTTCTACTTCTTTCAACTTCTCTCTTCTATCCTTCTTTTTTCGTGGCAAATAACCAAGATATAGAAAAGTGTCTGTTGGCAAACCCGAAACAGCCAACGCTGCAATAGACGCAGATGCACCAGGAATTGGGCTAACTTCGTAACCTGCATCAATTGCAGCGCGCACTAATTCATAACCGGGATCATTGATGGCAGGTGTTCCTGCATCAGAAACAAGCGCGACATCACCACTTTCTAGCGCAGCGATAACACTTTCTAATTTGCTGGCCTTATTATGCTCATAATAGCTGGTTTGAGGCGTAGATATATTGAAATATTTAAGTAGTTTGCCCGTCACACGTGTATCTTCTGCGGCTATAAGAGAAACCTCACGCAAGATTCGCTCTGCCCGCCGAGAAAAATCTTCAAGGTTACCGATTGGGGTAGCTACAATATATAGGGTGCTCATAGCTGAATTGTATCACTGCATTTATTAAGATTTATGGTATTATGCCTTCAATTACTATAAAAATAGTCCGAATAAGGAGTTTGAAATGAAACAAGGTCAGAAAATGCTAACTATTATTATGGTCGTAGGTGTCTTAGCTGTATTGGCTATATCTACGGCAGATATTTATCTTGCCAAAAATACAGTAACTGCCCCACCGAATATTGAAATAGAAGAAGTTTCAGCCCCGTCTACAGAGCAAGGTAACACGCCCCAGTCCACAGCCGAGAGTGTTCCGCAAGAAGAAGGTGTTTTCAGGATTGCTTCATCACAATCTGAAGTGCGCTTTAGCTTAGGTGAACTTTTAGGTGGTGTACCAACAAGAGTGATCGGGAAAACAAATCAAGTAAGAGGAGAAATTTCGATCGATTTTGAGAATCCATCCCAGACAGAACTTGGTGAAATTTCAGTAAACGCAGATGATTTAGAAACAGATAATAAATTTAGAAATAGAGCCATTCAGGGGACAATTTTAAACAGTAGCACACATAAGATAATCAGTTTTGTGCCAACTGAGATTATTACACTTCCAGAGACAATTAGCTTTGGGGAAAGCCTTGCCTTTGATATTAATGGCAATCTGACCATCAAGGGCGTTACACAGTCGGTCACTTTTTCTGCCACCATTACGCCCATTTCTGAAACGCAAATTGAAGGGCACGCCGAGACCATGATTGCCTATGCCGATTATGATATTTTTATCCCCTCCGTGCCGCGCGTAGCAGATGTGGATGAAGAAGTTCTTTTAGAAATTGATTTTGTGGCATTATTGGATAGCTAAATTTACAAGGTAGCAACTTCTGAAATTTCTAAAACTTTAAAAGTCTCCATTTTTCGGATAGCAAAACGAAATTTCGTCATTTATATAGGAATATTAATGGAAAACACTTAGATTCAATTAGTAAGTGCAACTTTGCAGGTCGAGAAAGGAGGTAAGCTGC
>JABGQV010000213.1 GCA_018648655.1 Anaerolineae bacterium | reverse complement strand
TTGTTTTGACTGAAAAATTCAGGGTTTCTTGATGGCTGTTGTTGCAGGAGAGTCATATTATAGCGTGAATTAAGTGTTTCCTGAAAGATTTCTTTTATCCTAATTTTGTACAAAATATTAGCGTTTTGAGCAGAAAGAGATTTTTTCAAGAGCTCTTATGCAAATATCAATTAAAATCAGAAACTTCCTATATAATAGGGATCAATATATTTTAAAGGCAAATGAAAGAGTGTAAGCATGTGGTGTTTATGCTCTCGATTAAAGTTTCGGAGATTTGGAATGCTAAAAAAGAAAACTCGATATTATTGGGTTGATGTTGCTAAGGTGATTGGTATCTTTCTGATTTATTATGCACATGTTTTACAAAGAATATATAGACATAGTACAGATACTGTTTTTTTTCAATATAAATTTTTTTATGCTTTTCATTTGCCTTTATTTTTCTTCATTTCAGGTTTCTTTTATAAAGAGGTGCAAGGTTCAAAATTAACAAGGATTGGAATTTTATTTCAAAAAAGAATATTTCCTTTCTTACTTTTTGCGTCAATTTCAATTTTAATTTACCCTATTTATGTATATTTGAAATTTGGTGAAATAAATTTTCAGTTTTTATTTGAGAATGTTCTTATGCTCTTTCAGGGACAATCTCATATAAACTCTACGATTTGGTTTTTGGTTTGTATATTTGTGGTAGAAATTTGGGCAATCTTTTTTCTCCCTAAAATTAAGAATGTTTTTCATGGTCTTCTTCTGGCTACTTTCTTTTTATATTTTGGGTATGTGCTCTTAGCTCTTCCTGAAATAGAAGCTTTTTTTATTATCCCAAAATATTTTTGGTATATTCATGAATCTGTTTTGGCTTTTGGGTTTTATGCGATGGGATATTCGACCTTTGGATGGCTTAAAAAACTGCTTGTTATAAGGCCCCTTTTGCGCATAACCCTTTTTCTTTTATTTGGATGGCTAACAATTTGGTCTATTCAGTTAAATAGCCCTTCTAAAGATTTTGTGATGGTTATGAAAGCGGCAGAGCATGGAAATTTATATTTCTTTATTTCCGCTTTCTCTGGAATATTGGCAACGCTCTTGTTGGCTTCTTTTATTCCTGAAGCAAAATGGGTTAGCTATATTGGGAAAAGTACATTGATTTTATTGGGGACAAATGGTCTTTTTATTTCATTTTTCAATTCCCACTTGCTTGATTTTCTCGGGCATCACGATTCTACAACTTGGGTGGTGCTTGAAGGTGTTTTTATATCTATTATCACGATAGGGTTAAGTGTGCCTGTTATTGAAATACTCAACAAATGGTTTCCTCAATTGCTTGGAAAGCCACATATAGATGGTCCGATTCTGAAATCTATTTCTCCGCCCACTCTTAGTTTTTTTAGGAAAATTTTTGATAAGATCTCCGAAGTTTTAGGTGAAATTTAAATAATAGCTAAGGGGGCTTTCTCACTCTCTTTGAAAATAGAGCTGAGCCAGGATACTATAGAAAAAGAAAAACGGCATTTCAGCCGTTTTTCTTTTTCTATAGTAAATTACTTCTTTTTTGTTATTAATTAATAAATCCAGGGATTGTGGTTGCTGGGTCCGTATAAATTGGTTGCTCACAACCATTTAGGCTCAAGCTCAGCTGACGTGCTGTATATTCATACTCAGAGGGTAGATTGACTTTGCAGTATAGTCTTTCGGCATAGCCACTAATTACATTACAGCTGCTTGTTGTGTGATCTCCGATTTTCCCAGAGTATTCCCATGTATTGGTTGTGTCGGGGATTGTTTTACTTAGCCCGGGTACACCTCCGGGTATCTTGAAATAAAACTCCAAGGGCTCGTTTCTCTTCCAATCCATATAGACCACAGTGATGTCCATATTATTAAAAAGATCGCAGTGTTGCGTGTCTCCATCCTGAGTAGGTTGCTCTTGTGTGGCTACTGGTGTTACTTCAGGAGTTGGTGAGGGTTCTTGACGTGATGGCGCTGGTACCGATATATCAACCGAGGGCGCTTCAATGACTATGGGAGCTGCTGGCGCCTGTGGATAATCGGGGCCAGAACAAGCTGCACCTATCGCAATAAATGCTACTCTTGTGTAGCGTTTATTTATCATTATGCCCTTGACTGTGCTTGTTTTTTCTTTGTTATATATAGAATATTTCATATTTTCAACTCCATTAGAATTTCTTTTATAAAAGGAAAAGAGTGATGATAAAAGGGTCTAACCGTAAACTTGATATAATAATAACATAAATATCATAATATTAGTCTCATTAAGGCGTTTGTATGATGAAGCGATATTATACGAAGAGATTTAAAAGGAGTATCTAATGACAGAAAAAAAAGCCCAAATTGTCTATCTCTCTCATGGAGGTGGCCCCCTGCCCTTTTTAGGGGATACGGGGCATCAGGCAATGGTTGCTTTTATGACGCAGTTACCTGCCCAACTCAGGAAACCGGATGTTATTCTGGTTATCAGTGCACATTGGGAGGAAAGCAGAGCAACTCTATTGGGCGCAAAAACCCCCTCTCTATATTATGATTATTATGGCTTTCCTGAAAAAGCTTATGAGATTACTTACCCTGTTTCAGGTGACCCCCTATTAGCAGAGAAAATCTCAGCTCTCTTAGAGGAAAAGAATATTCCCAGCCGCGTTGACACAGAGCGTGGATTTGACCACGGCACATTTATCCCCCTCAAGCTGATGTATCCAGATGCTGATATTCCCGTTGTTCAGCTTTCCTTAATACGAGGACTTGATGCAACTGCACATATTGCGCTGGGAAATGCTCTAAATGAGCTAATGAAAGAAAATATATTAGTGATAGGTTCTGGATTTTCCTTCCATAATCAGAAGGCTTTTTTCGGAAGTGAACTTAGTGCGCCAGACCCTGCCAACGATGCCTTTCAGAATTGGCTGATTGAGACTTGCACCAACTCTCTCTCTCAGACGGAACGAGAAAAGCATTTGATTCGATGGGAAGAAGCCCCTGCTGCTCGTTATTGTCACCCTCGTGAAGAGCATTTATTGCCCTTGCATATTTGTGTTGGGATGGCGAAGTCTTCTGCCAAAATTGTCTTTGATGATCAGATTTTAGGAAAGCGTGGTGTGGCATTTTTGTGGTGATTTCCCGTATGGACGCAAAAGCGGACTTGCTCTCTGCTATGGTGCGTTCAACTTCTTCTTGAGCCTAAAATAGGGTAAATTTCTTTTGTGGTATTATGCTCAATAGCAATGTTAAAACTATCCAATTAGGAGTAGAAGATGAAAAAAGGTGAGAAAAAATTATTAATCGTTGCGATTTTAGGAACACTTGCTATTTTGAGCATGGCTTTTCTTGATCGTTGGCTTTACCCCGATCCTTTGCCTCCCGGAATAGGTGCGCTTAGTTTTCCAGAAGGATTAAATTATCTAACTGCATTTTTTATGTAGATATAGGGAAGGGCTAAATAAATTTAAGTTCCTCACAGTTTTTTCGTCCCCTAAATTCCGCATTTAGAATTAAGGGGACGATGTCTGCATGGATAGAGGGGTGTTTTCACTCACTTCATTAACGCATTATGTCATAGTCTAAAAAAAGTGTTATTCATAGCTTAACATTCTCTAAAGAAAAGCTGGGTAAATCTATATTGAGGCTTTTGGTTTTTGATTTTAGAATATGCTCTATATTTCACAATAAGGAGAATGTTCAATGTCAAAGCTCAAAGAATTTGCTCTACGAAAACCCAAACTAACCAGCGTGTTTCTGTGGGTTTTATCTGCGATTATTACGATTGCCTGCTTCATGTATCAAGATAAAACAGGGCCCACCTATCCCTTAGAAGGGACGCTGGATACAGCAGCTGGTGAAGTCAACTTCAAGTTTTTACGCAGCGAGACCATCGACACAGATCTGAAGATTATGCTTCTTGATCCTGTCCCCGAAGGCGTTTCTGGGTATGTGCAGTATCGGCGTTATAAATCGCATGATGACTGGGCAGAGATGCCGATGGCGGCTGGCAAGTTTGAATTCACGCGGCGTGGCAGCACAGAGTCAGTTGAGGGTTTCGGCGCAGAGCTTCCCTCCCTCCCAGAGAGAGCGGGAAAGTATGAATTCTTCGTCCATATTGATGATGGGATTGGCGAAGCAGTTTCGGTGACTGGTGATAAGCCTATCTTTGCTCGTTATAAAGCTGAAGTCCCGATGACGGTGCTGTTTTTCCACATCCTTACTATTTTTCTTTCGATGACGATTGCGATTCGAACAACATTTGCCGCTTTGATAGAAGAAAAATTTAAAGGGCTAATTACGGCAACCATCATCTCTTTGATTGTCGGCGCGTTTATTTTGGGTCCCTTGGTGCAATGGTATGCTTTTGGTGTTTGGTGGTCGGGAATCCCCTTTGGTTACGATTGGACGGATAATAAAGTTGTGGTGGAAATGGTCTTCTGGCTCTGGGCGGCTTATGCTAATCGTGGCGAATTGGAAAATCGAAAATCCGTGCTTTTGGCTGGATTTGTGACCCTGCTGGTTTATTTCATTCCTCACAGCATCTTTGGCTCTGAATATGATTATCGCTCCGGGACAGGTCACGGTACGGCGGGATAAGTGAAAAGAGAGTAGAGAGTAGAGAAAAGAAAAAGCGGCAGAGATGCCGCTTTTTGATTCTCAAGTCAAGCACTTCGAGAAGAAAATAATGCTATGCCATAATTGTTTGTGATAGATATTTGGGAAAGGGAATGAGATTATAATAAACTTCGTATTATATATGGAGGCACTTAATGTCATTATCTTTTGCTCATTACAGCGAGTTTTTAATCAGAATATTATTAGCATCTTTGCTCGGTGGAATAATCGGACTTGAGAGGGATATCCATGGTCGAGCAGCAGGATTGCGCACTCATTTATTAGTTAGCTTGGGTGCAGCTGTTTTTACAATCTTATCTGAGATTATTTCACAAAGCACCCACGCAACCGGCTTCCCCGCCGACCCAGCCAGAATCGCTGCGCAGGTTGTAAGCGGAATTGGCTTCTTAGGCGCGGGAGTAATCCTTAAAGAAGGCGCAAATGTTCGCGGGCTAACAACCGCCGCCTGCTTATGGAGCGCAGCCGCAATTGGGATGGCAGCAGGGGGCGGTTATTACGAGATAGCTATTATCACAACAGGCATTTCTTTGCTTAGCCTTATTTTCCTTAAATTTTTTGAACGTTTTTACGCCAAAGATACCTATAGAGTTCTAAGCGTTCGCGCATCGCTCGAGGTTGATGCCTCTCAAATTATAGAAATTGCCAAAGACAAACGAGTAAAGGTTTTAAATTGCGATATTGAGAAAAATTACGAAACAGGCGTCTTACTCACAAAATTATCTCTTCGCCTCCGTTATCGAGGCATCACAGATAAATTAGCTCATGGAATTATTAAATCGCTTGAAACCTCTCCCCTCTCTCTAGCAGAAATCAAATGGGAACATATCTAAGGGCGTAAACGTCCACGCTCAAAGAAAAAGCCTGCTAAAGCAGACACGCCTCCCCGAAGCCCCAGTCGACTTGAGCCAGCTTCCGCAATTTAGCACGGTGGCTTCCCCCCTGCGCGGAGATAGTCCTGCTTTTTTCAATGAGCTATAATCAATTTCTCAACTCAAATAAAAAATGAATACATTATCAATGTGATTCTTCTTATGGGCAATATAAAAAAACTTAGAGCATCAATTCATACAACTGAAGAACATTTAGAATACACGGGATTGTCTTTAGAAGATATACAAGATGAATCTAAATATCTTGGAAAATGTTTTGGTACTAAATATCCCAGAATGTTTCCTTTGAAGATTACAACTAACGATATAGACCGAATCATCAATACAGCTAGAATCCTTAGAAAAATTGAAATTTGTGATGGATTTAAACGTCATCTAATTCAGTATGACAAGAACAATATTGAAGATCACTTATTTACAGCAAAAACAGCCTGTTGGTTTTTAGACAAGGGTTACAAAGTGATATTGGAACCGGAATTAGAATCTCATGAAGGGGGGAACCCCGATCTTTTCGTAGAGAGAAATAAAAAAGAACACTTTGTTGTTGAGTGTAAAAACATTGATATATCTGCTTTTTTCCAAATTGACAAAAAGAAAAAAATAGCAGATATCGTGTATGAGAAAGTTCCAACTTGTGATCAACTTGATATATACCTTAGCGAAGAAGTGACAATCCAAGAAATCACTGAATTTTTTGATAATTCTGAGCTCGTGTCCAAGATACATAAACTGAGTGCCTCTAATAGTGAGACACGTCTAGTCATTAATGAGAAAATGGAAATAGCCACTCTTCGTAAACCACCTATTATTGGTAAAGAAGAAGATTTTCTAACAGTTACTATGGGGATGATGTTAGAAGATAATGTTAGCAAGCAACGATTGCCCGGTTTTGCTTTTATTAGGGGAGGAAGGGCTATTGGGGTTTATGGGCCGTTACCAAATTACGGTAGGAAGTGGGATAATAAACGTAGAAAAAGTAAAAAACAAGCAATATCTGGATATCCAATGGTCGTTATTGTGAACGGAGATAATGTGTTGGGTGATCCACAATTACACCAAGAGTATTTTGATAATGTATGGCTAACCGAAAGGAACTCACAATGCAGTGGTGTTGGACTTATACATTTTGTGACAAAAGATGGAGATTCTGAGTTGGAGTATTTTGAAAACACTAAAGCAGAATACCCGTTCCAGCTTTAGTGTATAAAACCATATTAATATTTTTATGGACAAAAAAACGACCTTGCGGTCGTTTTCTCTATCTCAGTCTATCTCTGGTCAAAACTCCCCTCTATTCCCCTCCACCCACGCAAATAACATCTTAATCCCCTCCTCCACGCCGATCTTCGGATTCCAGTCCAAATCTTTCATCGCACTACGAATATCGGCATAAAAGACGCGCTGATCGCCGGGGCGCCAATCGTCTCGCTCGACGGGGATTTTTGCCCCCAGCAACTCCTCCAGCATGGGGAAAAACTCGGCGTAAACCGAAATCACATTCTCAGCCCCCCCGCCCACATTATAAACCTGCCCCGCCACATCATCGATCCGCGCAATCGCCGCGTCGTAGGCATCCAGCAGGTCGTGCAGCACATCGCGCACCTGTTTGCCATCGCCATAAATCGTGATCGGTCGCCCCGTCACCGCCGCGATCATAAACCACGCCAGCCAGCCCTGATCCTCCACCCCAAATTGTCTCGGTCCATAAATGCAGGATTGGCGCAAAACGACCGTTCTCAACCCATAAATACGAGAATAATCGCGGACGTATTGATCCCCCGCGCCTTTGGAGCATCCATAAGGGGAATGGAAATCGAGCGGCTGCGCCTCGGGACATCCGTGTTTTAGGCTTGCGTACTGCCAACGAGTTTCAGATTCGGCGAGGGGCACATCTTCCATCCCCCCGTAAACTTTATTCGTGGATGCGTAAATCACAATCGGATTGCGTTCTGAAAGCCGCGCGGCTTCGACCACGTTGAATGTGCCGAGGGCATTAATCTCAAAATCTTCGCGTGGATGCAAAACGGATGTCGTCACCGCAACTTGTCCAGCCAGATGCACAATCACGTCCGCATCTTTGGCGGTAGATGTTAGGGTTGCGGCATCGCGTATATCAGCGTGAGCAAGTTGAAAGGAGTCTGCACCGTGAGTCTCTCGAAGCCACTTAAGATTACGGGGCGCACCTGCACGGGATAAATTATCATAAACAATAACACCCTCCCCACGAGTAAGAAGACGGTTAACATAATTCGATCCGATAAACCCGGCACCGCCGGTGATGAGATATTTCATAGTCACTCCATCACGTCATTGCGAGGCGGCTCTATCGCCGAAGCAATCTCCTTGATTGTGGGGGAGATTGCCACGTCGCAAGAGCATGCTCCTCGCAATGACATTAATTTGGTTTGTTTTTGTAATCCATGAGTTGCTGATAAATCCCCGAAAGAGTCTCGCCCTCAGTAGTCAGACCATAAATCCCGACAATGCCACTAAAAGTATAGTTGAAAAGCCGCACAACGAGGGCTACTGCGAAGGAGGTAGACATATCGTTGGAGAGCAGGTTAAGTGCTCCACCAATAGCGGCTTCGAGGGTGCCGATTGCTCCCGGCAAAGAGGGAATTGCCCCGCCGAATGCTGCCGCGCCGAGACCGAACATCCCCCAAATAACCGTGGCTTGCGGAAAAAAAGCAGTGATAATGAGGGTAAATTGAATAAGGGCAATGCTCCAATTGAAGAGCATCCAAAAGATGAAGCGTAAAAAAAGTGCGCCATCGGTAAAAACAGAAAGCCCTGCAAGGAGGGATTTAAGCAACTCTCCGCCTAGTTCTTGCAATTTCGGAATTCGTGCGGTGATTTTAGTAAAGAAGTTAAATGCCCACTCTTGATTGTGCGCAAGAAAATAGAGCATAATAATAGCCAGAAGAACGATGCCCCCGATAATATAAGCGATTTGCTCTGTTCCTTTGGCTTCTGCAACAAAAGAGACAGCGGTGATGAAAATAGCGGCTGAGATGATGAGGTCGAAGATGCGCTCTACGATAATCGTGGGGAGAATTTCTGTAAATTTGAGTTCTGTTTTTTCACTAAGTAAAAATGCGCGCCCCAACTCTCCCAAACGAAAGGGGAGAAAATTATTCATCAGGTAGCCTTCACCCAATGAAATAAAAGTATCACGATAAGAAGGGCGATTTTGGAGCAGGGTTCTCCAGACAATTCCACGCACCATCAGCCAAGAAGCACTGAGAAATGCTGCGATAAGTAGCAGGGAGAGATTTGCATCGCGCAGGGCGGCAATCGTTTTAGGTATATCTACTGCATTAAGAATTACAGCAATAAGGATTATGCTAATCATTGCACCAGGGAGCCAACGTTTTGATTTTTGGAGAAAAGTCTTCATAGTTTTTTAAAAGACACCGAGTGTTTGAAAAACACTCGGTGTCTGATGGTCTCTAGTCGTCTAATTTCAAGACAGCCATAAAAGCATCTTGCGGAATTTCAACACTACCGACCATCTTCATCCGTTTTTTGCCTTTTTTCTGTTTTTCTAGCAGTTTCTTTTTACGCGAGACATCACCGCCATAACATTTTGCGGTCACATCTTTGCGCAGAGCTTTTACATTGGCACGAGAAATCACACGTCCACTTGCAGCGGCTTGAATGGCCACATCAAACATTTGACGGGGAATTGTTTTTCGCAATTTCGTAATCAGTTTTTGCCCTTTTCTATAGGCCGTGTCTTTATGCACAATGGTTGCCAAGGCATCCATTGGCTCGTGATTTACTAAGATCTCTAGCTTTACCAAATCGTCTCTGCGATATTCTTTGAAATGATAATCAAGAGAAGCATAACCACGCGTGCCAGATTTTAAGGCATCAAAAAAGTCTACGATCAATTCTGAAAGCGGGATTTCATAATTCAACTGCACGCGGCTGGGCGCAGGATATGTTTGTTCCAAAAACATGCCACGTCGCTTCGTGACCAGCTCCATAATGGGGCCATAATAATCAGTTGGCGTAAAAATTTCTATATTCATCCACGGTTCACGGATTTCGGCAATATCGCCTTCCTCGGGTAGAGATGCCGGAGAATCTATACGCATAATCTCGCCATTCTTCAGCAAAACTTCATATTCTACAGAAGGAGCGGTAAAAAGTACGTTTAGATTATATTCGCGCTCAATTCGCTCTTGGATAATTTCCATGTGGAATAAGCCTAAAAATCCTGCTCTAAAGCCAAATCCTAAAGCTTGCGAAGTCTCTGGCTCATAAACTAAAGAAGCATCATTAAGTTGTAACTTTTCAAGCCCATCACGAAGTTCTTCATATTCTTCGGGCACAACGGGATAGATGCCCGCGAAAACCATTGGTTTTGGTGTTTGATATCCGGGAAGGGCGGCATCTGCCGGGATTTGAGCTTGAGTGACTGTATCACCAACGCGGCAGTCCTGAACAGTTTTCAGCCCCGTGGCGATATACCCAACTTCTCCCGCGTGGATGCTTTTCGTGACCTTCATCGTGGGCGCAAAAATGCCAATTTCCACGGGGTCAACATTTGCTTTGGTCGACATCAACATCAATTTATCGTTCTTCTTAATCTCACCATCCACAACACGGATATAAGCAATCACACCCTTATAAGAATCATAATGTGTATCGAAAATCAAGGCTCGTAAGGGAGCCTTTGGGTCACCTTGTGGGGGTGGCACGCGTTTTACAACTGTCTCTAAAACAGCAGGAATATTAATATTATTTTTAGCCGAAATTCGTAAAATCTCATCTGCGTTTCCGCCAAGCAAAGAAACAACATCTTCTGCTACTTTATCGGGGTCAGCAGATGGTAAATCGATTTTATTGATAATGGGGATAATCTCTAAATTTGCATCGAGGGCAGAATAAAGATTAGCAAGGGTTTGGGCTTCGATACCTTGAGTCGCATCTACAATGAGAAGAGCACCTTCACAGGCGTTCATTGCACGGCTAACTTCGTAGCCAAAATCTACGTGGCCGGGGGTATCAATTAAATTAAGGTCGTAAGTTTGCCCATCTTCAGCGACATAGTCCATATAAACGGCAGAAGCTTTAATCGTCACGCCTTTTTCACGTTCTAAATCCATATCATCTAGCACTTGTGCTGCCATATCGCGATCTGCGATAGTATCAGTCAGTTGCAAGAGTCTATCTGCAAGTGTTGATTTACCGTGATCAATATGGGCGATGATGGAGAAATTTCTTGTATTATTACTCATGTTTTTCTACTTTTTTTATTAGATTTTGTAACGCTGGAAAGTATACCATTGTGTGGGCAGGAGAATGAATTAAATAAGGGCTGCGTTTCGTGTTGTTCATGCTAAAAAATTCTTTATAGAAAAAGCACTCGCGTCTAAGAAAAAACGCTCCCGATCAGGGAGCGTTTTTTGTGGAGATGGCGGGAATCGAACCCGCGTCCGAAAAATTCGAGCCTCGAA
>JABGQV010000173.1 GCA_018648655.1 Anaerolineae bacterium | reverse complement strand
GTGACCGACCTGGGACTCGAACCCAGAACCGATTGATTAAGAGTCAATTGCTCTGCCAAATTGAGCTAGTCGGCCATGCGGGGGAAATTATACCGCAAAGAAAGGCCGTGTCAACAAAAATTTGCTCCGTACTTTCATTCACTGTATACTTAAATTATAAATAAAAAATGGAGCATGCAATGAATAAATTTCCTTCTTTAGTTGTTTTTTTATTGACATTAATTTTAATCAGTTGTTCTCCTGCCCCAAAAGAAGAATCCACCCCAACGCCTGATATAACCCCGTCTACCCTAACCCCAACGGAAGTGCCTTTTGAGAGCATGGCGATGATTTTATTAGAAGAAGGAGAAGCGCTAAATATCCATCTTGAGCCTAATGAAGAAAGTGCAATAATAGAAAGCTTAGTTGCAAATGCAGTTCAAGTTTTGCACACAGGTGAAGGAGAAATTAACGATGAGGTGCTTTGGGCTGAGATTAAAGCCTCCACAACTGGACCAGGTTGGGTACAGGCTCGTTACCTCACAGAGTATATTCCTCCCCAAGATTTTTGCTTAGACACACGTATCTCATTTTTACTTGACGATTTCAAAATCGCCCTGGAAAATGAAGACAGTCAACTTTTTGCATCATTAGTTAGTCCTACACACGGGCTTGATCTACGCTATTATCGTTATGGAACACTTGCCAATTACACGTCTCAAGAAGCGACATGGGCCTTTAAAAGTGAGTATGCAATTAATTGGGGCAACGAGCCAGGCAGTGGGTTTGCTAAGGTCGGTACTTTTAACGAAATCCCCCTGCCGATTTTAAAAGAAGTTTTTAGTGCAAATTATGAGTTATATTGCAACGATGCGGGCATAGCAGCGACTTTTGCGCTTGAGCCATGGCCTTTCGAATATAAAAATATCAATTTTTATCAAGTTTTCAAACCCGGCACAGAGCAATATGGCGGCATAGATTGGCAGTCTTGGCTAGTCGGCGTGGAATATATAGATGCCGAGCCATATCTCTTTGCGCTCATCCACTTTGAGTGGGCGCCCTAACGCTTATTTCGTTAATTGCACAGTTATTTTATAAGAAATATATTCTGCTATAGTCCCATCAGATTCTCGAAAAATACGCAAAGAATAGGGTGCGCCTACATATAAATATAATTGCATTTGGTGGCGTGCAAAATCTAAATTCTCCCATTTTTGCAAAACAACGCCATTCTGCACTAATGCTAAACTCAATTTTCCGCTCCCCGCACTATCTAAAATAACGGAAACAATTTTCTCTGCTCCTGCATCTCCTACCAATGAAAATCGCACCCAATCTTCAGCATCACCTTCTGGTGCAGAAAGATCACTACTATGCTCAAAATATAAAATAGAAATTTCAGAAAGCGTGAGATTAACAGCCGGATTCTGTTCAGAGTCACCATCGTCTGATGCTACAGCCAAAGCTTGTGTAGGCACGGATGTAGAGACCGCTTCACCCGTATTTGAGCTTGATACCGCTGTGGAGACTTGAGGTGCATTTATAGACTCGATGCTGATAACTGGCACGCCCGAAGCATCTACCACCTGAAGAAACTCTGCAGACACCCATCCTTTTCCTGTTAAGCTCTCTGGGTATAGAATCATCCACCAATCACTAGAGGAGTCTCTTCCTACGATTTCTACTTTTGCAAAAATCTCAATTATTCCTATTTGCTCCCCTCCTGCTGAGGGTGCATTTCGCACATTAACTTGTGTGGTTGTTTGCCCTTCAATAGGAGGGCTGGATGTGGCCGAGGGCGGAATAGCTAAGGTTGGTGAGGCTGGAGGTGTTTGGGTAGCGGGTAAGGTAGCCGTGATAAAAGCCAAAGGTGTAGAACTAGGAATCGAAGTTGCTGTAGCTAACTCACTTACTTGTGCCTGACAAGCTGTATTTAGAAAGATAAGTATCAAAAGTAGAGAAAATCCATTTGTTTTTTTCATATAACTATTGTACCTAAAAAAATAAGCTTTCAGACAGAAAAACTAAAACTATTACATACACATGGGCAATAGAAGATACTTTTTCAGCGCAATTTCAAATTAGGAAAGAACTCCCATTTGACAAAAAACCATTCCACTCTATAATCCTTATTACAATTTTTTGTAATAAGGATTTCTTTTATGAGCTGTGAAGGCAATTTCACAAAAAAACTCAGTGAACGTGGATATCGCATCACCCCCCAAAGACGGGAGATTCTGCATATTCTCCTTCATACTGATAAACATCTCACGCCTGCAGAGATTTTTGCAGAGGCACACCGCAAATTACCCAACCTCACCGAGCCAACGGTTTATCGTACTCTAGAATTTTTAGCAGAAATCGGCTTAGCCCAAAAAGCCTATAGCCAGAAAAGTAAATCAGCTTATGAGATCAGTGGTTATGCGCACCATCACCTAATTTGCCGAAAATGCAGTAAGGAAGTAGAAATCCCACACGTCAAAGTAGATGATTTATGCGAAAACTTAGCAGCTGAAACAGGTTTTCAACTTACGCAAAATCATCTTAGCTTTTTTGGTGTTTGCCCCAATTGCCAAGAGAATTAAAACTTTCACCACAAAGATACACAAAGCAAAAAATATTCGGAGAAATTATGCACTTTTCACCCGCCCCACTCCACATCCCTGATGGATTTTTGAGCATTATCGTTTCAGTTATTTCTTGGGCAATTACGATTGCTATCTTATCTGTTGCTGTTAAACACACTGAAAATTTAGACGAGAAACAAGTCCCATTAATGGGCGTGATGGCAGCCTTCATCTTTGCCGCACAGATGATTAATTTCCCTGTCGCGGGCGGCACATCTGGACACTTGCTCGGCGGCGCGTTTGCCGCTATTATCCTCGGTCCTTGGGCGGGGATGCTGGTAATGACCGCCGTGATTGGCGTGCAGGGATTATTGCTTCAAGATGGCGGGTTGCTAGTGATGGGTGCGAATATCCTCAATATGGGTTTAGTCACTTCAGCGATTGGTTTTGGGCTTTATAGATTGGCCCCTTCTTCCACAGAGAATCCTCAGCAGAACCGTAATCTAAAATTGGGTCTGGCTGGTATCGCTGCATGGCTTTCGGTGATGGCTGGCGCACTGCTGACATCCCTACAACTTTGGCTGAGCGACACAGCGCGACTTGATATTGTTTTACCCGCGATGTTGGGAATTCACGCACTGATCGGAATCGGCGAAACACTAATTACTGTTAGCGCACTCGCGTTCATCTTCAGAACACGCCCTGATTTACTCGACCAAGCTCAGGGTCAAGAGCGTGGCGGGAGGGCTTGGATTTTTGTCGGCGTTGCCATATCCCTCTTCGTGCTGATTCTATCCCCCCTCGCTTCATCAAATCCCGATGGCTTAGAACGTGTTGCCAGCGATTTAGGATTTCTGGCTCAGGGCATAGATTCACCTTACTCCATCCTGCCAGATTACACCCTGCCATTTTTAGGCGATAGCGCATTTTCAACCGTTGCGGCGGGAGTCATTGGGGCATTCGTTGTTGGGGCTATCATTTTCATCATTTCAAAAATGAAACGCGTAAATATAAGAGCCGATAAATAAATGGCACACCAAAATATTTTTGACCAATATAAAGCAGAAAACAGCGTAATTCATCGCCTTTCACCAATTGTGAAAGTAGTTTTGGCGGTGCTATTTATTTTCTCAAACGCGCTCCTGCCCGATGGCGCGTGGCTCAGCTTTGCGCTTAAATGGGGTGCAATCTTGATGCTCAGCTTGCTCGCAAAACTAGAATGGCACTACACCCTAAAACGCTCTGTCATCGTTTTACCCTTTGCGCTAGCGGGGATTAGTGCGCTCTTTTCTCTGCCTGGAAAAACGCTCGCGATTTGGCAACTTGGCTCACTCGAACTCATTCTTACAGATGCGGGTTTACTGCGTTTTGAGAGCATTCTTTTGCGCTCGTGGCTCTCAGTACAAGTTGCCATTTTATTGGTTAGCACCACCACTTTCCCCGATTTAATTCACGCACTCGAACACCTGCGCCTGCCCAAAATGCTCGTCACTGTGATCGCTTTTCTCTACCGTTATATGACCGTGCTAAGCGATGAAGCCTTACGGCTTTTACGCGCTCGCCAATCTCGCAGTGCGCTTTTGCCTGAGCAACGCGGCGGCGGAAATCTGCTTTGGCGCGCCCGCACAGCCGGAAATATGGTCGGGCAACTTTTTCTGCGCAGCTACGAACGCTCTGACCGTATTTACTACGCCATGCTTTCACGCGGCTATAGT
This sequence comes from Anaerolineae bacterium, assembly GCA_018648655.1. Classification (GTDB taxonomy): domain Bacteria; phylum Chloroflexota; class Anaerolineae; order Anaerolineales; family Villigracilaceae; genus Desulfolinea. The sequence goes on along the minus strand of JABGQV010000173.1, from coordinate 6,872 downwards.
GGACATCTGCGCACCCTCAACCCGCATAATATCAACATCCGTGATTGGCTTTTGCTTATGCTTTCCTTTCTTTTAATTACATTTTTGCAATTTTTTGCTCGCTTATAAGGAGTCCTGAAAGGTTTCAATAAAATCATAGTAAAACCAAATTTAATAGCTTGAAACTCAATCTATTAAAAAGCATTCCAATAAAACCTTTCGGGTCTTAACTACAAATTATGCCCATAACTCACAATTCCCCCACCGCCCCACCAGCCCTACCCACAGACAGCACCGTCATTTCTATTAAGGGCTTAGATTTTTCCTACCCAGACAGACATATCGCCCTAAAAAACATCTCACTCTCTATCAAAGAAGGAGAGAAGATTGCGCTAGTAGGCCCCAACGGTGCCGGAAAATCAACCCTCATGTTGCATCTAAATGGGATTTTAAGCGGAGGCGGCGACCTTGAAGTGGGCTTGCTCCCATTGAATAAGCAAAATCTACCAGTGATCCGCTCTCTCGTTGGATTGGTTTTCCAGAATCCAGACGACCAGCTTTTCTCCCCCACTGTCTTTGAAGATGTGGCTTTCGGACCCCTGCATATGGGCTTAAGCGAAGATGAAGTCCGCACTCGTGTAGATGAAGCCCTCGCTCAAGTAGATATGCGCGGATTTGAAGATAGGCTCTCGCATCACCTCAGCACAGGTCAAAAAAAACGCATCGCCATCGCCACTGTTCTATCCATGTACCCGCAAATTTTGGTACTCGACGAACCCTCCGCAGGCTTAGACCCACGCGCACGGCGCGGGCTAATTAATTTACTCAGAGATTTGCCGCTGACCATGCTCGTTTCAACGCATGATCTACACATGGCAAAAGAACTCTTCCCACGCATGGTTATTATGGACAAAGGACAAATTGTGGCAGATGGGGAGACGAGGGTTTTATTGGAAGATGAGGCGTTATTAGAAAAGCATGGGTTAGAAAAGGTATAAAGAATCTAAACGAAACGCAAACCTCACACTGCATATCCCCTATCTAAAATTTACAAAAATCTCCCATCTATACAATTGATATAGATGGGAGATTTTCTTATCCATTAATCCCTTAGCTCAACAAAGATATATTTCGCGGTTATATTCCCCAAAGATACAGGCTGGCTATCAATCTCTATTGTAATAGTCTCGTTAAAAGGCAAGACATCAGATACGATGGCTTCTGTATTTGGCAATACTTTATTCTCACCCAAAAAGCTAAGTAAGGGGGCGTTTTCTTCGGCTAATTCATGAATACGCCGAATAATTACTTTTTGCCCTATTGCTAACTCGGTAAGCGGAATCCAATCTGCGACCACGTCTTCAAAGCCAGGTAGGGGGTTGCCGTGCGGGCAAGTTTTTGGGTTACCCAGTTGCTCATCTAAAGCTTCCTCAGCCATAGATGAAATTGCGTGTTCAAGATGATGGGCTTCTTCATGTAATTTAGACCACGGAAGGGTTTTCACCATCATCCATTCCATGAGCATATGACGGCGCATGACTACTCGTGCAGCATTCCAGCCCTGTTCGGTTAGATGAGTGCCCTTTTTATCCATCGTAATCAGATCATCACGCGTCATTCTCTTTAGAGTATTCGTCACTGTGGGAGGGGTGACTTCTAATAACTCGGCTAGTTTCGCGCCCACAACGGGCTCTTCATCGCGCTCCATCACGTAGATTAAAGAAAGGTAATCTTGAATAGTGGCGCTCAAGTGGGAAATATCAGTATTGTTATCCAACTCTGTGACATCTGTCATTGTATCTACCTAATAATAAACATAAAATAAATTTCTAATTACATATCAACGACTTAAGTATATACTAATTTCTATAATTAGCATATAATAACAAATAAGTCGTATAATCTAATTATAACACCCTCGATACCTGCACGTTTAATGGTAATGTGCTCGGTAAAAGACGAAAATATTTTGATTGAAAAGGAATCTTAATGACAAGTTCATTTCCATTGGCTATGGTAAGTATTGGCGAAGAAGTCCAACTAGAAAGTATTCGTGGTGGCGAAAAACTGGTACACCGTTTAACCGCTTTGGGTTTAACCCCAGGCGTTTCTTTCAGTATTGTGCAAGACGCTGGGGGTCCACTTTTGCTCTCAGTGCTGGATTCTCGAATCGCGGTGGGACGGGGGATGGCACAAAAGGTGATGGTTACAAAATAAAATCTTTGCGCAAAAAAGCATCTCACCACGCAGATGCTTTTTAAAGGGTAGCAAGTCCAAAACACCTACGTCGCGGCACTTCATCAAAAAAACATTCAGTTTTTAGTGATTTGCAAGAAAACACAATTAAAAGCTGTCAAAAAAACGGAGAAATACGATGAAAGAACTACGAGTTGCTCTTGCTGGTAATCCGAATGCTGGCAAGAGCACCATTTTTAATGCCCTAACTGGCTCAAAGCAACATGTGGGCAATTGGCCCGGAAAAACTGTGGAGAAAAAAGAAGGGAAATTTAAAAGCGGCGATTATGAAATTGAAATTGTAGATTTACCTGGCACATATAGCCTGACCGCCTACTCCCCTGAAGAAGTAATTGCTCGTGATTACATCATCAATGAGAAGCCCGATATGGTCGTTACGGTGGTAGATGCGGCTAATTTGGAACGCAATTTATACCTGACCGTACAAGTTTTAGAGTTAGGCGTGCCAGTTGTGATGGCGCTGAATATGGCAGATGTTGCCGATTCACGCGGGCTAAAAATTGACCAAATAATGCTCAGCGCGGGGCTGGAATCACCTATAGTGAGAACTGCCGCTAGCAAAGGCAAGGGCATGGAAGAATTGGTAAAAACAATTATTGCCGTAGCCGAGGAAAAAATCGCATGAGTCACGAACATAAACATGCTTATACTCAAAGAGAAGGCTTCACTATTGATTATGGGCGCGAAGCCGAACACGAAATCGTAAAAATTCAAGAAGAAATTGCTAAATATGCCTATATCGAGAAAGAATACCCCTCTCGTTGGCTGGCAATCAAATTGCTCGAAGAAGATAGCGATATAAAAATGCGCCTTCAAGTACTCGAAGGTGGCAAGGGAATTCTTGCCATTGCCGAGAAAAGCATTGCTCATCTTGAAAAAATTTATGACGACGATGTAGATGTGATTATCGCCGACCATCGCTATGGCTGGATTAACGGCTTGGTCAAAGAAACTGTCAAACGAACCTATCAAGACCGCCTAACAGGTTCTGATAAAGTGGATAGAATTGTGACACATCGCTTGCTCGGCATCCCCATCTTTTTGCTGGCAATGTGGTCTGTTTTCAAATTGACAGCGGATGTCTCTGCCCCTTATTTAGATTGGGTAGATGCAACAATCGGCGGTCCTATCACCAACTGGATTGTCGCCATCATCCGTGTTTTGGGCTTGGGTAGCACGTGGGTAGAGAGTCTCTTCGTAAACGGGATTATCGCAGGCGTTGGCGGTGTGATGGTCTTTGTACCAGTAATGATGTTCCTATATCTCTCACTCGCTCTCCTCGAAGACTCTGGCTATATGGCACGCGCCGCCTTTGTAATGGATAGATTAATGCATGTCCTCGGTTTGCACGGAAAATCTTTCTTGCCCATGCTAGTGGGTTTTGGATGTACTGTTCCTGCTTTATATGCCACTCGAACCTTAGAAAATGAGAAAGACCGTATTCTAACGGGGCTTTTAGTACCATTTATGAGCTGTGGGGCACGTCTCCCTGTTTATGTATTATTTGCGGCAATTTTCTTTCCTGAAAATGCGGGCGCTGTTATCTTTGGTTTATATTTTCTTGGCATTTTAACTGCTATTATTCTGGGCATTACGCTTAAAAACACCCTTTTTAAAGATAAAGAAGACTCAACCTTTGTGATGGAACTCCCACCCTATCGCCTCCCAACCTTGCGCGGAATCTGGTTTCATATTTGGGAACGTACCGGCTCCTTCGTCCGCAAAGCGTGGACAATTATCATGGTGACTAGCATTATCCTTTGGTTCCTGATGGCAATCCCTGTGCGTGGCGGTGGCTCCTTCGCCCAAGCAGATATAAAAGATAGCGCCTTCGCCACCGTCAGCAAAGCCATCTCTCCTGCTTTAGCTCCACTCGGATTTGACAGTTGGGAAACCACCTCAGCCCTACTCACAGGTTTTGTAGCGAAAGAAGTTGTGGTTAGCACAATGGGCCAAGTCTACGCTATAAATAATACCCCTGACGCTATAGAAGAAGAAACCGAAGCAACGACCTTCTTTGAAGATGTGGGTGAAATCTTGACAACTTTTATGGCAGCAACCGGCGATACAATTAAATCGATCCCCTTGATTGTAGGCATCAACCTATTTGAAGAAGAAGCCGAAGAAGAACCCACCGCCCTTATGCAAGCTGTACGCGATGGCTTTGAAGAATCCAGCCATGGGCACAGTGCCTTGGCCGCCATGGCATTCATGGTTTTTGTTCTAATCTATACCCCCTGCGTGGCCGCAGTCGCCGCTGAAAAACAAGAGCTTGGTATGAAATGGACTTGGGTCAGCATCATCGGGCAACTTGTTTTAGCATGGCTAATGGCATTTGTCGTCTTTCAAGGCGGTATTTTGTTAGGGTTAGGATAGGTATCAATTATCAGTAAGCCAGGAAACAAAACAATCTCCCGATTTCGAAACTCTGATTTACGGATCTACCAATTTACTAATCACGGAGTATTTATGTTAAAAAAAGTATTAATAGAAATCGAAAATTCAAAAAACGGCTTAAACCTAAACGAACTAAGCCATAAACTTAATCTAGACCGTAGCGCACTCAACGGTATGATTGAGTTTTGGGTACAGAAAGGTCGCCTCGTAGATGATGATGCAGAAGAAGCAATTTCTTGCTCCTCAAGCTGTGGCTCATCTTGTTCTTCAGATGATGGATTAGGCTGCTCCTTTGTGATGGAGATGCCGAAAACTTATTCGCTGAGAAAATCCGATAAAACTCTCTAAAATTTCTAGGGCGCGCTCAATCTCCTTTCTATAGGGATAAATTCTAAAAAACAATTTTATTGGTATGGAGTATATAAAAAATGGAAAATTTTATTCAAGGTTTAGTAACAGCGTTTCGGGAAGGCTTAGAAGCCCTTCTAATCATTATTATTTTGCTCAAGTTTCTTGAGAAAACAAATAACGAAGATTTAAAGAAAAATCTTTGGTACGGTTTATATGCAGGCTTAGGCGCATCCTTTATTTTTGGCGCAGTACTAAAAGCTATTTCTGACGGCATTGGCGGGATGGGTGCAACCGCAAAATTATGGGAAAGCGCAGCAAGTCTCGTCGCCGTGATATTTATTATTACCTTTATCATTTGGATGATTAATCATGGCACTCAAATCAAGCAGCATATTGAAGGAAAGGCAAATCTTAATTTATCTCCAAAAGGCATATTCTGGTTAGTTGCCTTTATGGTTGCAAGAGAAGGGGCTGAAATAGTCTTATTTCAATTTGCGGGGAAGTATTCTTTACTTTCTGTTCTTATAGGCTTGATATTATCCATTTCTCTTGCAGTGGCTCTTTATTACTCACTTCTCAAAGTACAACTTCAGACAATATTTAATATCACACTTGCTTATTTAATTTTACAAGCTGGTTTCTTGCTAGGGTACAGTATCCATGAAGGACTTTCAGCAGCCAAAGAGTTAAGCCTCCTGACTTCGGAAAACCCCATTTTTATTAAGGCTTTTAATTTATCTGAAACAATTTTCAACCACAAGGAAGGAATTCTGGGGATGCCTTTATACGTTTCCATTGGCTGGTATTCCAAGCCCGAATGGATACAATTTCTTTTACAATATGGGCTAACCGCTTTTCTCTTTGCCTATTGGATTAGACAAAGCAAAAAGGAAGAAACCATTACTGCTAAAATCGCTTAAAGCTTTCTGTATCCTATTCCGAATTTCATAAATTTCTTAGGTGATTGCCCCAATAGAAAATAAAATTTCACCTAAGTTGCTTTCCCTATAAAATCTTCTTTAACGAACAAGACCGTTCAAATGAACGGTCTTGTTCGTTAAAGAAGATTTTTTATTTTGGTGCGCCAGCGTCAACCCACTCTTCTAGCAGAATAAGCTCATCTACACTCAATTGCCCAAGATGATTACCTGGTGCCTGAATAGAAATAAGGACACTATTTGCACTATCCCCAGGCAAAATAACAGTTCCGCTTTGCCCCCCAACCATCGCCTCTGCATAGGACGCCAACGAAAGTCCTCCCAATTGCCCATGACACATCACACACTTCTGCTGGAATAATGGCCCAATATAAACCTGCCACGTTAGATCAGCAACGGCCACAGGTTCAGGGGTAGCTGTTGGTGCAAAGGTTGGTAAGGGTGTTGGTGTCTGTGGGTCATAGGATGAAACAAGGCGCTCTGGTTGAATAGGTATCGTGGTAAGAGCAGTCTCTTCGGTACCGACAAAACCATATACTCCTGCTAGCATAACAACAGCTAAAATGCCTGCCACTGGATAATAGCCTCGTTGACGTTTACGTAATACCGCAACAGCTATAGGCTGGTCTATAACCCCAGCTTTTATATCGGCTAGTTCCAAAGGGTGCTCATGGAGCATCTCATCTTCTGTTAGAGAACCTGTCCACATTGCCTTGTTGAAGGTCTTCAAGTGGACACTATACATATGCCAGATAATAATAGCCAAGACAGCCAATATCGCTTCTGCTCCGTGAGCGGCTTTCGCAGCGGGGATAAATTCGCCAGGTAATATGCGCGAGGTTGCAATTGGATTCCACATCATATAACCAGTCAATCCCATCAACACAGTGCCCCAAACTGTGCGCCGTCAAAGGCCACCGGACAGATAGGGTGAAATATTAGTGGAGACTT
>JABGQV010000171.1 GCA_018648655.1 Anaerolineae bacterium | reverse complement strand
TTTCACGAATCATCTTTCCACCAGGTCCGATAATTGCGCCAATTTTTGAAACGGGAATTTTGATGGAAGTTACACGTGGGACATGGCTCTTCATCTCTGGGCGAGGGGTCTTGATCGTCTTCATCATCTCGTCCATGATGTGCATACGAGCTTCGTGTGATTGTTCGAGCGCTTCTGTCATCAATTCGGCACTGAGACCAGAAATTTTGATGTCCATTTGCAAGGCGGTGATGCCTTTGGTGGTGCCGGTTACTTTGAAGTCCATATCACCAAGGTGATCTTCGGTGCCAAGGATATCGCTAAGGATGTGGTAACGCTCACCATCAGTCACCAAGCCCATTGCTATGCCGGATACGGGGGCTTTGATGGGTACGCCTGTGTCCATTAAGGACATGGTTGAGCCACAAACAGATGCCATCGAAGATGATCCGTTGGATGCCATAATCTCAGAGACAACGCGGATGGTGTAGGGGAATTCTTCTTTGCTAGGGATAACGGGCAAGAGCGCGCGTTCTGCCAATGCGCCGTGACCAATTTCTCGGCGGGAGGTGCCGCGCAACATTTTGGTCTCGCCGGTGCAGAAGGGTGGGAAGTTGTAGTGGTGCATATAGCGGGATTCTTTTTGTGGGTCTAAGCCATCAAGCATTTGAGAATCGCGCAATGTGCCTAGGGTTGCCACTGAAAGTGCTTGCGTTTCGCCACGGGTGAAGATGGCAGAGCCATGCGCACGAGGGCTGGTATCTACTTCGCACCAGATAGGACGCACGTCTTTAGGGCCACGTCCATCAATACGAATGCCTGCGCTCAACATGCGCTCACGGATAATTTTCTTTTCTGCGGCACCAAAAGCTTCTTTGATATCACTGGTGAGGAGGTCTTCATCTTCTGCGAGCATTGCTTCAACGGTTTTGGCTTTCAAATCGTCGATATTGCCGTAAAAAGTATCTTTGTCGAGGGGTTTTGAAATCAATTCGGTTAAATCTGCGCTAGCGAAATCATAAACTTTTTGTGCCAGTGCTTCATCGGCTTTGTCTATAATAGGCTCATCTTTTTCTTTGCCAATTTCTGCTACCATTGTGCTGATAGCGGCGATAATGGGTTGAATGGATTTGTGTCCTAATTCAAGCGCTTTTGCCATCACATCTTCGGGAACTTCATCCGCACCAGCTTCCACCATCAGAATTGCTTCTTTGGTGCCAGCCAAGCGTAAATCCAAGTCCGATTCTTCCATTTGAGTATAAGTCGGGTTGATGACAAATTCGCCATCAATGCGTCCAATACGTACTGCGCCTACTGGTCCATCCCAAGGAATATTGGAGATGCTGACAGCAGCAGAAGCAGAGTTGATTGCTAAAATATCGAGGGGGTTATCATCTGCAGAGAGTGAATAGATGAGCACTTGAATATCGTTGCGCATTCCTTCAGGGAAGAGTGGGCGCAAGGGGCGGTCGGTGAGACGGGAGGTAAGAATTGCATTGGTATGCGGGCGACCTTCACGGCGGAAGAAAGAGCCAGGGATTTTTCCACCAGCATACATGCGCTCTTCATAATTCACGCTCATCGGTAAGAAATTGACATTACGAGCGTTTTTGCTCATGGTTGCGGCACAGAAGACCATTGCGTCTTCAAGTTGCACCGTTACTGCACCGCCTGCTTGATGGGCAAGTTTACCTGTTTCAAAGGTAATGGTACGACCGCCAACCTCGGCGGTATAGTTTTTTACTTCGGGTTTCATTTATTTTTCCTTTTCCCGCCAAGTTAGGGACTGAAAGCTGGTGAAAACTGCTTTGTCTTAAGGACTTTAGCCCTTTGTTATCAACACCTTTCAATTCCTAACGGACGGAACACTTGTGGCAGACCATTCTGCCTATATATAAAAAGAGTAGATGGCAACGACCATCTACTCGGTCAAACATTTTTGTTTTTTACTTGCGGCGTAATTTCAGCTCTTCGGTCAACGAAAGATAACGTGCGTAATTTTCGCGTCTCATATAAGCCAATAAACGGCGACGACGGCCAACCATCTTCAACAGACCAAGTCGACAAGATTCATCGTGCTTATTGATACGTAAGTGATCGGTAAGTGTGAGAATGCGTTTGGTCAAAATTGCGACCTGAACTTCTGGAGAACCAGTATCCTTTTCATCTCGACGATACTCTTCAATAACCTTTGTTTTTGCTTCTTTTGAAATAGACATGACGTATGCTCCTTATAAAATATTTTTTTGCAGGTCTCCGTGACCGTAGCCGAAACCACGAGACAGGACCAGTCATTTAGCGGAAGAAATTATACCAGAAATGGAGATGAAGGCAAGTCGTTTTTGTGGGATAAAAAGCCGCGCCGCACTTGTTTTTAGCTTGCTGCGGATTCGAGAATTATTTCCTTGAAGAAGAGCATTTTCCCTCTCTCGTAGAGGCGACTTTAGTCGCCTACCACCCCCGTGCCTCTGCTTCAGCTTTTAGCCGCCCATATGCAGGCTTCTCACTCCCATCATAATTTAAGAAGCCTAAAGAGCCAAGATACGCAGCAAAATCAGGATTTGAGAAACCATAATATTCTTCATAACCCTCTACAGTTTCAGGGGAGACTTCATATAACCAAGCAAAATTAATTACCTTAATCTGTTCGGCATGTGTGTCCCATGCTTGAAAAGTTTCAGTAAAAAATTGAGCCTGTTTTGCTTCTGAACTATCGCAAACTTCACTAGAGGGGTACCCCAACTCGAGGAAGTAAATTTCTTTATCAGGATAAATTTTTATAACCTTGGCAAAATCTTCGTGAACGGTATTTGGCTCTCGGACGGTGAAATCGCTGTTGAGTGGATAATAGGTGATGAAAGCAGCATCACTGTAAGCATTAATTTCTTGGAAATATTTTGTGCTATCTCCTGTTATGCCATCAAACATCCCTTTTGTGCCCACCACTAAGTTCGGGCGTAGTGTACGTGCGTGCGCAGATGTTTCGGCGAAAAAAGCTGTGAATTCTGCCCATTTTTGCCCATCTGTGCCGAGAGATGCGTCAATTTCGTTACCGATGGAGAGTGAGACCAAGTCTAAATTTGGGATTTGAGCAAAGGCATAATCAAGCATTTTGTTGAAGCGAGCAATGACGGCAGGGTCATCAAAGGGAAGGTCTTTTAGATCTTCTGGAACACGGTTTTGATTGGTGTCTATGGGCGTGATGACCAAGTCTAGGGCAATATTATGGGTGGGGTAATAGGCATTAGCGATAGCCAGCCAATCTGGATCAGGGCTATATTCTTCTGGCGCAATTTCAATATCATCCCAGAAAAGACTGAGGCTGACAGCTTCTGCGCCTGCATTGATTGCGGTGTTGATGGCGGCATCGTAGTCGCCATCAACAGACTCGGTCACGTCTATGGCGAGGATGCGGTCGCCTTTGGGCTGGGCATCTGTTATTTTAACGGGAGCAAGTGTAGGGTCGGAGGCGATATCGGCACTCTCATCACAGGCAAGGCCGACGAGAGCCAGAATCAAGATAAAAAATGCAGCGCGTTTCATTTAATCTTCTTGTATATTCTCTTTTTTAGCTTTACGTAGAATGGCTGAGATGGCTGCGCCAAAGCCTGTCCAGAGAATCAGCGGTGTGAAGATGAACCAGCCAATATAGGGAGCCAGCCCAGCGAGCAGAAGCAATGCGCCGCCACGTAAATTGGATTCGAAGGGTGATTTGCCGCCACCCATGCGCTCACCAAAGAGGTTCGCGAAGGCGGTTAATCCTAAAAGACTAAAAATGATTAGCCCGAGCAAAATAATGCCCGCGAGAAGATAAAATAGCGCGCCTAGTAGGTTGCCAGAATTTTCTGCGACCGAAATTAGTAGCGCAGCGATCAGGGCAAAAAATATGAAATTGACCAAGCCCAGCAAGAGAGACCGACCAAGTGAGTTTTCTATATTTTGACGCGTTTTTTCGATGGGTGTGGGGAAGAGCAAAATTAGCGCGGAGAAGAGCGCAATAATTGTGATGCCTCCGAAGGGGATGAGTAGGATGATGCCTAGAATTTCCATGTTTTACTCCTTAACGGTTTTGTATTTCTATCCATTTTTCGAGCGCAGGTTTGGGCGTGCCATCAAACTCACGCAAGCCCATTGATGCAAATAAGCTAAGCGTGCCAAGATCACGATGGTCTTGACCCATTATTGTGGCGTAAGAATCTAAATTGAAGTCGTTTAACAAGAGATGAACCCAAAAACTAAGACGTTCACCGCCTAATTGGTCGTTGATGGCATTTAAATAAGCAACTTGGCTTTCTTCATTGCCGCCAAAATTGCCTTGCTCGAGAGAAGGAAAACCGCCCTCGGCAACAGCAATGGCTTTAGATGTTTGTGTTAAAAGTGGGGTGTAATAATCGGTAGGAATCTCTGAGCCATCTGAAAAAACGATAAAGGGATAAGATGAAATTGCCCAAATATCTAAATTGGGCTCAAAGGCTTCGATTTGCTCCCAATTTGTATCGTAAGCCTTGCGTCCTTCGGTAGGGAAAACACCTAAATTATTTAAATCTTCCCATTGAAAGGTCGCGAAAACTTGTGTTTCTGGGGCCTCAGCCTTGATTAGTGCATAAACTTCGTTATATAAACTAATATAGTTTTTCGCATCTTCTGGGTAGGCATCAAGATAACTATTCACCTCAGAGCCCAAGCCTAAATATTGCGGATGAAATTCGCGCAGCACCCAGAGCGTATAATTTTTGAAGGCGGCACGCACATCGGAGTTCGCAAAACTGGCATCCCAGCCCGAAGGTAGCTCCATAAATTCACGTCGATTTAGCCCATTGAGGGAATCCACGATAAAAATCGAATCCAGCCCATTTTGGCGTGCTAAGGTCATTTGGTTACGAATATCTGTCCGTTTCTGCGATTCGCCATCCACGCTTTCTACAAAATCATCCCAGGGAATAGGGTGCTGAAAAAGCACAAAATCACCATATTCGCCCATATCTTCGTAGTGTTTCAGCACACTTTCTAAAGTGATTTCTGGGGGAGATGGGAAGAATCCGTAGCTCGTTTCTGCACCATCAAAAGAAGTTTTTTCTGGTGTGGGGAAAGGGGTAGACGGAACGCTTTCTTCACAGGCAAGTGTTGCCAGAATAAGTATAATAATTATAGGGATTATGCGTTTCATCCTCGTACCTCCGGCTTGCTTCTGAGCAAGGAGTAATTACCGATCCCCCACAGGATTGCTGCCGAAAAGAGCAGCATCAACAGGGTATTTGCATCTGTGCCAGTGGGGAGAGTGGGCAGAGTTGGCATCGAAAAAGCGAATTCGGGCATCGTGAATAAGGTGTCGAAATCCCATGTATAGAGGGGCGCAAGCATTTCTATCAGCGCTGTATATGAAGTTGCGGGGAGTAGAGAAGTCATTTTTGCGCTTAATATTGGCATCCCTAAGGCTAAAAGAATGATGGTGAGGGCTGACTGAAGCAAGAAAGCAGGCTCCCTCCATAAAATAGGTACTCTAATGGGTTTTGGCAAATTTGCTAAAATATTGGGCGTTAAATCTCGTCTAAGTGGAATTTCAGGTAATTCGTCTAGTGTAGAAAAGAGAGCCTGAAACCCAACGACTTTCGCACGACACTCTTCACAGCCTGAAAGATGAGCTTCTATCTTTTTCTTGGTAGCTTCATCGAGCATTTCATCAAGATATTCGTTGAGTTCTATTTCATTTAGATGTTTCATAGTCTTAACTCTTTTAGTTTTTCTGCCAACATTTTTCTGGCACGAAACAAATCGCTTTTGATGGTGCTGAGGGGTTTGTCTAAACTCTTTGCTATTTCTTCGTAATTCAATTCTTGGAAATGCCTTAATTCGATCACGGCTCTATAGTGTGGCTTGAGTGATAAAATTGCGGCACGGATTTCCGCATCTTTTTCACTTTTAGCGGTCTGCGCTTCGGGCCCGGGATTAGGCTCTTTTGGCAGTGGCAAGCCATTTTCTAGCGAGAGTGTCGGGTAGTGGCTTTTAATCTGATTCAGACAGAGGTTGGTCACGATTCGTTTAATCCAGGGCCGGAAGGGTCTCTTTATGTCAAATTTTCCGAAGGCATTATAGGCACGGATGAAGGCTTCTTGAGTGGCATCTTCGGCATCGCGGCGATTGCCGAGCATCCTATAGGCAATATTAAATACCGCAGACTGATGAAGCTGAACGAGCTCTCCGAACGCGTCCTGGTCACCCTGCGCAGCAAGTTTTATGAGGCTGCGATCGTTTACGATATTCATTTCTATTTAATAGTACAGTCTTTTGTGGGAAAAGTTGCAGTGAGTTTTTGCCCCGATCCTAACCTTCCCCTTAAGGGGGAGTTAGAGGGGCGGGATTGAGCTTTACCTTGCCTTAAGTTCTTTGTGCAAACTTTCTTCTAGTGCTTGAGGGAGTGATGGAGAAATCCGCCTTAGAAGCACTTTTGTTTGCGGATTTTCGCTTTTCTTGATGATACTCTTTAGAAAATAGACAGTTTCTGTAGGTGCATCATCATAGAGGGCGATGATGATATTTTGGATGTCTTTTTGTAGGCGCGTATGCGCCGCGATGATAATTGGTTCAATGAGATTGAATATAGAGGGAAGATTTTCAAAGTTAGGGTTTTTGACGAGTGGCAATAGAGCTTGCAGTCCATTTCCCCAAAGTTGCTCGCGGTGTGGATAGAGCCATTCGGTGACAAGTGCTAGAAATTGCTCTGGCGTTTCTTTGCGTAGGCGGGTGAGGCTATGCGTGAGCAGCGATGTGCGTACATTTGCATCCCGCACTTTTTGTGTCCAGACAGTGAGACGGGCAAGCAATCTGTCTTCTTTGGGGGAGATATGCCCAAGTAAAAAGGCGGCGAGGAGATGGGTTTCGAGATGCCCTTCATCCCAAAGTTGGTCGGCGAGTTCGAGGGCTTGGTCGGCGTTTTCTTTGGCGAGGGGAGAGAGTTCGCTTTCGATTCTTCGTAAAATAACAGGAGGGGTGCGATAGGTGGGCAATGTGGAAGATGGCGCGACCGCATCTCGTGTGCGAAGGGTGCGATTGACGTAGCTCTCAAGCACTTCGCACAATTCACGAATAAAAGCCGCGGGCTGGTCGAATAAATCGGCAAGGCGCGCGGCTTGGGTTTTGAGTTTGGCGAGGTCTATTGCAGGCATGGTTTTAGATTGTAGGGGTGCAGCAACTTGCTGCACCCCTACAATGGAAATTAATAAGCTTTAGCGAAATAAACTTTCTTTTCGGCTTTTTCACCGCAGACAACACATTTCCCTTCACCTTCAGGCTGGTCGAGGGGAATAACACGGGTGGTGGCTTTGGTATCTTCTTTGACTTTGGCTTCACACTCAGCAGATTCGCACCACCATGATAATGCCCAGCCTTTTTGAACGACTTCTTTTAGCTCGTCATAATCTTTAGGGTTGTGGATATTATCATCACGGAATTTCTTGGCGGCTTCGAACATGGATGCTTGGATAGAATCCAATCTGTCCACAACGGTATCAAGTAGACCCACGCGCGGCTCGAAGGTTTTTCCATCCCGACCGGGCACATCACGTCTGGCTAAAGCAACGGATTCTTTCTTCACGTCACGGGGGCCAATTTCCAAGCGCAGGGGAACGCCGCGTAGCTCCCAATCGTTATATTTGAAGCCGGGGGAGAAGCCTTCTCTATCATCCACTTTGACGCGGACGCCGCCTTCTTTGAGTTCTGCGAAAACTTCATCTACTGCTGCCATGACCTTTTCTTTTTCGGCATCTTTGCGATAAATAGGCACAATTACAACTTGGATGGGAGCAATTTTCGGAGGCATTTTCATGCCTTGGTCGTCACCGTGAACCATAATCAGCGCGCCAATCATGCGTGTAGACATACCCCATGAGGTGGTATAGGCAAGTTCGAGTTCATTATCCTTATTGAGGAAGTCTATTTCGAAAGCTTCGGCAAAATTTTGCCCAAAATAATGGGATGTGCCGCTTTGCAGGGCTTTTCTATCTTGCATCATGGCTTCGATACCAGTGGTCATCTGCGCGCCAGCAAAACGTTCTGTATCCGATTTGTGGCCTTTTACAACAGGGATGGCGCAATCAGTTTCGGCGAAATCGGCGTAAACATCGAGCATTCTATAGGTCTCTTCCATCGCTTCATCAGCGGTTGCGTGCGCGGTGTGGCCTTCTTGCCAATAAAATTCAGCGGTGCGCAAGAAGAGCTTGGTGCGCAATTCCCAGCGCATAACACTGCCCCATTGGTTGATGAGGATGGGGAGGTCGCGCCAAGATTGCACCCATTTGCTATACATATAGCCGATAATGGTCTCGGAGGTGGGACGAACGGCGAGTTTTTCTTCGAGTTCTTTGCCACCCCCGTGCGTGACGACCGCGAGTTCAGGTGAGAAGCCTTCGACGTGTTCTTTTTCTTTTTCGAAAAAGGACATCGGGATCAGCGTAGGGAACGCAGCATTGACATGACCAGTTTCTTTGAAGCGACGGTCGAGACCGGCTTGCATATTTTCCCAGAGTGTCCAGCCGTAGGGGCGCACGACCATGCAGCCGCGCACGGGGGCGTAATCGGCCAGTTCGGCGCGTAATACGAGCTGGTTATACCAGTCGGAGAAGTTTTCAGATTGGGGAGTAAGTTTTTCGTCAGCCATTATTTTTCCTTGGTTTAAAATTTAAGATTTGCAGGGTTAGGTTTGAAGTTGAAGGTTAGATGTTCAAGGTTTTTAACTTTCAACCTTCAACATTGAACTTTCCAACATTTTCACAGCAGATTGAACATCGGGCGCAAATTGGAGATAGTCGCGTTGAGATTGGGGGACGTAAGATCCCAGATTCTCGTAAAAAGCCTGATTGAAGAGGATCTGCCAGCCCTCCCCAATCAGGATAAGTGGTGTAGGCGGCAGGGCTTTGATGATGAGTTGATTCCACATCAGCATAATTTCTGTCAGTGTGCCGGGGCCGCCGGGGAGGGCGAAAGCGGCATCACATTTCTCGATTAAGGCGTTGAGGCGTGCCTTAAGAGTTGGGTATCGCCACTCATCCGTAATCCACTGATTAGGCTTCACATCTCGCCAAGATTCGATTTCTTCGCAAGTTACGCCAATCACTTTTCCGCCAGCTTCATTTGCGCCGCGCGAAATTGCTTCCATTGTGCCGATATAGCCGCCAGTCATGACGCTGTGTTCGCGCTCTGCGAGGAGTTTTCCTAGCGCGAGGGCATCGTTATAAGCGGGGGAATTGGGTTTGGGGGCTGAGCCGCCAAAGATTGTAACTATCATAAATATATATCTCTTTATTATTCGGATGTAGGGGCGCAGCATGTTGCGCCCTTACATCTGAAAGGTATAAGTTTTAATCCCATTCACGAGACGCATTCACTTCCAATTTATCCAAAATCGCCTTCTCTAAATCGATTTCGGAAGCATCCGCCAATTGTAGCAGATAGAGAGCCACATCGGCGAGTTCTTCGGCTAAGTCATCTTTAGAAAACTCTTCATTCCACTGAAAATGCTCGAGAATTTCAGATACTTCCAAATTCAGCGAAATCGCCAAGTTACGCGGCGTTTGCGGACGTTTGCTGTCTGTTTCGTACCAGCCCTTTGAGCGGACGAAGTCATTCATTTTTTTTGTGAGTTCTTTTATATCCATGTTTAATGTTAAAGGTTGCAGGTTTAAGGTTTTGAACTTTCAAACCAAGAATAAAAAAAAGCTCCCAAATCTGGGAGCCTTTATATTGACATGCAAAAGCGGACCTATCCAGACGTGGATGGTGGGATTTTTAGCGGGGTAGGGACGGGGTTCGTGTGCATAGCAGCATTATAACAGGAAAAGATAGACTTAAATTTAAATGCTAGTCCTTCTTTATTTGCCTTTTTTATCATTTTCTTTTAGCCATTTTATTAGAGACTTCCTAAAATCTTCGTCAGAAACATCTGATATCAGCGATGTAATATCAGGAGCCAATGTTATCTTAGGAGTAGGTTGTTCAAGAAGATTATTCAGGGATAAATTAAAGTAGTATTTATTGAAAATATCAAATGGATTGTTTTTTTTCTTTTTCTTACCAAATGGATTAAGAAAATCATCATCAAAATTATACATTTCCGCTTTCTCCTTGTAATAGAATTAATAATCTGTTGATTTGTTGTTCAAATTCACGAGTATTTGGCGGCACACGATTCCTTTTAAAGTAGTCTATTAGTTTTTCGTATAGAAGACTTGATTCTTGCGATTCTGCTTGGGTTTTTAGAAAATTTGCTTGAAATAAGGGATAAAGATGTGTTGCTGGTATTCTTTTGGGGTGTTTTTGCAGAGACGCTATTTGTAGAATGTCGCTTATATAATGATATGCTGCTATGATAAAGGTAAAAGGATGGTCGGAAAGTCGGGCGTTAACATACTGTTCACGGTGTTCATGCAAATCATGTTGAATTCGTTCTGCTACATAATCAGTATCTACTTGTAAGTTTGATACTAATGTCTGCAACCAATTAAAATATTCTTTTGGCATTAGGTAGGAATCTTTTACTTCTCCACTCATAGCGATGCTCACTTCATAAGGTTTTCCCATTATTAGCCCAATTAAAAATGAATCAAAGAGTCTAATATGTATATCTATGGGTTTAGCTAGAAATACGTTAGGCTTTTTATTAGGGCCAAACTCTTCTTTTTCTACTTCCCCGTGATAGAAATTTCCATGTACTAATATTATGTAATCTTCATCATTTGCCGAGACAGGCCTAGTGACTGAAGATCCATATTTAATTACTAGAAAGCCTGTTTCTGGCCCATACCTGTAGGCGATAACTTTTTTGAGATATTCGAAACTGTAAGTGTCAGGAGGTAATCCCAGATTTTCGATTTCCCCTCTCTCTTTTTTTGTTTTTTTCTTCGATGGTGTAGGGTTTTTTATAGGCCGAGCACCAATTTTTGGAAACCAAAAAGAGATACTGCGCCCTTGAAAAAATGCAACTGTGTATATTAAAACAGTCGTTGATACTAAAATACCAAAGGATATGATTAGCGTATTTGCAGCTGTTGGATTCTGAGACAACCAAGTGAAAAATTGATCCATAGTTTTTTACCTACTAAAATAAGTTACAGGTTATAATGACCCCCAAAAACTAGACCACAGGCTAAGATAGAATATCTGAAACTT
>JABGQV010000214.1 GCA_018648655.1 Anaerolineae bacterium | reverse complement strand
TCTTCCCTTCTGACAGACTTGATCCTTTTCGCCGTATCAACCCTTAACCGTTGGGTTGCTAAAATCCAGATTGTGAAATAACATGGGAGACAATATCAATGCATGATGTAGAGAAACCCGGTCCAAGATTATGGGCAATAATTACAATTACAGTAGCGATCATAGGGTGTGTGGCAACTATAACAGCAGCACTTATTGACAAGGCAGATATTTTTGGACCTAAGACTCTGCCCACATTAACACCAAATGTTCAATTTACATCAGCACCTCTCGGCTACCCCACTCCAACACCTTTTCCACCAGAAGCACCGTCTGTACCTACAATAGCCGCTCCAACAAAACCTGTTCCAACAGTTACACCTATGCCTGTTCAAGGGGGACAGATGTTATCAATTACATCGTCTAGTTATGCAGAATCTTATTCTGGAAATTTAACAATCTCTGTTATCTCTGCTTCGAAATATTTTAATAAAAATTCACTTTATATCAGTTCCCCTGGTTACCCTATTTTGTATTTGGAAAACAAGCGTGTGGGACATAAAGTTGTGTATTCCGCAAACGATAGTTATGAAGTTCAGATAATGGGGATAGATGAGGCAGATAACTCAACAATAGTCAATGTTTCTGTTCTTTTATTAGACAAGTTACCCAAGGCAGAATTTCCTGTAATTCTCATTGCTAAAGAGCAACAAGATGTAGCAAACGCTAGCACTGGGGTTTTCTACGATGGCTCATTGATAATTGCGGTGACCAATTCATCCGATTACTACAATCAAGTTTCAGCAGAAATTAGTGCCCCCGGTTATGAAGTATTATCTTTTTCTAAGGAGCCTGTAGGATACAAGATACAATATCAAACAGATAAAAAATATGAAATTCAAATTATCGGTATAACATCTACCAACAATAGCACAGTTGTTACTTTTTCTGTTGCTATTTTGGAGTAAGAGACTTTTACTCCAATGCAACCTTAAAAGCAGAAGAAAATGTCTATGATTAAAAGCAACCCAACCCCGCGTTAAACTGACCTGCTTTCGGCTTCGGGGATGCGGCGTGTTTTTTGTCAAGTTTTTTCAGGGTAAAATTAAGTTGTCTTCGTCAAGTCGGCGGGCAGCTTACGCAATTCGTTGGGCAGATATCATTTGCTAATACTTTTCAGACTAAACAAGGACGGTTATGATGACAAAAGAAATTTATATTAGCTACGCTAGACGAGACTTTGAATTTGCTGCCCAGTTGTACCAATTTCTAAGCAAAAGGAAATTTTCAGTTTGGTTTGATAGAGAAAGCGTTCAAGCTGGAGAAGATTGGCGTTTGTCAATAGCTCAGGGCATACAAGAATCGGCTATATTTTTAATTATTTTATCTCCTGATGCCATAAAATCTTACACGGTCCAAAAGGAATTAGCTCTAGCAGAACAATACCATAAAGCTATCGTTCCCATAGTTTGGCGCCAGACTAAACTGCCTCCTGAATTAGAGTATCAATTAGCAGGAATTAAATGGATTGATTTTGGGGAGGAGGCTTCTCTAGAAAAATTAACTACGATAGTGGAAATTCTTCACACTCGATTGGGGAAAAAGTCAGTGCCTACTTCAAAGGAAAATCTAGCAATTGCTGATACTACGGTACAAAATATTGTGGTTCAGCAGCAAATTGAACGCATATATGATGCTGAACCATCAAATATTCAAGCAATAGCTGCATCTCAAATAGAAATGTTACGCGTTTATTACAGCGAAGTTTTAGATCAAGCTCAGAAAAGTTTTCGCTGGGCGATTATTGCTGCAGCGATAGGATTATTTTTTTTTCTTGGCGCTGTTGTTTTTACAATGATTCAGGATCTTCAAAATATTGCGATAGTGAGTTTGATTAGTGGCTCGTTGATTGAAGTAATATCAGGTATAAATTTTTACCTATATGGAAAAACATCTGGTCAATTAGCGGATTTTCAAGTGCGCCTAGACATTACACAAAGAATTCTTCTGGCAAATAGCATATGCGAAACGATAGAGGGAGAATTTAAGCACGAGACTCGTTCAGAAATAATAAAGAAAGTATTATCTGGGGATGGGTTTAGTTAAAAAATAATCTTGAAAAAAATATTTATCAGCCCAACCCCGCGTTAGCTGACCCGCCTTCGGCTCAGGTATGCAGTGCAGTTTTTGCTCAGTTTTTTCAGGGTAAAACTAGCTTGTATTCGCAAAATCGGCGGGCAGGTTATGAAAACATTAAATAAAGAGAAAGTGCACTTTCATAAAGAAGTGCGCTTTTTCTTTATCTTAAATCTTCAAACTCAAACGAAATCAGCTCTGCCAAGAATATTTTTTCACATTCCCAGCTCTCTGTGCCTTAAAACAGTTATAATTCAGATGTTAAGGTTAAGGCATAGCAATGACAGAAACTGACATCAAATCTCTTCCCAAAATACTTTATATAGAAGATACAGATGATTCACGCCTGCTTGTGCGGCGTTTGCTCTCGCGCGACTATGTCTTCCTTGAAGCAAGCAACCCTATAGACGGAATTAATCTGGCTCTTGATACTGAACCGGATCTGATCCTGCTCGACATCAACCTCCCCGATCTCAGCGGGCGTGAAGTTGCTACACGGCTTAAAAAATCTTTGCCGAATACCCCAATGGTCGCTCTCACAGCAGATATAACAGGAACTGCACGCGAAAAAGCCCTTGTTGCTGGTTGTGTTGGCTTTATGACCAAGCCAATTGATATTGATACCTTTAGAGATGAGATCGAAGCCTATCTAAATGGAAAACGTGAAGTCCTCGAAAAACCAGAGCATCACCTAAAAGCCTATCATCAAGAATTGGTCGAACATCTTGAGAAAAAAGTGCATGAACTGACCAAAATGGCAGATCATAATAAATTTCTCGACCAGCAAAATAAACACGTTATCGCTGATATGCAGCGACATCAGCGTCTGCTCCAGGCGGCTGCCACTGTTGGGCATAATATCACTTCCATTCTCGATCTTGATGAATTGCTCCAAACCACCGTTGATATTATTTGCAAAGAATACGAATTTTATTACGCAGGCATCTTCCTTTTAGACTCAGAAAAAAAATGGGCTGTCCTAAAAGCTGGCTACGGTGAAGCAGGCGATAAAATGGTCGCCAACGATCACCGCCTTGCTCTGGATGGCGAATCGATGATTGGGGGCGCTATCCGCAAAGGTGAAGGTGAAATATCTGCCGATGTCGGCGATGAAGAAAAACATTTCAAAAATCCCTATCTCCCCAATACACGCTCCGAGATGGCCCTGCCCCTCAGAGCAAAAGGCGATAAGCTCGGCGCCCTCACTGTACAAAGCGAAAAAGTAAATGCCTTCAGCACCGCCGATATTTCCGCGCTGCAAGGGATGGCAGATCAGCTCGCTGTAGCCATTCGCAACGCGCATTTGCTCAAAGACCTTGAAGCCGCCAACCAGGAGCTTTTGCGCACAAAAACCTTCGAAGCTATCGCCACAGCAACGGGCGAAGCGATCCATTGGGTTGGGAATAAAGCTGCGCCCATCCCCGGGAGCGCCGAACGTGTACGTGAAGATCTGCTCAACTTTTTTGCCATTTTCAAAACCCTGCTGTATCTACCTCCCGAAGAACGGGATTCTCATCCCTACGCAGCCGTGGCGAACGAAGCCTTTAGCTTGCTACCCGACCTTGATATTGATCTGGCAACAAATATTGAAGCGTTAAATAAGCTCCCCGCCGACAATCTCCCTCTCATTGTGGACATTGAATCCACCCTCGAAGATTTGGGCATCGTCAAACAAAGCGCTGAGACCATTCTTAATATTAAAGAAGACCTGATCGGGCCAGGACGCATCTCAAAAGCCGATGCTTTCGATATTCCCCTTCTCTTCAGCACCACTATCGCCGGGATGGGGTTGCCGAAAGGCGTAGTTACCTCCTCCTACCCAGATGATTTGCCCCAAGTTTGGGCAGATAAGCGTCAGATCGGGCGCGTGTTGATCAATCTGATAAAAAATGCGTGGGAAGCGTTGGGAAAAGCCGACCACGCCAAAATCCACGTTTCGGCCCGCCCAGCTGATGAAGCGGGATATATTCGGGTTGAGATCCGCGATAACGGACCCGGCATCCCGCCTGAAATCCTGGAAAAGATTTGGGTTTCCTTCTTCACGACAAAAGGTGAGCAAGGCGGCACAGGTTTAGGTCTTTCTGCTTGCATGGAAATTATCACACAAAGCGGTGGGCGAATTTGGGCAAAAAGCAAAGTAGGCGAAGGCGCAGCTTTTATTATTTTATTACCAACAGAGAAAGAATAAAAACTGTATATTCGCTGTAAGGGGAAAAGGGGAATAACTTGGTAAACTATATTGATGACTAAGAAGAAGGAGAAATTTTAATGCCAAAATTATTACTTGTTGACGACGAAGCCCTTGTGCGGCGCAGTATGCAAAAAACTTTGCTTCGCAAGGGTTTTGTTGTTGAAACGGCATCAAATTGCACAGAAGGGCTGGCCACATTTGAAGCTTCACATAATACTGCCGCCTCCTTTGATATGGCACTGCTCGATTTAAATATGCCCAATTTTGATGGTGTTCCCGCTCACTCCGCAGGGCTAGATCTGCTCACGAAATTACGCGATATTGCTCCTGAATTGATCGCGATTGTGCTAACAGCTTATGACGAAGTTGATACAGCGAAAGATGCGGTTCAACGTGGCGCACACAGCTATTTCGTAAAAGGGCGCGAACAGGGGTTGGTAGATTTAATTAACGAGATATTAGGTTAAAAAAATTACCACAAAGACACAAAGACCACAAAGGGATTCTTTGTGAGCACAGAGAAAAACTTAGTGCACTTTGTGACTTTGTGGTGAAAACAGGAGATAAAAAATGACATCAAGCGAAAGACAAGCAAAATTGCTTGGCGCAACACTACGAGTAGCAAATAATATCGCTTCTATTCTTAACCCGCAGGAATTATTGCAAAAAACCGTTGCTATCATCTGTGAGGAATTTAGTTTTTATTATGCAGGTGTTTTTTTACTCGATGAAAAAAATGAATATGCTGTCCTAAAAGCCGGATGTGGCAAAGCAGGCGATGCCATGCTCTCAGAAAATCACCATCTCAAAGTCGGTGGCAATTCAATGATCGGCACAGCTATTAGCACGCAAAAAGCACGTATTGCGCTTGACGTGGGTGAAGAAGCGATCCATTTTAGCAATCCACATCTGCCCAACACACGTTCAGAAATGGCTCTCCCCCTCACAGTCGGCACCAGCGTACTCGGCGCAGTCACCGTGCAAAGTGTAGAAGAATCTGCTTTTAGCGATGATGATATTTCCACTCTGCAAGGGATGGCTGACCAGCTCGCTATCGCGATCAACAATGCCCATCAACATGCTGAAAATCAACTTTTATTCCAGCAAGCTGAAAGAAGAGCGCGCCTTCTTGATGCCGCCAACGAAGTCGGGCGTGGAGTCGCATCCATACTGGAGTTGGCTGAACTGCTCCCCAAAACAGTCGATATTATCTGTGATGCCTATAATTTCTATTACGCAGGTGTTTTCCTGATCGACGAAAATCAAGAATATGCAGTATTACGCGCTGGGCGTGGTGAAGCTGGCAAAGCAATGATCGCCGCAAACCATAAACTGAAATTGGGCGGTAACTCAATGATCGGTATGGCTGCTCGCGAGCGTATCGCACGCATCTCTCTCGACGTTGAGGGTGAAGATGCTTTCTTCCGTAACCCCCATTTGCCCGAAACACGCTCAGAAATGGCGCTGCCGCTTTGTATCGGCAAAAATTGTCTCGGCGCAGTCACCGTGCAGAGCGTAGAAGGCTATGCTTTCAGCGGCGACGACATCCAAACTTTGCAAACCATGGCAGACCACCTCGCCATCGCCATCAATAACGCCAATCTACTCAAAGAAGTAGAACGCGCTCACGCCGAGCTTCTGCGCACAAAAACTTACGAAGCCCTCTCCAGCGCAACCACTGAAGCCATTCACTGGATCGGCAACAAAGCCCTCCCCATGACGACAACTGCCACACGAATGATGGAAGACCTGAATGAAGCAGAGTTGGATGTGGAATCACTCAAAGAAGATCTGGGGATGATCGACGAATCTGCCCGCCTTATCATGGATGTGAAAGAAGCCCTGCTGGGACCCGCGCGTGAAACCGCGCCCCGCCCCGTGATGCTCACCGATATTTGGCTTGCCTCCGCTTATCATGCATCTACCCCATCCGAAAAACTGACCGTTAAATCCGCTCCCGACGCTCCGCTTGCCTTTGGCGACAGCACTCAATTGGTACGCGCCTTTGGCAATTTACTCCGCAACGCCGATGAATCCGGCGCTAAAAATATCACTATCGAGACCATGCCCTCCACCCAAAAGGGATTTGTCACCACCCGCATCAGCGACGACGGGATCGGTATCCCCGAAGAGATGCAAGACAAAATCTGGGCATCTTTCTTCAGCACCAAAGGTGAAGGCTTCAAGGGGATGGGCTTGGCAGCTTGTCTACATATCATCTCTCAACTTAACGGCAGCATCAGCGTAGAAAGTGTACCCGAAAAAGGGACAACTTTCACCATCGAATTACCTGCTGCAGAAATGACCTCCGCTGATCTGAAAAACGCCCCTAGCAAAGTCACGCTGATCGCCCTCGAAGGCGAATGGGCATCTTTTATCAACGCAGCGCTTCAAAACGCTGGCACAAGCGTACTCGCTAAATTTGACCCCGGCGTCGATCTGCTCCTGCTAGACGAAACCCTCGCAGATGAAACCCTTCCCACTCTTGAGAAATTGGGCAGCAAAACGCTCATTCTCTCCGCTGCACCAAAGGTGGAGAATATAACGAAGTATCTACAGTCAGGTGTGAAAGATGTGGTATTGAAACCATATACTGTAGAGGAATTAGGCAAAGTTTTAGGTTAGTTTCTAGAAAATTTAGCCTTATAACAACGGTCCCCGCTCATTCTGAGCGGGGACCGTTTGATTCAACTTATTTAATGACCTTGTCTCTTCAATTGTTACAGACTGCATCTCTTGTCTACCTGCACATATTTGAAGAAAATTATGTAAAATCACCCTTTGGCGACTTGGGGTTCATAATCTAGTATTTGTGTAGCAGGCTTATGTTTATGGCAACCATGGTGGTTTTTTCATAGGAATCTCTTTCATAATTGCAAACGAAGCAACAGAACCCCACAATAAAGTACCAATAATTAAAAGTATCCCAAGTGCCATCAAATATTTTTTAAAAGAATTTGGCTGGCTTTTATATTTTGGATATAGAAATCTAAATGCTAAATAAGCAATATATATAGATCCAAAAGCCATGACATACAATATTAGAACAAAATCTCTTGATTCTTTTGATACAAACCAAGCAAGCTCTCTGAATCCATCTTTACTACCGAATATTCGTCCAGAAACAGAAAATCTTTCGTCTGATTCCCCTGTAAAAAGCACCTTTACTATACCACCATCATTTTCTTCAATTGCTTCATCACCAACAATTTCAATTTTTATATAATGAATGTTGTCATCGGAAACCTGGTGACTTGTTGAAAATGTCAACTCATTAGGGCGTGATGTTTTAATAAAATCAGCGTACAAAACATCTAACCCAGGCGGGATAATTATTCTGATTGGTTTAGTTTCAGAAATATCGTCTTTTTTTATAATCTGTTTGCCCGCATTCCATATTGCAATTTCAATTGATCTAATATTCTGGATTTCCTTACCATCCCAAAATAGCTTTAAATTATTATTGTTTTCTAGTTGCTCTGCAAGAAGCTCAGTTCCACTAATTGAATAACGAGGCTCAATTTCTTTTCTTTCTAAAAAGTAAAAAATTGCCAAGGCTATGAAAGTGCCTATGAATAAGTTAAGGAGATTCTCTTTCAGAAAGCTGATAACACCTTGAGATATTTTTGATGTTTTTTCTGTTTCCGACATAATGCAATATCCTTCACATTTATTTAATGATTATTACGCTACTTAGCATAAGACTATTTATCTTCACCTGATTTCTTGACATCCTGCCTATCGCCTTTCACCAGCCCATAAAAATCAACTAGAAATATTATATCGTAATAATATTCCTTTTTTCTCGGAGAATCTATTTATCTTCTGTATCCATTTCTTCCAGATAAGAAGTAAGCTCATCGTCTTTTTTCTTGTCATAAGTATCGACAACAACCCCATAGACCACGTACCCAAGAAAGGCATCCATCAAAAGAGCCGGAATGCCAAAGGCTATCCGGCCGATAATTTCGCTGCCACGAGCAGAATCAAAAGAAAGAAATGGGATGGAGATATTCATGTTGAATTCTCGTTCGTCTGGGCCAAAGGCCACCCAATTTAGAAGCACAAGAAATATCAAGGGAATAGATAGTAAGATAGTGGCCTGAAAATAAACAAAGATTTTGCTTTCTCTGTAGCGATTAAAGCTGGCATCCATTAACCCTACCGTAATCCCTGCATTGAAGAATATCAACCCGAACGCGAATCCTGTCCAGCGGGGTGTGGTTGCATCTGTCATACCAACTCGAATAGACTGTATCATCACGGCACCACCGGCGAGCAAAAATACCAAGCCGAGCCAGATAGCGCCTTTGAAATAGGGGGAGTTTTTATCAGACATGTTGCTTAGAATTAAACATCACGCAAAAATGTATTAATCAATTGGTTGACTCGCTCAGCTTCTTCGTGCTGTACCCAATGCGTAGCTTCTTCAATAAAAACAAGTTGCCCATCATCACAACGATCAATACTGGGCTGTGCCATTTCTCTGCCTAAAAACTTATCCTGTACGCCCCAAATCAACAAGGTCGGCACAGTGATGCGAGAAGAGGCTAAAGGCTTGGGTGGTTTTTGCAACATGGCTCTATACCAGTTGAGCATAGAAGTATATGCCTTTGGCTGAGACCAGGCTTTTCGATACTGCACCAGATCATTTTCTGTGAAAGTGTCTGGGCGGCTACTTTTCGTTAACGATTCTGCGCTTCTTTTCCAATTTCCTTGTTTTATCAAAAATTCCGGCAACCACGGGATCTGGAAAAAGAACATATACCAACTCTTGCGTAATTGAGCAAAACTGCCCTGCAAATTCTTCCGCATCACTGAATGATGGGGAACGTTCAAATTAACCAGTTTCCTGATCCGCTCAGGATATTTCGCAGCTACCCACCAAGCCACAGCCGCGCCCCAATCGTGCCCAACCAAAAAGGCTTTCTTCTCGCCAGCGGCATCGATTAATCCGATCACATCGGCGGCTAATTTATCTATAGAGTAGGCTGCAATTCCATCCGGTTTGTCGCTGAGGTTATATCCGCGCTGGTCAGGCGCCCAAACACGATAACCAGCCTCTACTAAATAGGGAATTTGCTTTCTCCAGCCATAAGAAAATTCAGGGAAGCCATGTAAAAGAATGACTAAAGGTTTTTCTTCTGAACCTGTTTGGGCAACATGTAGGCGAATGCCATTCGTTTCAATATATTGATAGTCCATTATTTATTTTGTACCGTTCTGGCTGGCTCTTCATTAATAAGTAATTGAAAAACATCTGGTCGAGCGTAGTGTCCAACGACGTCAAAATCAACTTTAGACCTGACCACTTCCTCTAAATCCAATTCTGCGTAGAGAATGCCTTCTTGATCATAAAGCGGACCTGCAATGATCTCGCCCAAAGGAGAAATAATCACACTCCCTCCGCGAGACATAATCTCTGGTTGTTCAGCTAACTCGGCGTGTTTCTGCAAGTCGGTTGGATACATATCTTTCGTTACGAATTGGTTGCATCCCAGCACAAAGCAGCGTCCTTCGCAGGCGATATGTTGCATCGTCGCTTGCCATGTATCGCGGGAATCAGCTGTGGGCGCTAGGTATAGTTCCACGCCTTTTCCATACATTGCCATTCGTGCCAAGGGCATATAATTTTCCCAGCAAATTAGCCCACCTATTTTCCCCAATTCTGTCTCTAAAACGGTCAACGTGCTGCCATCGCCTTCTCCCCAAATAAGACGTTCTGACCCCGTCGGTTTTAATTTGCGGTGTTTACCTATAATTTCTCCTTCTGGAGAAAAATAAAGCGTGGTGCAATAGAGTGTACCGCCGCTAAATTCTGTATCCCGTTCAATAATGCCCATTGCCAGATATACGCCAGCTTCACGCACAGCATCCCCCAATTTATCTGTAGCCGGGCTGGGAATTTGAACCGAGTTATCCCAGTATCGTTGCCAAAGGTCGCGCCCTTCCGGTTTTCGGCTTCCAACAACCATGCCAAAGCTTAATCCACGAGGATAAGCGGGGATAAAGGCTTCGGGAAAAAGAACAAGTTCTACGTTTTCTGCCGCAACTTCACGGATAAGCTGGCAGGCTTTTTCTATAGAGGCATCTCGATCAAATAAAATCGGAGCTGCTTGCACGACAGCAACTTTTACAGATTTCTTATTGTTTATCATTTTCTTTTCTCTCCGCTTTAGTTTTTTTCTACTCAGATGACCTTTTTATCACGAATGCTTCGAATGAAACGAATTTTACGAATACGCCTTTAAAAAAACGCTTTTATTCGAAGTATTCGGTGAATTCGTGTCTATTCGTGATAAGTTATAAGCACTTTTTATGAAGTGTCGTATGCCTAGATTTTTTCATCTTATTTTGTCAAAGTCGAAACTTCCGAGATAGGATCCTTCTCAGCCCAAACACCGTTAATAAACCAGTAGACACCAAAAGAAAACATCAGGACACCCATGAGCAGGATCAAGTTCTGGAGGGTGAAATTAAACGCGTCCAGGAACCAGCCGCCGAGACCAGCGCCGATTGCGCCAGCGAGAGTCAGGAGTGCAAATTCGGTGCCGAAGACACGTCCGCGTACTTCGTTGGGGAGTTTTTTGAGTAGCAGCGTAGTCGAGAAAACCCAAATGATGGCGATCCCAAACCCGCGGAAGAATCCACCTGCCATCACCATCCCCAGACTGCTAATCGGATACATGAGAATCAACCCTATCAAGGTGATGCCGTATCCGACCGTGATAGCATGACGCAATGCGCGTTCACGGTCTCCTGTAATCCAGCGGGCAATAATCGGGCTAACCCCCGTACCAACGCCGACGATAGCATAAAGCCATCCCAAACTTGTACTGCCCCCTTCACCGACCACAAAAATCTTGCTGG
>JABGQV010000169.1 GCA_018648655.1 Anaerolineae bacterium | reverse complement strand
TTTTGCCTCAGTATTTATTCGCTTCTAAACCGCTGTTCTTGCAGGCGCGTCAACTATGGTTACTAGAACAACCCCCGACGTACTCGTCATCGGCGCAGGACCCGCTGGCTTAACCGCAGCAGCAGAAGCGATTCGACATGGATTATCTGTCCGCATTATCGATCAAAATGAGTCGCGTACACTTTTCTCAAAGGCGTTGGTCGTTCACTCCAGATCGCTGGAGATTTTCCAAGATATGGGCTTTGCTGACGCTGTTGTCAACAGCGGAACAAAATTTCGCTCACTCAATATGCATACAGGAACCAAGGAACTCTCACGGATTGTTTTTCAGGAACTCAATTGGAAAGATGCCGATTTCCCTTACTGGTTAAGTATCCCCCAAAGTGAAACTGAACGCTGCATGGAAGATCATCTCAATGATTTAGGCGGTATCGTCGAGCGAAACACCGAACTTGTTGATCTCGAACAATTCGAAGATTACGTACGGGTTACCTTAAAACACGAAGGGGATTCTATTGAAAGAATAGATGTTTCCTGGATGGTTGGATGTGATGGTGCGCGCAGCAAAACGCGAAAATTACTCGGGCTTGAACTTGAAGGGAAAGCCGACGACGAGGTGTTTATCCTCGGAGATGTCATTTTTGATTGGGATTTACCTGAAGACGAAGGTCATAACATCCTCTCGACAGATGGCATCGTCTTGATTGTGCCCTTACCTGAAAAAGGCCGTTTTCGACTCATCTTTCACATGCCAGAATTATCTGTTGGATATGAACCAGAAGTCACGCTGGAACTTCTGCAAAAGTTAATAGACCAACGAACACCCTTTAATACCCAAATATCTGATCTCACTTGGTCATCAACTTTTACCAGCAAACATTTTGTGGTCTCAGATCATCGCAAAGGGCGAGTTTTTCTGGCTGGAGACGCAGCTCATATCCATAGCCCCGTTGGTGGGCAGGGATTAAACTCAGGCATTCAAGATGCCTATAATTTAATGTGGAAATTAGCCTTATTACATCATGGAAAGGCATTCCCAGAATTACTAGGTAGCTACACGATTGAGCGTCATAAAACTGCGCAAGATCTCATCACAAGAGTCGGGACAGCTACAAAAATTGTCACGCTAAAAAACTCGCTTGCACTGCAACTTCGCAATCAGTTGGCTAGTCTTCTCCTCAACACAGACAAGATGCAAAACCGCATGGGACGTGATATAGCGATGCTGGATATTTCATATGAGAACAGCTCCGTTATTGTTCAAGACTTCTTGCCACAGAATCAGGCAAACCATGTTCTGAACAGGTTTAAACAAATGATAAATCACAACGAGCATGATTTTCATCAAGGACCATCCGCAGGTATGCGAGCCCCTAATATAATGCTCTCTGCAAATAACATAACACAACCAGCCAGTCTGCATGATTTATATCGTGGAACACATTACGCGCTAATGCTCTTTTCTGGCGCAACTAACTCCCCCAATATGGATACTTTATTGGAGATCGGCACCACGATACAATCACAGTATCAAGCTTCCATCAAACCTTATATAATTACACTTGATTTGCCAGCTAATGAAGAAGACAATGAGCATTTTATTATTGATGCAGATAAAAACATCCATGAACTTTATGCTGCATGGCAACCTTGTTTATATCTTATTCGACCAGATAAATATATTGCTTATCGGAGTCAGATCATTAATCAAGATCAGTTAACAACCTATCTCGACCGCATACTTATTCGAAAAGCCATAAACTAGTAAGGAGCAAGTATTCAATCGCCTTTTACTCTAAAGCCCTGTTCGTTGATGAACAGGGCTTTTATATTTCAAATAATCCTCCCATCCGGTCTACGCAAAGCGTACATCCCCTCCGCCAATGCCAAATATGTGGTTTGAATATTCTCTTCCCCAGCTAAGCCTGCGATAGCACTCGCCAACTTCAGGGCACGATGATAAGCCCGCACGGAGAGTTGAAGCCAAATCATTACAGCCTAACAAGTTGTTGAACAGCATTATTTAACTCTCCAAATTAACACGCGACACTTCAATATGGATGTCGATTCTGTCGAGCATGGAGCCAGAGATGTTTTGTGCACAACGTATCACGGTTTGATACGAGCAGTTGCATTCTCATGCCGGACCTAAAAACTGGCCACGGGGCTAGAGATAAACACAATAACCACCTTTTTCGTGCTTAACGAAGAAAAAAAGAGCTGCATAGAGAATAATTCTAAGGGAAAGCATGGTTTCATAAGGCTCTGTTGTACTTTACTTAGAATTTGACTTTTTCTATAATCTTTCCTTCCAAAAACAGATTTTAGCACCTAAGATGAAAAGAAAAACCCAATAGATATTTCCTTAAACCTAGAATAACGTGCCTATTGACTTTCATATTCCTTTTGTTGTATACTAGACTTTGTAAGTCCATTGACCTTACAAAGTCTTTCAAGAGGTATCTACAAAGTGATCCCCCAAAAAGCCACCCGCCAACAAACCAAAGAACATAATAGAGATTTAGTACTCAAGACGTTCTTCGATCACGACACAATTAGTCGTGCAGAGATTGCACGTATCACCTATCTAACACGCACAACAGTCTCGAATAATGTTTCAACCTTATTGAGCGAAGGCTTGGTAGAAGAAGTTGGATTGGGTGAATCACTAGGCGGAAAAGCCCCTGTTCTATTGAGTCTGATTGCTGATTCTCGCTATCTCATCGGTGTAGATTTAGAGCAAGATAAATTTGTTGGTGCCATTGTCAACCTAAGGGGAGAAATTAAAGAGAAAATAACAACTCCAACTAATCAAAGCGATGGTCAAGAAGCTATAAATCTGATTTATCAACTATTAGACCAACTCCTTGCCACAAACTGGACGCCTATTATCGGAATCGGTGTTGGCGCACCAGGGTTGATGAATTTAAAAGAGGGAATTGTTGTCAAAGCTGTCAATCTCGATTGGGAGAATTTCCCCTTAGCCAATTTATTATACCTTCGCTACAAATTGCCTGTTTCGGTACTCAATGACAGTCAGGCCGCAGCGATTGGTGAATATGTCTATGGTGAAGGGCATGAACCGAACGAAAACCTGATTGTTGTAAATGTAAAGGAAGGCACAAGCGCGGGCATATTAATTGAAGGGAAACTTTTTCAGGGCGATGGCGGCGGCGCGGGCGAGATTGGGCACGTTGTTGTCCAAAAAGATGGCATTTTTTGCCGTTGTGGAAAACGTGGCTGCTTAGAGACTATCGCCAGCATTAGAGCCATTATCCAGCGCGCAAAAATTTTAGCCCCCGAGGCTAAATCTTCAGTTTTATCCAAACAAAGCGAAGAAATCACATTAGACACGATTAAAGATGCTTTTCTTGCAGATGACGCTCTTGCAAAAGAAATTGTATTTGAAGCAGGTCATTATCTAGGCGCATCCATCGCCAATTTGATTGGTATTCTCAATATCCAAAAAATTGTCATCACCGGTGAAATGACCCGCTTTGGAGACGCTTGGCTTCAATCCGTTCAAAGCTCAATGCTTCAATCATCTTTCAACAATTTAGCCCAAGATACCAGCATAGAGCTTGGAAAGATAGCGCTTCAAGGCTGCGTTCTTGGCGCATCTGCATCCATGCTCATGGATGGATACTCGCTTCTTTTTAATCAAAATAAGGTTTAAATTATGACATCCCAGCTTACTCTGCCTACTTCAAAAATTCAACCACCGCTCGATGAAAATTTTCACCCTGCTATTTTAGCGAATCGCGCATTTCAAGCGCAGTGTAAAAAAAATGGCATTCCACTCGTAATTGGTTTAGAACGTAGCAGCGGAGAAATTACTCGCTTTGAGACAAAAATTTTGCCAGAAGATCATCCCAAAGCAGAAGAAAATGTAGAGTATATTGAGCGAATTATCAAATTTCTACTCTGGCAGCGGGGCGGATTTAAACTTTATATTGGTGGTTCAGAAAAGATTGGCAAATCACTCCAGAAAATTTACGCTCAAGATGGTTCTCGTAAATTTGATTATGATTTTTTAGGCAAAAAAGTCTACGAGCAGGATTTTGAAGTTGTTATTTGCACAGTGGATGAAGTTCCCGCTTCGCACGAGGCTGGGAAGTTGCTTGGGGGCTATTTACAGGGTGCCCGCATCGGCTTTGACTTGGGAGCCTCCGACCGAAAAGTGAGTGCCGTTGTGGACGGAGAAGTGGTCTACAGCGAAGAAGTGGTCTGGGAGCCGCGCAAGCATAGCGACCCCGCATACCACGCTCGAGAGATAAAAAAAGCTCTATCAACGGCAGCAAGCAGAATGCCACACGTGGACGCAATTGGCGGGAGTTCGGCAGGTGTTTACGTCGAGAATCGCCCAATGGTCGCATCTCTCTTTCGAGCCATCCCAGAGGAAAAATTTGGCGAAATCAAGAATCTTTTTCTCAAAATTAAAGATGAGATGGGCGTCCCGCTTGAAATCATCAACGATGGCGACGTGACCGCGTTGGCGGGGGCGATGTCACTAGAAGATACGGGCATTTTGGGGATTGCGATGGGGTCGAGTGAAGCGGCCGGATATGTGAATGCGGATGGGCGAATTATGGGCTGGCTGAACGAGCTGGCTTTTGCGCCCGTTGATTACAATCCCAACGCCCCGATTGAAGAATGGTCGGGCGATATCGGCTGCGGCGCATCTTATTTCTCACAACAATGTGTGTTCCGCTTGGCTCCTGCCGCTGGAATTGAAATCCCCGAAGACGTGACCGATGCCGCAAAGCTGAAATTTGTGCAAGAGAAACTGGAAGCCGGGCATAAGGGCGCAATCAAAATTTGGCAAAGTATTGGCGTTTATTTGGGCTATACACTAGCTCATTATGCCGATTTTTATGATCTAAAACACGTTCTCATTCTGGGGCGTTGCACCTCAGGCAGCGGCGGTGATTTGATCATCGAAGGTGCACAGAATGTCTTGAAAAATGAATTCCCTGAACTCAATTTCCATATCCAATTACCCGATGAGAAAAGTAGACGAGTTGGTCAATCTATCGCTGCGGCGAGTTTGCCTGCATTAGAAAAATAAAACAGGGTTGCCCTTTGAAAGATGCTACGCGAAAATTCCATTCTAAAATCCCAAGTCCGTTTAAACGGACTTCCTGTCTCAGTCTATGAATAAATTCATAGACACATGGAAAATAAGATGAAATTTAACCAAAGTACTGCCGAAGTTTTTATCCCTGACGGTATTCCCCTAGAAGATGCGCTGGTTCGAACAACGCATCTTTGCATCGCCGCGCACCAAGACGATATTGAAATCATGGCGGCATCTCCGATTTTGGAATGTTTTCAGAGCGAAGAAAAATGGTTTACAGGCGTAGTCGTGACTGATGGGCGCGGTTCAGCCCGCACAGGCATCTACGAAAAATATACAGATGAAGAAATGCGTCTAGTGCGTTTCAAAGAACAGCGAAAAGCTGCGATTATTGGCGAATACTCTGCTCAAATTATGCTCGATTATCCCAGTAAGGTGATTAAAGATGGCAAAGACACATCTTCTGTGGAAGATATTATTTCCATCTTAAAAGCGACAAATCCAGATGTAGTTTATACGCATAATTTAGCAGATAAACATGCTACCCATATTGGCGTTGCCATCAAAATGATTAACGCGCTCAGAAGTTTATCGAAAACTGAAATCCCTGAGAAAGTCTTAGGCTGT
Organism: Anaerolineae bacterium; assembly: GCA_018648655.1. Lineage (GTDB taxonomy): Bacteria > Chloroflexota > Anaerolineae > Anaerolineales > Villigracilaceae > Desulfolinea. Next base: position 5,544 of record JABGQV010000169.1, on the reverse strand, counting down.
GAAGTCTGGCGAGACCTAGATTGGATGCGAGATACCGAAAAAGTTATCTTAGACACGTCAAGTCAGAGTAATTTACAAGCGGCCTTATTAGGTGTTTTCGACTCTCAAATCAGCGGTGGCAAACGCTATGATCTTGCATCAATGGGCAGGCGTTTAGCCAACGCGACTTATTTCGCTTCTCACAATGTAGATAACGCAACTGGATTAAGTTACGCAATGGATTTGACCCCACTGGTTGAAAATCCAGATTTAGATATTAAAGAATATGTTAAAGGCTTTATCAATCGTTTTTCACAAGATGTAGAAAATCTAATAAGCAGTGTTATGTAGAAAGCCTAAAATAAAGGAGGTGTTGCTATCAACCGTATAAAAAAGACACGCAGGCCATCTATCCTATCCAAAAGAAAAAGATGACCCGCGCGGTATTACAGGATGAAAAGCATTCATCCCAACCTATTCTAAACGATAAATCCAAGGAGAAAGAAATGAAAAAGACACTATTTGTTGTATTTATGCTCATGGCTCTCATATTGACAGCCTGTGGCGCACCTGCCCCTGCAGAAGAAGCACCAGCCGCCGAAGCACCTGCTGCTGAGGAAGCCCCTGTAGCCGCCGAAGAAGAAGCTCCCGTTGCCGAAGCAGTTAAACTGACTTTAGGCTCTTGGCGTGTTGATGATGTTGATGCTTGGGAAGCCATTTTAGCCGCTTTCAATGCTGAAAATCCCAATATCACCGTTAATTTTGACCCCACCAATCCCCCCGACTACAACGCTACCCTTCGTACCCAACTCGAAACTGGCACCGCCCCCGATTTGTATTTCGTTCGCTCCTTTGCGACTGGCTTAGAACTCTTTGAATCTGGCTACGTTGCCTCCCTTGCCGACATCCCCGGTTTGGCAGAGAATGTTCCTGCTGGCGCAATTGCTCCTTGGGCAACCGCAGAAGGCGAAGCATTCGCAGTCCCCATCGCTGCTGTATCTCACGGCGTTTACTATAACCAAGATCTCTTTGAAGCCAACGGCATCGAAATTCCCCAAACTTGGGAAGCATTGCTCGCAGCCGCCCAAACTCTTCAAGACGCTGGCGTAACTCCTTTCGCTAACGGCACAAAAGATGCTTGGGATATCAACGAAGTTGTTATGATGACCATCCTCCCCAATAATGTTGGCGGCCTTGATGGACGTATGGCATACCTCAACGGCGAACGTTGCTTCAACGACGCAGACGTAGTTGCCGCTTACACCCAAATCCAAGATTTGGCTCCCTTCCTCCCCGATAGCTACACCGCTACCGATTACTACACTTCACAACAACTCTTCGTTCAAGGTCAAGCCGCAATGATGTTTGACGGTTCCTGGAGCATCTCTGCTTTTGAGAAAGATGCCCCCGAATTCAACTGGAGTGTCTTCGCCGCCCCCGCAGCCGAAGGTCAAGATCAATATATCTCCTTCCACATGGATGCAGCAATCGGCATGAACCCCGCAACCGAAAATGCAGAAGCCGCAATGACTTTCCTCGAATGGCTCGAAGGCGAATCCTTTGGTGAAGCATTTGGTAATGGCGTTCCTGGCTTCTTCCCCGTCAGCAACAATGTTCCCACCCTCACCAACCCCGTTGCTAACGCTTTCTTAGCCTTCAACGGCAACGCTGCTGGCACCGACATCCGCTTTGTCTGGGAAAAACTGCTCGCATCCCCAGAAGGCGTTGTTGGCACTTATGGCGCAATGAATGATGGTGTTATCGCCGTTCTCGCTGGCGACCAAACCCCACAAGAAGCCGCAGATAGCCTCCAAGAAGCTATCGCAGCATGGTACGAACCTGCTCAAAGCTGCAAATAAGAATATAATAAACCTGACAGGTCTGATAGACCTGTCAGGTTTTATTCTTTTCTGGATATAAAGCCGAGTCGCACCTGATTTGGGCTTGGGTGCTGCTTCCAAGTAGATTCTCGGCGAAAATCTTTCCCCTTGTAGTAAGGGGTGTCCATGCCAAACAGATGCCCATTAACGGCACGCAAGTTCGAATTACACATGACGCGGCTTTTCATCCCACAAAATAATGGGTTAGATGGAGAAAGAGCGATATGATAGAAAATTTCAAAAAACGCTTTCAAAAAGATGGTATTTGGGTCTTATTTTTACTACCCGCTTTACTCATTTATCTCGTCTTCATGGCAGCTCCACTCCTCGACTCGATGCGCCTGAGCCTTTACACGGGCAAAGGTTACACCCCCACAGAATTTGTGGGACTTCAAAACTACATAGACCTTTTCACCAATCCAGTTTGGCGAGAACGTTTTTTAGGGGCGTTAAAAAACACTGTAATTTTCTTTGCAATTCACATGATTGTTCAAAATAGTTTGGGGTTATTTTTTGCCAATTTATTATCGCAAGATTTCAAAGGGAGAAATTTCTTCCGCACCATTATTTTTGCGCCCGCAACACTTTCGGTACTCGTAACAGGGTTTTTATGGACGCTCATTCTCAACCCGCACTGGGGAGCGATAAATCAAACGCTAAAAGCCATCGGGCTGGATTCTTGGGCAAAACCCTGGCTTGGGGATGAGAATTTAGCCCTCGTGACCATTTCGCTGGCATCCGTTTGGCAATGGGTCGGGATGCCCACCGTTCTCTTTTTAGCGGGGCTACTCGGTATTTCAGATGAAATTCTCGAAGCCGCTCGTGTAGATGGTGCATCTTCTTGGCATATTTTTTGGAAAATCAAATTTCCCTTACTCAAGCCCGTTGTCGGCGTTGTTGCCATTTTGACCTTTGTAGACAACTTCAACGCTTTCGATGTGATCTACGCGATGGCTGGTGCAAAGGGAGAGCCGGGGTATTCCACTGATCTCCTAGCAACCTTCTTCTATAGAACAGGCATCGCTGGGGAGCATCCGATTGGCATCCCAAATATGGGGATGGGCGCGGCAATCGCAACCATCACTTTCGTAATTTTGATGACAGGCGTGCTAATTTGGCTCTATTCATCCCGTAAAAACGAAGATTTGGTCTAGGAGAATAATCATGAGCCGTACACAAAAACTTTTCACTTATTCTGCTCTCTCAATTTGGGCTTTTGTTGCTATTTTCCCGATCTGGACTTTAATCGTCAATTCCTTCAAGCCTCAAAAGGAAATTTTCAGCAACCCCTTTGGCTTGCCGCAAAACTTCACGCTCGAGGGCTATAAAGCAGTCTGGCTCAAAGGAAATTTTGGCACCTATTTTCTTAACACCATTTACGTTACCGTTATTTCGCTCGCTTTAATCATATTTTTCGGCTCTCTAGCAGCGTATGCCCTCGCAAAATGGAACTCAAAATCCAGCACCGCTCTCTATGTTTTCTTCATCGCTGGGTTAATGATTCCAATCCGTTTAGGCACAATTGACCTCGTGCGCCTGATGCAATTTCTCAACTTACAAGACACTATCTGGAGCTTAATCCCAGTCTATGTGGCGATGGGGATGCCGATCTCGATATTTATCTTGACAGCCTTCGTCAAAAATCTCCCGCGCGAAATGTTTGATGCCGCCAAAGTAGACGGTGCATCTGAGTGGCGCATTTATTTACAAATAGTTGTTCCGCTTTTACGCCCAGCTATCGCCACAGTTGCTATCTTTAACATGATGAAAATCTGGAACGATTTCTGGTTCCCGCTCGTCTTCATCCGTGCCGAAGAATCCCGCACAGTTGCACTTGGCGTATCGCTCCTCTTCGGACAATATCGCACCGACTGGACGCGCGCCCTCAGCACCCTATCTTTAGCTGCTATTCCGATTTTAATTCTTTATATTCTTCTCTCAAGAGAATTTATTAAGGGATTAACAGCAGGCGCAGTAAAAGGCTAAATCTTTTTTTGGATGAAAAGCTGTATCGCACGCGTTTTGGGCTTGGTTGCCCCTAAATAGCATTTTCTTGGGAAGTAACTTAATATCCATCCCCTTATAGCAAGGGCTTCAGCCCTTAAAAACTTATGACCCTCCATTCCGAAATCCTCGAACAACCGGCTCGACTAGAAAACCTATTTTCATCTCAACGAAAAACTGTTGAAGAAATAGCAAAGGCTATTCATTCACGAGATATTCAATTTGTCTTTCTCGCGGCACGCGGCACATCCGATAATGCAGGCAGATACGCCAACTATCTTTGGGGCGCACAAAATAGTCTCCCGATGGCATTGGCGACACCATCTCTCTTCACGTATTATCAGCAACCGCCAAAAATCAAGAATGCGCTGATTGTTGGAATCTCACAATCTGGGCAATCTCCCGATATTGTCAGTGTTTTAGCCGAAGGAAAAAAACAGGGGAATTTGACTTTAGCGATTACCAACGAACCTAATTCCCCTTTAGCGAAAAATGCTGATTTTATTCTCGACATCCAAGCTGGGGAGGAGAAAGCTGTTGCAGCCACGAAGACGTATACGTCACAGTTGATGTCTATCGCTATGCTTTCCGCGGCGATGTCGGGGAGGGCATCACGCTGGGGGGAACTGGAGCAAGTTTCGGGTTGGGTGCAAGATGCACTTGTCCAAGACCAGAAAATTGCTCAAGCCGCGCAACGCTATCGTTATATGCAGCAATCCGTTGTGTTGGGGCGTGGATATAATTACGCGACCGCCTTTGAATGGGCACTTAAGCTCAAAGAATTGACCTACGTCGCAGCCGAGCCCTATTCATCTGCGGATTTCAAACATGGTCCCGTTGCAATGGTCGAAAGCGGATTCCCCATCTTTGCGATTTCTCCAAACGGGAAGGTTTTCGACTCGATGCTGGAAATGCTCAAGCACCTTAAAAATGATTTACGAGCAGAGTTAGTCATTATTTCAAATAATCAGAAAGCCTTAGAAATGGCGCAAGTGCCGATTTCAATCCCAGTTGACACACCTGAATGGCTCTCGCCATTAATTAGCATTATCCCCGCGCAGTTATTTGCTTATTATCTGACTTTGGCGAAAGGGTATGATCCCGAGAAACCGCGAACGATACAGAAGGTGACGGAGACACGTTAATATTAAATACAGCCCCTGTATCAAGAAAAGAGTGGGGATTTTATTTCTGAGAAGGTCTACCCTCCTGTTCACTTGTGGCGAGGGGTTCTTTTAATTGCTACACAATAATCTACACAAAGTGTGCCACACTTTTACCAAAAGGGATGGTTGAATATTTTCTTCATAATGACACCTCTATCCTAGCCTTCAGTATTACGCCATTTCCACGCAATTCCGATGATGAGCAGTAGGCATAAAACTTCAATAGTCGCGATGAAAATATAGTGCGGATATGGTGAGCCACCGCTTACAACAAATAAAATAGTCATTAGGCCTACGATGATATTAGCCCAGCGATTTGCTTTATATTTCAAAATTCGTGAGAGGAAAATCATAACGATTGAAATTTCCATCATAATTGCGCCGCCCAACATCAATTGAGTGATTGGTGTCTCTCCTGCAAATTTTGCCAAATCCTCCAAGGCTCCAGGGATATATAGTGCTTTAGTTTCGCCAAAATAATGAGCATTGGAAATCTGGTAGGATAGGTTATATCC
>JABGQV010000168.1 GCA_018648655.1 Anaerolineae bacterium | reverse complement strand
TCAAAAAGAAGAAAGGAGAGCAAAACTAATGGAAGGTATTCCTGTAAATTATTATATTGCGCTCTCTGCAATTTTATTTACCATCGGCGCGTTAGGCGTGCTTATTCGCCGCAACGCTTTGGTCATTTTTATGTCCATCGAGCTTATGCTCAATGCGGCAAATTTAGCCCTAGTCGCATTTTCTAGTGCAAATAATCAGCTGGACGGGCAAATTTTCGTTTTTTTCATTATGACAGTCGCGGCCGCAGAAGTCGCGGTTGGATTGGCTCTAATCGTTGCTGTTTTCCGCACAAAGCAAAGCATCGATGTTGACCAAATCAACGTCTTAAAAGGATAAGCCAATATGAATTTTTCTGAAACTGCAAATACTGGCTATTTCTTCGGATTAGTCCCTCTGCTTGTTTTTCTTCCCTTGATAGGGATGCTGATTAATATGATTTTCGGCGGGAAGATGAAAGAATGGCAGATAGGGACAGTAGCGAGCGTGGCATCTGGCTTGACATTCGTTGTCGCCGTGTTGCTGGCCTATTCTTTGAGTGCCACTCACGGACATATGCAAACCGTATATTTTGCCGAGTGGATACATATCGGTGATCTCCAACTAGATTGGACTTTCCGTGTAGATACGCTCTCCTCTGTAATGATGTTGGTCGTCTCTGGTGTGGGAACGCTCATCCATATCTACGCCATCGGCTATATGCACGAAGATGTACGTTTCAAAGATGATATTCGCCGCTTCCGCCGTTTCTTCGTTTTCTTGAATCTCTTCATCGCCATGATGATGATTTTGGTCAGCGGCGACTCCTATCTGATGCTCTTCGTCGGTTGGGAAGGTGTGGGCTTATGCTCCTTCTTGCTTATCGGCTTCTGGTACGACTTTGATACTCTTGGGCAAAAAAGCACCAAAAATGCTGAAGCTGGCAAAAAAGCCTTCATCGCCAATCGCGTTGGTGACTTTGGCTTCTTGCTCGCGATTTTTACCACTTTTTGGCACTTTGGCTCTTTACAATTTGACGCCGTTTTCAAAGCTGCCGAGGCACATCCAGACCCTGTCGTGATTTCAGCAATTACCCTCTTCATGCTCATCGGCGTGACGGGTAAATCTGCTCAAGTTCCACTTTACGTTTGGCTTCCCGATGCAATGGCTGGCCCTACCCCCGTCTCCGCGCTTATTCATGCAGCGACAATGGTTACGGCTGGCGTTTATTTGGTAGTTCGTTCTGCTCCACTTTATAACTTGGTGCACGAAGCATCTTATATCGTTGCCATGATTGGCGCAGTAACAGCTCTCTTTGCTGCCACAATTGCTGTTGGGCAATATGATATTAAGAAAGTTCTCGCCTATTCGACTATCAGCCAATTGGGTTTCATGGTCGCAGCAGTTGGTATGGGCGCTTATGTAGCTGGTGTCTTCCACCTTGCTACACATGCATTCTTCAAAGCATTGCTCTTCCTTTCTGCTGGTTCAATCATTCTCGGCATGGAACGCGGGCATCATCATCTAGCACATGGTCACGGTGACCACGATGACGCAGATGCACATCATGACGAGGAAGAAGCCTTTGACCCTGGCGATATGCGAAATATGGGCAATCTTCGCAAACAGATGCCCGTCACTTTCTGGCTCTATATGGCAGGCACATTGGCCCTCGCTGGTATTTTCCCCTTCGCTGGTTTCTGGTCGAAAGATGAAATTTTGCTTGATGCAAAACTCCACGCTGAACATTTCCCTGGTGTTTATTTACTACTTTCCATTGCTGCATTTTTGACCGCCTTCTATATGGGACGCCAAATCTGGATGGTCTTTTTTGGCAAAGAACGCACAGAAGTTGCTGAACACGCTCAAGAAAGCCCACCCGTGATGACTGTTCCTTTGATGATTTTGGCTGGACTCGCTATTTTGGGTGGTGCACTCAATCTCCCCTTTGAAGGTTTCCACAATCTTGGTCATTGGCTCGGATATACCATTGGTGAAACGCACGGCTTACCCCTTGATCTTGGTGTAGCTGGTATTTCTACAATTTTAGCCTTAATGGCGATTGGCATTTCATGGTTGCTATACGGTAAAAACCCCCTTAAGGCTGGGCAAGCAGATCCGCTTAAGAAACCGCTTGGCTTCCTCTTTACGGGTATGGAAAATAAATGGTTTGTGGATGAAGGCTATGGCGCAGTTATTATTCAACCTTTTGAAAAACTGGCTAAATTCCTCTCCATTGATGTTGACTGGAATTTCTGGCACGACTGGTTCCATAATAGCGTTCTATACGCTGGTTTCCAAGGCTTAGCTAAATTCTTATCTGATCCTGTAGATATGGGCATTATCAACGCCATTGCCGATAAGCTCGCTGATATGACGAAACGCTCCTCCGAAAGTTTGGGCCGTTTGCAAAATGGATTTGTTCGCTCTTACGCGCTTTCTGTATTAATCGGCGTGGTTGCGATTTTAGGATATTTGTTATTCAAATAAAATGCTAGAACTGCACTGCATCTCAGAAGATGCGTTGCAGTTCGGGTTTTGCTATACATCCCCCAATGTGCAACGCATCCAAAAGCGGATGCAATGCACATCTATCGTTAGAAGATATAGATGCTTTTCGCCAAGAAAATGCTAATTATGGGCAACCAAGCCCAAAAGGCGTGCGAAGCGGCACTTCATCCAAAAAATAAAAAACTGTGATAAACAATCACAAAATTAAGAAAAACGAGGACCGACTATGGACTTTGAGCTTCTCCCTAATTTAGTCACATTTTCACCGCTCTTGGGCGTGCTAATTCTTTTCTTTATCAAACCTGAAAAGAAAGAGCTTGTTCGCTGGGTTTCTTTGCTGACTGCGCTGGTAACTTTTGGCATTTCTCTTGTCTTATTAGGCAGATTTGATGCCAGCAACACCGATTTGCAGATGGTCACAAATTTGACCTGGATCAAGGTTGCGGGATGGAATATTTCCTATTATATGGGCGTGGACGGATTGAGCATTTTGCTGATTTTGTTGACCACTTTCCTGACCCCGATTGCAATTTTATCGACTTGGTCGGCGATTGAAGAACGTGAGAAAGATTTTAACATTTTCTTCTTGATGCTCGAAGTCGGAATGCTCGGCGTTTTCATGGCGCAGGATTTATTCCTTTTCTATGTTTTCTGGGAATTCACCCTCGTTCCGATGTATTTCCTCATCGGCATCTGGGGCGGCCCAGAACGAATTTATGCTTCGATTAAATTCTTCCTCTACACAATGGCTGGCTCATTATTGATGCTTTTGGCTATTTTGTGGCTGGGAATCAATCAAGGCACCTTCGCTGTCCCTGATTTGATTGCGATGGGCGGCATCCCCGCTGGTATCCAGAATTGGCTCTTCATTGCTTTTGCAGTCGCATTTGCGATCAAAGTTCCGATGTGGCCCCTTCACTCCTGGTTACCCGATGCTCACGTTCAAGCACCTACCGCTGGCTCTGTGATTTTGGCAGGCGTTTTGCTAAAAATGGGAACTTACGGCTTTGTGCGTTTCAATTTGCCTCTCTTCCCGAATGCGGCTATTCATTTTGCCCCAACAATGGCGTTTTTGGCTGTAGTTGGCATCATATACGGCGCGATTGTCTCCTATTATCAACGGGACATCAAAAAACTGGTTGCTTATTCATCCATCAGCCATCTTGGTTTCGTAATGCTCGGTCTTTTTGCCCTCAACTCGCAGGGTATTCAAGGCGGCATTTTGCAGATGATTAATCATGGCCTTAGCACTGGCGCATTATTTCTCTTGGTCGGTATGATTTACGAACAAACCCACACCCGTGACTTTGATGTTTACGGTGGTTTGTGGAAAATCATGCCCGTCTATGGCACAGTGATGTTGATTGTGACTCTTTCATCCATGGGTTTGCCTGGGCTGAACGGCTTCGTGGGCGAATTCACCATTTTGCTTGGTGCTTTTGGCTCTGAGGCAATTGGCTCTGCGTGGTATGCGGGTCTTTCTGCCATTGGCGTTATCCTCGCCGCAATCTATATGCTTTATATGTACCAGAAGATATTCCTTGGTCCTGAAGGCTCTATCGTTCAGACCGTCAAAGATAAAGGGCACCCCCTTCGTGACCTCAGTGTCCGAGAATTGGTAACTATCGTTCCCCTCCTTGTCTTCATCTTCTGGATTGGTCTTTACCCCAAACCTTTCTTCGCCCTAATTGCACCTACTGTTGATAATTTGGTCAAGGTTTTGCAAGCGGCGATGGGCTAAAAAACGTTCAGGTATCATGTGTCAGGTTTGAAACTTGGCACATGATACTTAAGCACTTAATACATAAATACCCTCCTCCACACGGAGAGAATAATATATGAACCAAGCCGATTTTTATACACTCCTCCCAATCATTGTGCTAACAGCGTGGTCAGCACTGCTCCTCATTGCAGATTTATTCATTGCCGATGAGAAAAAAAGCATCACAGCAGTCCTCGCCGCCGCAGGTTTAGCCATCACAATGGGACTCAGCCTCTCCCAAACTGGACAGGCGGTGCTAGGCTTCAAAGGGCTGGTTATCCTTGATGGATTTTCCACCTTTGTCAACGCCTTGCTCCTCTTCTCTGGTTTAATGGCAGTTGCTATCGCTTATGGCTATCTCAAAAGGCGCGGCATCGAGCGTGGCGAATACTATTCGCTGATTTTGTTCAGCGTAGTTGGCATGATGCTCATGGCACAAGCCCGTGACCTCATCATCGTCTTCATCGCCCTTGAACTGCTCTCCATTCCTCTTTACGTTCTTGCTGCCTTCGATAATAGCAATGCAAAATCTGAAGAATCAGGCATCAAATATTTCCTGCTCGGTGCTTTTTCAGGCGGATTTGTTGTCTACGGGATTGCTTTAGTCTTTGGCGCAACAGGATCAACCGCTTTTGTTGCGATTGCTGGTGCTGTAGCAGAAGGAAGTGCCGATCCGCTCTTGCTTTTGGCTGGGTCAGCCTTAATTCTCGTTGGATTCGGCTTCAAGGTCGGTGCCGTCCCCTTCCAGATGTGGACACCCGATGTATATGAAGGCGCCCCAACCTCTGTCACTGCTTTTATGGCGGCTGGTGCAAAAATCGCTGGTTTCGCTGCGCTTATGCGTGTCTTCTCCACAGCCTTCCCCGGTATTGCCGCTGATATAACTCCAGTCCTTGCCATTCTTGCGGCCTTGACCATGATAGTTGGCAACGTTGCTGCGATTGCACAGAAAAATATTAAGCGAATGTTGGCATATTCCAGTATTGCTCATGCAGGTTATATTTTGATGGCATTTGTTGCCTTCGGCAATCCCGAATTGACCAATGATGCTATAGCCGCAGGTATCTTTTATCTCGTAGCTTACGCCATCACAAACTTTGGCTCTTGGGCAATCGTTATCTCATTGGAAGAAGAAGATGGCAAAGGTTTAGCATTAGAAGATTACGCTGGGCTGGGACGTTCAAAACCGCTTATGGCAGCAGCGATGACCATCTTTATGCTCTCCCTTACCGGCATCCCGCCCACATTAGGATTAATCGGTAAACTCTACCTCTTCCGTGTTGTCGTCGAAGGTGGCTTTATCTGGTTGGCTATGGTCGGCATCTTAACTTCGCTCATCTCTGCATATTACTACTTGCGCGTGATTGTCATTATGTATATGAAAGAAGGCAAGCCTAAAACCACCTCCGAAGATTGGCTTAACTTTACTTGGGGTGCGATGGCTCTATTAACAGTTATTCTCAGCTTTATCCCCGCAAGGCTTTTTGCTTGGGCTTCTGAGGCATTAATAAAGTAGCTCAATAAAAAAGAAAAACAAATATTATGCTCCTGCGGAAAATAAATCGTGGGAGCATTTTTTTATGAACCACTATATAGAGGAAATTCTCCATGCTAAAAGCCCTAATCTTTGACTTTGATGGTCTCATCCTCGATACTGAGACCCCAGAATTTGATATTCTTCAAGAAATTTATGCCAGATATGACACTGAACTCTCCATCAAGAAATGGGGACAGCTCGTCGGTGGGCAGGATGCAGTAGATTTTGACCCTGTTGCAGATTTAGAGAAATTGACCGATCTTAATATCCCCCGCGAAAGTATTATGAAAGAGTGGCGAACTAAAGCAGATGCGTTAATAGCATCTAATTCTATTTTGCTGGGCGTTATAGATATTCTTGATAAAGCACAGAAGTATGGTTTAGGGCTTGCTATCGCTTCCAGTTCAGAGCATTGGTGGGTAGATTCGCATCTAAAGCGATTAGGGATTTTTGATAGATTTGATCATATTATTTGCGCTGATGATGTCGTGCATACCAAACCCTCACCTGAACTCTTTTTGCTTGCGCTCAAGAAATTGAAAGTGAAGTCTAACGAGGCTGTTATTTTTGAAGATTCTCCGAATGGCGTAAAAGCTGCTAATGCTGCCGGGGTTTTCGTTGTCTCTGTTCCTAACCCAGTTACTTCACAATTGATTTTTCCTGCGAAGAGTTTGCGCTTATCTTCACTTGAAGAATTCTCCTTAGAGCGATTATCGACTTCTTTTGCGAAATAAAAAAATGCCGCTGAAATCTCAGCGGCATTTTTTTTATAAAAGAGGGAAATCTTTATCCCTTAATATATTTCGAGCCTGGCACATTACAAATCGGGCATTTTTCTGGGGGCGCCCCGAATTCAATATGTCCACAGATGGGGCAGAGGAAGAAGTCTGTATCAAGGTCCTTACCTTCTTTGACGGACGCAAGGGCTTCGCCATAGAGTTGAGCGTGAACTTCTTCAGCTTCAACGGCATATTTGAACATGCGTTTGGCTTTGTGGCCTTCTTTTTCAGCTTGTTCTAGCATGGGTGGATACATATTTTCAGCTTCGTAAGTTTCGCCGTCAATGGCGGCTTGCAGGTTTTCGGCTGTGCTGCCAACACCTTCTAATGCTTTGAAATGTCCTGCTGCATGGATTTGTTCAGCTTGAGCGGTGAGACGGAATAAACGGGCGATATTGGGCATTCCGTCTTTTTCTGCTTTTGCAGCAAAGGCGGTATATTTTTGGAATGCTTGGCTTTCACCTGCAAAGGCTTCTTTTAAATTTTCAGTTGTTGTGGGCATATTTTCTCCTATTTAGGGCGTGCTTAGTCATGCTGGTATGTATAAGTTTCACAATTATACTGGATATTAGGTGAAAATGCGTTGGAGTGACATAAATTTTGGGTTATTGGAGAAGAATAATGTCCTTTTCCAATTCTAATGCTTATTAAACCCTCAGTAAGTCAAAAAAACGTGCGAAGCGGCTTTTTATCTCCTCTAAAAAGTATTGTAGGAAAGGAATCTGGTTTAAAATCAAGACAGGCACCATCTAACGAGGTGCCTGTCTAAATAAAGAAAGAAAGGAAGGAAGGAAGGGCTTTCTTTTTATTGAGCGCTCTTCTACAAATTTGAAGTTTCTCTATTTACGTTTTTTGATTTTTGTGTCATTAGCGACACAAGGATTAAGGTAATAAAGCTAATGGGTATAGAGAATAATCCTGGTTGACTAAAACTAAAGGGGGCAGATGTAGAATCTAAGCCATAGCGCACATACATATCGGGGGAGAGCAAAATTATTCCTAAGGCTGCCACGATCCCTACTGAAATGGACGCTACGATGCCCTGAGACGTTGTCTTTTCCCAGAATAAAACCATGATGATTGCTGGCAAATTAGCAGAAGCGGCGACAGCAAATGCCCACCCTACGAGGAAGGAGACATTCATGCCTTCGAAAATAATGCCTAATATGACTGCGATAATACCCACAATAACAGCAGTTATCTTGCCAGCCAGAACTTTTTCTTTATCAGTCATCTTAATCTTGAGGAACATATCCATAAAATCATGGGCTACCGCGCCAGAGGCTGCCACGATCAATCCGCTGACCGTGCCTAAGACCGTTGCAAAGGCAATGGCTGAGATAACTGCGAAGAGGAAAACGCCAAAGGATTTTGCCAACAAAGGCGCAGACATATTTCCGTCTGCTGGGTTCAGCACGCCGTTTACCATAGCGCCCAATCCCATAAAAAGAGTCAGAATATAGAAGAAGCCAATGGCTGCGATAGCAACAATCGTGGATTTTCGGGCAGAGGCTGTGTCAGGGACTGTATAGTAACGAATTAATATATGGGGAAGTGCAGCTGTTCCAAAGAAAAGAGCCAACATAAGTGAAATAAAATCAATTCGGTCAACAAAGCTACCTTCGACTTTGAATTTCTGGCCAGGACGCATGAACAAGTTTCCACTAATTTGCTCTGGGTAATAGATTGTCAAGTTTTCGCCGTCTTTCTCGAAATTGACTTTTTTCCATAGTTGAATAGTACTGTCTTTGTCACTAATTAAAGACAAGAATTCAAAAATACCCACGCTTCCGGTGTCGGCTTCAGGGCCACTCTTGCCTGCGATCTTTGATAAGTTCCCAACTTGGAGTAGCTGATTTTCATCCGAGGCAAGCGCGCCATTAATCCATTTACTGCCATCTGCTTTAGTTGAAGTATATTGTGATTCTCGTAGAATTGCTTCTCCGTTCTCATTGGTTTCGAGTTTCCACCAGCTAATACTTTCTTTAGCATTAGATAAAGCAATAAATATCTTTCCGTTAGTTTCGTGTTGACTAAGATATTCATAATCATTATCTTGTACAATGACTTTTTCTGGACCAACTTCTGCTACGAGAACCTGAAATTCGTAGCTCTTATTTGGTGTCGTGGTGAGGCCGCGAGCAGAAAGGGCTATTACCAATATGGTAGAGAAAATAATTAATAATCCACCCTTAAGGAATTGTACATATGTGGTTGAGGTCATGCCTGCTGTGGCAACAATGGTTATTACGATTGCGCCAACCATTATTACACCAACTGCATGAGGTAATCCCAATAAAGGTGTAACTAATACACCAGCACCGACCATTTGCGGAATAAGATAGAAAAGTGAGACTATCAAAGTGCTGATAGAAGCTGCTAATCGAATGCCCCGAGAGTTGAATTTTGCATCAAGAGCATCAGCAAAAGTATATTTCCCTAACCTTTTCATTGGCTCTGCCACTACGAAAAGTGCAACTATCCAACCTGCTAAATATCCAATTGAGTAGAGAAAACCATCGTAGCCAAGGGTGGCGATCATCCCGCAAATGCCTAAAAACGATGCGGCAGATAGATAATCCCCAGCAAAAGCGATGCCGTTCACCGCCCAGTGTATATTACCTCCAGCAGCAAAATAACCGCTGGCAGAATTGGCTTTGCGTGCAAAAAAGAAAGATAAGCCTAAGACAAGCCCCACAAAGAATAAGAATAAAATCACAGGTAAGGCACTCATATTAATTCTCTCCCTTTGCAGCCTTTTCGGCTTTTGTGCACAGGTAATTATAGATTAGAGCCATAATCAACGATAATATAATCAGGCCAAAACCATATACTACAGCTAAGTTCAATCCAAAAATAATCGTTTTCTCCATTAAAATGGGTTTAGTGATATTGATAATCACAAAGCCTGCGTATATTGAGGCGTAAAAGAAAAACATCTGTAAGCCTAGACGGGTTTTATAAGGAACTGCGAGGTCCTCTTTCTCAGGGCTTGCTGGTTTATGAAGCATTATATTTTCCTCATCAATCATAAAGAGCTTATTGGATATTCTCGGTACAGGTTTATTCTAGGCAGAGCCTCCTTTTTACTTCTATAAAGAAAAACTTGCCTTATGAGTAAGTCAGGTTCGAAAAGAGTTTGTTATTTTAAAATTTATATAGTTGGGAATAGAAATGGGGTTTATTGAATGACATGAACGACATCCTTAAGGAAGGTAGTACTTCAAGTAATGCATGCTTTGTCTGTGCGAAAAAGCACAAGGGCGATTATAGCACAAAAGCTGTAAAAAAATTCACAAACTGAGCAGGGCTTGAAGCTGTGTAATGAAGTAAAATACGTTTACTTTATCTGCTCGACTTGGTGGGGCTGAGTATGTGGTTTTGAGCGTATTTCGGCTAAGCTTGTAACCTGCTTACTGTTGCCACAGCAAGCCCAAATCACGTGTGAATCGGTTCTTCATCCCCTTATAAAAGGGTAAAATAGCTTTGTGAAAAAATCAATTAGGAGAATTTTATATGCGAGTTTCAAAAATTGAAGGGGCAGATTGGCGAAAAATTATCAAAAAATATGAGTCTGAAAATTGGCGTAGTATTTGGCAAATTATCAACACTCTTATCCCTTATATTGGGCTTTTTGCGTTGATGTTTTGGAGCGTGGGCATATCATATTGGTTGACTTTATTGCTTTCTATCCCCACGGCAGGATTTATGGTGCGCACTTTTATCATTTTTCATGATTGTGGACATGGCTCTTTTTTCAAATCTAAACGAGCGAATTTGATTGTTGGAATCATTACTGGCATTCTAGTATATACCCCGTGGCAGCTTTGGTGGCATGAACATAATGTTCATCATGCAAATGCGGGAAATTTGGATAAGCGTGGAATTGGCGATGTAGATACGTGGACTGTTGAAGAGTATCTTGCTGCGCCTTTCTGGAAAAAGTTTGGATATAGAATTATGCGCCATCCTTTGGTCATGTTTTCGCTTGGTGCAGTGATTGTTTTTGCAGTTGTAAAGCGTTTTCCACTTGCATCGCACGGGAAAAAAGAGCGTGCCAGTATTTGGTGGACCAACCTCGCGTTGTTCATGCTGATTTCTGGCTTGATTGCCATAGTCAGCTGGAAGGCTTTTCTACTGGTGCAGTTGCCTGTTTTACTTTTTGGCACATCGGCTGGGGTGTGGATGTTCTACGTGCAGCATAATTATGAAGGTGTTTATTGGGAGCGACAGGAAAATTGGGATTTCTATAAAGCAGCTATGAATGGGAGCTCTCTTTATGAGTTACCTGCTATTTTGCAATGGTTTACAGGGAATATTGGCTTTCACCATATTCACCACTTAGGTTCACGAATCCCGAATTACAAATTGCAACAATGCTTTGAGGAGAACCCGCTCTTTCAAGTAAAGCCTTTGAATATGTGGACGAGCTTGAAAACGCTGAGACTACGCCTTTGGGATGAGGCCGCTCAAAAAATGGTAGGATGGGAAGGCTTAAAGAGATATCGTAAAGAAAGGAATATGGCTTGATATAGAAACGCCGCTGAAAAATCAGCGGCGTTTTTTGCAGATGAGCCAAGATATTCCCTAAGTTTTATTTTTTTGAAGATTACGACAAAAATGTGAAAAACCTTTCGAATCCCCTGTAATTTATGGTATACTATTCGCCGCTCTTCTCGTGGAGAAGAAGCATATCACACACGCTTTTGGACTTACCCTGCGTGCCGCGGATCAATAATGAGCGCGGTCAGGGCAAGGATGAAAAAAGCGGAGGAAAAACGCAAAGGAGTTTAACCCTCATGGCTAAAATTGTAACAATGAAAGCCTTGCTCGAAAGTGGCGTCCACTTTGGGCATCGCACCAACCGTTGG
>JABGQV010000041.1 GCA_018648655.1 Anaerolineae bacterium | reverse complement strand
CCTATATAATGATTAAAATAAATCTTAAATTTGAAAAATAAGCGATATATATTGTACAACGCAAATCTGCTCTTGTGTTAGAATCCGCCACATGGATAAAAAGCAATCTTCTTTATTATTAGCCTCACAATCTCCCCGAAGACGAGAGCTAATCTCCCTTCTTGGGGTAGATTTTGAAGTTTCATCTGCCGATGTAGATGAGAGTCTCCTCCCCAACGAAAGCCCCGCCAAATATGTAAGTCGATTGGCTGAAGTAAAAGCACGTGCATTGGCAGAAAAAGGGAACTTGATTATCGGCTCTGATACAAGCGTGGCAGATGCTGGAGAAATACTTGGCAAGCCTCGAGACAAGCACGAAGCAGAGATGATGTTAAAAAAACTGCGCGGGCTCACTCATCAGGTTTACACCGCCATCGCTCTTTACGACTCAGAATCTGACCAAGTTTTTTCAGCATTATCTATTAGCAATGTCCCCATGCGAAATTATAGCGACGCTGAAATAAAATCTTATATAGCAACAGGCGACCCGATGGATAAAGCCGGTGGATATGCCATTCAGCACCCCGATTTTCATCCTGTAGAGAATTTTTCGGGATGCTTCGCGAGTGTAATGGGCTTGCCACTTTGCCATTTAACACGGATGCTGAGAGAAGCTGGTGAGCCAGTGGACGCAGAAATGCCCCAACGTTGTCAAACTGCCCTAAATTATGCTTGTGATATATCTGACACTATTTTGCGCGGAGATGATAGCGCAAAAGATATTGGAATAAAATAATGAAAAATAAACTCTACCAAATTCTTAGCCTTTTATTGGTTCTAACATTTTTATTAGGCGCTTGCTCTAGTGGCAATCCTATTTCTAACCCTCTTGTCGAGGAAGAAGCAACTTCTGCCTTGCCAGACCCCGAAGTAAGTGTAACTACACCGCCCGATGCACGCGCCGCAATGAGCACTTATCTTGAAGCCTATAAAGTAGAAAACTACGCAACAATGTATAGCATGTTGAGCACCCTAAGCAAAGATGCAATTACAAGCGCAGATTTTGCAACAAGGCATAGAGAAACTTTAAATGCCATGAGCTTAACTGAGATGGAAACAGAAATACTCTCTTCGTTGATGAACCCATATTCGGCAGAAGTTGCTTATAAGCTTACTTATAAGACGGCTCTAGCAGGGGAATTAACACGAGATTTGGTTGCTAATTTAACGCTTGAAGCAGGGCAATGGCATATTCAATGGGATGAAGGGCTAATCATGCCAGAACTCATTGGCGGCAATAAATTAGTAATGGATTACCAAATACCTTCTCGTGGCGAAATCTACGACCGCGAAGGAGATCCTATTGTTGCTCAAGCAGATGCAGTTGCTTTAGGCATTATTCCGGGGCAAATTGATATTAATACTGAAGGGACTTTGCTCTTTGAGCTAAGTAAGCTCACAGGAAAAACAACAGAAGAAATCAGAATCAGCTATGCCAGCGCAGGTGCAGATTGGTATATTCCTGTTGGGGAAGCAACCGCAGATGAAGCCACACGTATTTTAGCGATGGGCTTAGGCGGACTTTATGCGACCCCATATACTGCCCGTTATTATTTTGAGGGGGGAACTGCTCCCCAAACAATAGGCTATATCATCACAATTTCGGCCGAAGACTTAGAAGAATATCAACGCCGTGGCTATGGCGGCGACGAGCGCGTAGGTTACGCAGGGCTTGAAAAATGGGGAGAGGATTATCTCACCGGTACACACGGTGGCTCTCTTTATGTAATCAATCCCGATGGGCAAGTTGTTACTCTACTTTCAGAAAGTAGCCCAGCTCCATCCTCTTCTCTATACTTAACCATAGACAGAGATTTACAAGGCTATGCCCAAGATGCCATTCAAGGCTTTAGCGGTGCTGCAGTTGTAATAGAGCGTAATACTGGACGTGTCTTAGCTATAGCATCTTCACCTGGTTTTAATCCTAATTTCTTTGAACCAAATAATAAAAATAATCAAGCTTTGCCCGCTTTACTTAATGATTACCAACAACCCCTTGTTAACCGCGCCACACAAGGACAATATCCACTCGGCTCGGTTTTCAAAGTAATTACCTTCTCTGCCGCACTTTCTAGTGGCCTATATACAGCAGATACAACCTACGAATGTGGCTATCATTTTATTGAATTACCAGACCGTGTACTCAACGACTGGACCTATGAACACTGCCAAGATGAAATTCGATATTCTTATGCAAATGATCCTGAAAACGCATTAGATATTAATACTTGCTATACTCAACCTAGCGGAGATCTCACTCTCTCTGAAAGCCTTATGCGTTCTTGTAATCCCTATTATTGGCATATAGGATTAGATTTATACTCATCCGATAGAGCTTCAGACATAGCAGATATGGCACGTGCCTTTGGGCTTGGTTCCGCTACCGGGCTTGGTCAGGTTGCCGAAGCAGAGGGTTTAATCGAAAACCCATCTGACGCAGTGGCCGCTGTAAACCAAGCCATTGGCCAAGGGACTATGCTCGTTACTCCACTACAAGTTGCCGTATTCATGTCAGCACTCGGTAACGGAGGTACACTTTACCGCCCACAACTCATAGAAAAAATTCAACCGCTCACTGGTAGCCCAGTTTCAATTTTTAAGCCTGAGGCTCTGAGCACACTCCCGCTATCACCAGAATATCTACAAATTTTACAAGATTCTATGATCAGCGTAATCGAAGACCGGCGTGGTACAGCTAATTTCCGTCTACGTGGTTATAATATCCCCACGGCGGCTAAAACGGGCACAGCAGAATCAGGCGATGGTTTACCTCATGCTTGGTTTGCAGGCTATACTATGGCAGAAGAAAATACGGGTTTACCAGATATCGCCATAGCCGTTATTCTCGAAAATGCTGGCGAAGGCTCCGATTATGCCGCCCCCGCATTTAGACGAATTGCTGAAGCCTATTATTTTGGGAGCCCTCAAGCCCTATACTGGTATGAAAGCAACTACGGTGTCACTCAAACCCCCACGCCACTTGGCGGAATACCTACACAAAAACCATAATGAATGAAAAAAAACACGCAGGGCTAATTATAAAATCACAATCGGGCTTTTTTGATGTTCAAACAGAAGAAAGCCTGGTTTCGTGTCAATTACGAGGCCGCTTAAAACAAGGCAAACATAAAGGCGATATCCTTGCAGTCGGCGATCGCGTCATTATTTCTATCCTCCCCGAAGGCACGGGAATGATAGAAGAAGTCCTCCCCAGAGAAAGAGCCATTGTGCGCATGGATCCACGTCCACGTGGCCTATATAAACAAATCCTGCTTGCCAACCCCGATCAAGCTGTCTTTGTATTTGCTTGCACCAACCCATCTCCACGCCTAAGAATGTTAGATAGATTTCTCGTCATCGCAGAGCAACAAGAAATCCCCATCGTTATTGTTGCCAATAAAGTTGATTTGCTTGGCAAAGAAAAAGCCGAAAAACTCTTTGGGCATTATAAAGAAATTGGCTATAAAGTGCTTTATACATCTGCCGAAGAAAAAACGGGCATAGATATTCTCCGCTACACTCTTGAGGGCAAACTTTCTGCTTTAGCAGGGCCTTCTGGTGTAGGAAAATCAAGCCTAATGAACACTATGCAGCCAGGCTTAGGCTTAGAAGTCGAAGAAATTAGCCAGGCACTCAACCGCGGAAAACACACCACCAACTTCCGACAACTTTTGCCTCTTGAAGGCGGCGGCTATGTCGCTGACACCCCGGGCTGGAAATCTCTGGCCCTCTGGGATACTCAACCAGAAGAACTTGATGGCTACTTCCCCGAAATCGCCATTCTTGTCCCACAATGCCGCTTCAATGACTGCTCCCATGTCCATGAACCAGGATGCGCTGTGCTAGAAGCCGTAAATAGCGGAAAACTTCACCAACAACGCTTCGAATCCTTCTTACGGATGAGAGACGGATTATCAAATAAAAGATGACAGATAATTGGGATTTAATTGGACACAACTGGGCAGTTGATATGCTCCGCCAGCATGTTGCCAATAATACTCAGCGTCACGCTTATCTCATCACTGGTTCACGCGGTATCGGACGCAGAACACTAGCTTTAGCATTTGCGCGCGCCTTAACTTGCGTGCAGCCTCCCGCCCCCGGCGAATTTTGTGGAAGTTGTCGTGAATGCCGCCAAATAACAGCTATGCAACACCCCGACCTCAACGTCATCCAAGCTGAAAAAGAAGGCGGGATGCTAAAAGTAGAACAGATTCGTGAATTACGAAAAAGTATTTTACTCGCCCCCTATCAGGCAAAATATAAAGTTATTCTTTTGCTGCGCTTTCAAGAAGCAAATCCTAGTGCGGCAAATGCCCTGCTAAAAACCCTCGAAGAAGCCCCTAGCAAAGTAATACTAATCCTCACCGCCGATAATACCGAGCAACTTTTACCCACCATCGTTTCACGCTGTGAAGTATTACGTCTACACCCCATCTCTACGCCAAAGCTAGAGACATATCTCCATGAG
The DNA here is from genome assembly GCA_018648655.1 of Anaerolineae bacterium. Taxonomy (GTDB): domain Bacteria; phylum Chloroflexota; class Anaerolineae; order Anaerolineales; family Villigracilaceae; genus Desulfolinea. The sequence goes on along the minus strand of JABGQV010000041.1, from coordinate 7,013 downwards.
ATGGGTGCCAATAAAAAGAAAGCCCAATTTCTCTCCCATCTTTCAGCGGGGAGAGCAGGCTATGCTTTATCCCTACTTGAAGACGAAAGTGAACTTGAACTTCGCCAAGAAAAAATACATGAATTCAAAACTCTTCTCACCGATACTCGCGTTAAGAAATTCGCTTATGCTGAGAAACTGGCTAAAGACAAAGAAGATTTTCGTAGAACACTCCTTATTTGGCTCTCCCTGTGGCGAGATGTGATGCTCAATGTTGCAGGAGATAAAGAAAGTATTGTGAATATAGATCAATACGAACTTATAGAAAGACTCGCAGACCAGCTTAATCTCCGCGAAGTAAAAAAACTACTTGAAGCCTCCGAAAAGGGAATTTGGCAACTCAAACGCAACGTCAACGCACGCTTGCTGGCAGAAGTCATTTTGCTGGATTGGCCACGTCTTTCTTAATGCTTTTAATCTGAACTAGCAAAAAACTAGACTTCAATATCATAGAAATCTAAGGAACTGGCTTCTTTTTTCAATATAGGGAATTTAGGGATAAAGAAATCCGATAAAAGAACCTTGTGCTAAGAAACTGGGGGTTTGTGAAGGGATATCTATTTTAATTAAGGCGACATCATCCCAATGCTCACCACGCACCATAAGAACGAGAGTATTATCATCTAGCCACCCAACCGGTTCAGCTCGCTGCACTAAATTCATCCCCGATACTGCGGTTAGTGCAGTATCCGTGAATTGGGCAATAATATTTCCATCCAAATCCCCAATGCGTATAACCGAGTGGAAGTTTGGCACCTCTGCCATTTGCCAGCCACTCCCCTCCATCCATGCAATATATTGATTACTAGGCGAAAAAGAAGCTTCGCCTGCACCGCGTTGATCTCCTACTTCTTCTAGTGGATAACTAAAACCCTCCCCCGTTATTAGATTGAGAATTGTCATTGCCGAAATGCCTAGATCTGCATTTGTATAGGCTAACCATTCTCTGTTTTCAGAAATTGCTGATGGGTTAGCATCCACGCTAAGAATTTCAATATCTTCTCCACTACCCAAAGCAAGATGATGTAGCGTTCGTCGCGGCTCAAAGACAATATCCCCACCGATGCCCCAAGGGCGTTTACTATACCAAACACCGGTTGACTGCCCCGCGTCCACATCTACAGCAAGGGCTACCAAACCCCATCCCTCTGCATTATTATCTCGCAAAACAGGTGCAAGCGCATGCAAAGTTTGTATCTCTCCCAGATATAGCCTACTCGCTAAACTATTATCAACATATTCTGCGGTCGTGTACGCAATAATTGGCTCGCCTACCGCACCAACTAATCCAGAAAAACTGGGAATAGAAAGTAGTGTAGTGGCTTGCCCTGCATGAGTAAAAAGTAGAGAAGTATTTTGCTCGAAAGAAAAATAAATTACGGGGAATTTCCTCCCCTCTGGCCCCAAAACACCTGCAATATGGGTGTCAATTTGCCCAGCATAGGAAATACCTAAAGTATTTACTTCTGCAAGGGTATACCCCTCACTATCAAAGAGGGATAGTATGCCATTTTTTTCGGCCACAACACCAATTGGTAAACCTGATGCTGGAATCTCAGCCTGCTCTGGCTCAGGATTAGGTTCAGGCACAAATACTTCGGTAGGTAAAATCTCTTCTGTGGGTAGTGGAACTTCTATTGGTGGCTCAGAAAAAAGGGAGCATGCAAAGGTAATTATGCTCAAAAAAGAAAGACTTAATATTTGATGCTTTCCCTTCATTTTATTCTTCTTCACCATCAAAGAATTCACGTTCTTCTTGTTCTTTCTTTAAATCATCAATTAAGTCTTGAAATTCTTCTGGTCTTTGATGGTAGGTAATAAACCAATCTAGCATTTGATCATTTTCTTTTTTTGTAGCAGATTCTTCCTTTTTATGATGATCTTCCATATAACGGCGGTTAATATCCTCTTGCACAGAGGCTGGGTTCCAAACATCTTCAAATTCAAAATACTCTGCTCCAATATGAATATAAACTGTTCCATAATTAAAAAAGATACTAAAAATGCCTTCCCGCTTATATTCCAAGCTCTCTATCTTTTCTAATTTAGCAGAGCGCTTTTGCTCGCTGCCAAAGGGTTTTTTATCAATATCAAAAATTTCATCTTTAGTAACCTTGAAAATATCATTGCTCCAATCTTTATATTGATACCAGCTGGCCCCTAAAGAAAAGGTCGCGGCCAAAGCAATTAATGCCATTGCTGAAAGAGATAAAGCCGCTTCATTACCCGTCAATATTAAAAAGATTTGATAAAGGAAAAATAAAATAAAAAAGATACTGATACTTAGTGGAATAGCAATCAGCTTAATTAAAAGAGCCCAATGCTTACGATAGATAATATCCCCCCCCTCTTCAAAGCGTTGTTTAAATAAATGGCGGTCTTTTTTTGAAAAAAACTTTTCCCAAAAAGTTTTTTTCTTAGGTGAATCCTTTTTCTTTTTAGTGGGGGCAGCGTCAGGATCTTGAAGTTTCTCTTTAATGGCTTTCTCTATTTCTTTTTTTGTCTGCTCTTTCGATTTTGATTTTCTTCGCTCCACCAACTCATCAATGAGATATTTTGCATATTCAGGGTGAGGTGAATAATCTAGTTCCATGCCTCCTACCATAACGCGTACAGAGACTTTCCCATAATTAAAGAAAGTTTGCGCTATAGCATCTGTATTTACGCTGGCAGAGAGAACTTCTCCTAAATTTGCTTCTTGGCGACTATCGTAAATACCAATAATTTTCTCTAACCAAATCAAACGCTGGTTGGTAATAATATAATAATCATTACGCCAATCTAGCCAACGCCACAGAACCAATAAAAATGAAATGGAGAGTAAAGAAACACCAATGGTCCAAGAAATATTTGAATAATAAAACCACCAAAAAATCAGAAAAATAGCTCCCACCATACTCAAAAAAGCGGGAAAAAACATACCTCTCCAAAAAAGAATAATATGTTTTCTTTTCAAAAAATAAATTACTTCATGGTCGTTTAACCAGTCGTAATCCTTTTCCTTAATCAACTTTCGACAATCTTGAGAAATCTTAAGCTTTTTTCGCAAGAGTTCAATTACATCTGGTAGTGTCTCTTCAGAGATGCTCTGAAGCTCAAGCAAAATCACATCATCTTTGGCTTCGACCAAAGAATTCTCCACATCCGATATAAGCGCCTCGGCACCTAAATAATCGCCACGCACATAGGTTACTTTTTCCCCTCTATCATCCAAAAAAGTAATCTCTACTTTCCCTGAATAAATCAAATAAAAATTACTTGCTCTTTCGCTTTCAGAAAAAATTACTTCACCTGCCTCATATTCCTTTTCTTCAAAAGCCTCAGCAAGACCAAAAAGGTCATCATCATCATCTATTTCTTGAAAAAGGTGAATCCCATCTAAGAAAGCGGCGTATTCTTCTATTTTCGACATATTTTTTTTACCATTTTTTACGGATTAGATTAATCCACTCGCGCGATTGTACAACCAAAAGGCAGGACGTGCGTGACCTGTGGCTTGCTACCCTTTAATAAATTTTTTACCGCTTCTTCAACATAATTCCGCGTGGCGATTCGTTGCCGAAATGCCATATCATCGTATGCCCCGTGATATTGGAGCATTCCTTCTGCATCAAGAATATAGATATGAGGGGTATTTGTTGCCTCATATAAATCGGCGACTTTATGGTCATCATCATACAAAACAGGGTTTGTCCCACGCTCATCAGCCACAGCTTTTAGCATCTCGAGCGATTCGTTGCCATTTGACGCAATTTGAAGAAGATGTACCTTGCCGCCCCATTCTTTGATGAGCAGGAGCAAGCCTAAATCCACACGTGCAGCGTGCGGGCATTCTGCTGACCAAAAATTGATGATGACGATATCTCCGCGATAATCGGCAAGAGAATGTTCGTATCCTTCCAAATCTTTTAAATTAAAATCTGGAGCAGGTTGGTTGAGTTTCATGGAGAGATTATACCGTGATAAAATCGCTCTCATGGAGAAACTGAAAAAGAATATACCGATAATTTTCGGCGTGGCAATTAGCGCGTTTTTTTTATGGCTGGCCTTGCGCGGGCTGAAATTAGACGAAGTGGGCGAAGTAGTCGCTGAAGCAAATTATATTTGGCTGATACCCGGAGTCTTAGTCTATTTTATTGGCGTATGGATTCGTTCATGGCGCTGGCATTTTTTGCTAAAACCCTTGAAGCAAATTCCCACAAAAAGGATGTTTCCCATCGTGACAATTGGCTATATGGGCAATAATATTTTTCCTGCACGGCTTGGCGAAGTTTTGCGCGCAGTCTTTTTAAAGAGACGTGAAAATGTGCCGATTTCGGCATCTTTAGCAACAGTGATTGTAGAGCGAATTTTCGACGGCGTGGTGATGCTTGCTTTCGTTTTCCTAAATCTTTCTGAGTTAGCAAAACTAAAAGGCGATTCTGGCTTTTTGGGGAATATCCAACAAGCCGCAATTATTGGCACAAGCGTTTTTATTGGCGCATTAGTCATCTTTTTGCTAGCAGCAATGTTCCCAAAAGTGACATCGAAAATTGGGACGTGGTTTATCATAAAGTTACTCCCCTCTTCAGCAGAAGAAAAAGTGCTCGGGATAATGAATAAATTTCTCGACGGGCTAATTGCTTTACGCTCACCAGTAAATGTACTGATGGTTTTCTTTACATCGGCAATTATTTGGTTGCTCGAAACGGGTAAATATTGGTTTGTGATGCACGCTTTCAATTTTAAAGTCTCATTTTTTGCACTCATGTTAATGAATGGCATTGTGAATTTAGCGACTACAATCCCCTCTGCACCGGGGTATGCAGGCACTTTTGATTTGCCCGGCATCGCGGTTTTAAAAGCTTACGGAATCAATCCCGCGACCGCCGCGGGCTATACCCTCGTGCTACACGCCGCGCTCTGGTTGCCAATTACACTTTTGGGTTTATATTATTTCTTTGCTTATTTAGCAAAAGAAGATATGTCTTGGCGAGAAGTTTTTGCATGGAAAGAAGAAGTCAAAGAAAAAAAAGCTTAAACACAAAGGTTTTTAGTTTTTTCCTTTGAGCTTCTTAGTGACCTTCGTGTTTAATAAAGAAAGGATAAATTATGAAAATAGCAATTATTGGCGCAGGCTATGCAGGCATGTCTGCCGCATTTGATTTAGTAAAAGCGGGGCATGAAATCACCATTTACGAAAACGAAGACTCTACAGGCGGATTGGCACGCGGATTTCGTGACCCAAAATGGGATTGGTCGGTAGACCGTTTTTACCATCACTGGTTTGCCAGCGATAAGCATATGCTCGGCATCATCGAGGAATTGGGCTTGAGTGATGATGTTATTTTCCCCCGCCCCTACACCGTTTTATTGCATAATAAAAAATGGTATCCCTTCGACTCAATTAAAGAAGCCCTTCTTTTTCCTGGACTTGGATGGGGCGTAAACAAACTTAGATTTGGCTTGGTCGGCGTTTATTTACGTTTGACTAAAAACTGGCAGAGTCTCGAAAAAGTGACCGTGGACGCATGGATGCGGAAGTGGGCAGGCGCGCAGGTCTACGAGCAGATGTGGGAACCTATGCTAATCGGTAAATTTGGCAAATATTATAAAGATGTACCAATGTCATGGTTCTGGGCACGAATCCATGCACGCACAACAAAGTTGGGCACATTCAAAGGCGGCTTTCAGGCTTTTGCAGACGCCTTTGCTCAGAAATTAAGAGCGAAGGGAGTAGAGATTAGACTCAATACAAAAATTAGCTCTATTCAAAAAGAAGATGGGAAAATAAAGATAAAAAGCCAAGATAAAGAAGAAGTCTTTGATAAGGTCTTAGTGACCACCTCTCCAAAGATGATGGCAAAACTTACCCCCGATTTACCAAAGAATTATTTAGAAAAATTATTAGAACTTAAGCATATAGGCGCGGTGGTCTTGGTCGTGGCATTAAAACATCAGCTTTCAGAAAAAGGCTATTATTGGTTTAATTTGCCAAAAGACGATGGCTTCCCATTTTTGGCATTGGTAGAGCATACAAATTACGTTTCGTCTGAGCATTTTGGCGGAGAGCATATCATCTATGGTGGGGACTATCTTGAAAAGGGACACGAATATTTTGAGATGGATGCCGAAGAACTCATGGATAAGTTTGCCGAGAGTTTTGCACGGATCAATCCCAAATTTAAACGCGATTGGGTGCGAAAAGTCTGGGTCTTCAAAGCCGATTATGCCCAGCCTGTGCCACAACTCAATCATTCGAAAAATATTCCTGCGATTCAAACCCCGCTAGAAGGAATCTACTTTGCAAGTATGAGCCAAGTCTACCCCTGGGATCGGGGTACAAATTTTGCAGTAGAGATTGGGAGACGTGCGGCGCGGTTGATGATGCGGTGATTAAACTATTTAGGAAACTCTTTTACAAGTTCCCTATTCTCGAAACTATAAGATAATTTATCAAAGCGACTATAGTAGTCTAAGATTTTTCGCCAATAGATTTCCCCCTCATGACCGTAACCATCTTTCAGCAGAGTCTTGAGAACAAAAGCATAGTCCTTAGTTTCTTGTTTTTGCCCTAGATTGAAATATATCCGAAAAATATCTTCTACTAAATATTGCTTAAACCGTTCGCTTAGCGTATCAGAATTTACAACTTCCTTAACGCATTGAGATAAAGCAATAATACTACTCTTTAAAATATTATCGTTTTCATGCTGAGAATCTTTATTCCTCAAGATAACATTACTCTGTCCCATTGGGACTAATTCTGCTCCAGAATCTATCCATCCTTTAAGTACGTTGAAAATATCATACAAAAAAAAATGATATCTTGTTGGCCACTCATCAGTTTCGTCAACTGATGAATGAGGGTTTATGTTTTTTGAAATCAACTCTACAAAATATGTAAAATAATATAGCCACATATGCCACTTAATATTTTGATGTAGAGCACTTGAAACCATAATATCAAAATAACGAATTGAAATAGAAATAGG
>JABGQV010000107.1 GCA_018648655.1 Anaerolineae bacterium | reverse complement strand
AAAAGTCCATCACTCGATGGGCTTTTTTTGATTCATATGCTTTTGTGGGTTTTAGAGAAAATGAACGCCAAGCATAATGCTTCCTAGCAGGGCACAATAGATAGCAAAAGCATATAGTGAGTTTTTATTGAGGTAATCCATTAACCAGCGAATTGCTAACCATCCGACAATTGCCGCGCTTATAAAACCAACTAAGAGTATAGGGATAAATTCTGCTAACCCTGGCATTTTGAGCAAATCTAGCGATTCGTATGCGCCTGCCGCAAGCATTACGGGAATGGACATTAAAAATGAAAACCGCGCGGCGCTTTCACGAGTGAAGCCACGTAGCATCCCGCCGGCAATGGTAGAGCCGGAGCGTGAAGCACCAGGAAATACAGCCAAAACTTGGAAAAGGCCCACCATGAATGCATCTGTATTGGTTATTTCTTCTAAATTACGTTTTTGGTTTCCTTGCCATTCAGCTAAAGTGAGTAGGAGCGCCGCGGAAAATAACCGAATAGATGCGGCCAGGAGGGGAGTTGCAAAAAGTGTTTCGAGCGCGTCTTTGAGCAAATATCCTACCAAAAGCGCGGGAATGGTGGCAATGATGATATACCACGCCAAAGAATTCTTTTTACTAGAAAAAGGTTTTGCAAAAAAGGCTTTGGCCAAGCCGAATATATCTTTCCAGAAATAGATAAATAGAGAGGCGAGTGTTCCCCACTGAACAAGAATCAAGAATGAGAATACCGCATCATTTGAAGAAATTCCCAGAAAATCTTGAGCAATCAGTAGATGTGCAGTAGAGGAAACTGGTATGAATTCAGTTAACCCCTGAACGATACCCAGAAGAAAAGATTGAAAAATAGTCATAAAAATTATCCGCGTTTCATATATAAGCCATCTGGATCAAGCTCATCGTATAAAATGCGCAACTCTTCGTCGCTAGGTGGTTCAGTTTCTTTCAGCTCATCCGCGACTTTCAAAGCCCAGCCCGTATTCTCTATGGCTTCTTCAGCCTTTTGTCCAGGGTGAAGGGCGGTGAGGATGAGTTCGCCATTTTCATTGGGCTCCATAAAGCCAATATCGGTGATGATGGCTAAGGGGCCGCCACCGCGTACACCAGAAGCCTCACGCTCTTCGCGACCGTTCAGAAATCCAGCCGAGGTCATAAAGTCCACTTTTTTGGGGAAGCGGCGTTTTTGATGAGGAGTCATGATATAGCAGCGATTTGCCCATGCCGAGATCAACTCTGCGCCACCAGAGCCTGGGAGGCGCACTTTAGGATTATCGTAATCATCGCCGATGATAGTGGCATTGATATTGCCGAAGCGGTCAATTTGTGCGCCACCGAGAAAGCCCACATCCACGTTGCCGCGTTGAAGATAGTTTGCGAAAATATCGTACATAGAGCAAATCGAGAGTGCGCCACTGGCGAGTGTGGGGTCACCAATGGAGAGGGGTAAATGTGAAGGCTCTGCGCCAATCACGCCAGCTTCATAGATCATCACTAAATTAGGTGCGTGAGTTTGCTTGGCCAGATTGCAGGCAAGGTTGGGTTGACCAACGCCAACAAAAACGACGTCGTCATCGCGTAACATGCGGGCGGAGTTGACAATCATTAATTCGGCGGATGAGTAGCTTTTAGTCATGGAATTTCCTTTTTTATGCACAAATTGTGTGAGCTTCAGCGTTTTTCGTTTTTCATTTGGCGTTGAATTATTCTTTTGGGAATGATAATTCTTGTATGTTCAGCTTCGGCAATGATTTCATCACGTAGTCGTAGAGTGATTTTGAAGTTGAGCTTTCTTTTTGCCTGTTGTATAAAAACAGATTTGATCGTAACGCTTTCACCCTTTGCGACCATCCCTGTGTGCGTGATATTTATATTTTGTCCTACAGTTATATATTTATCGTCCAAAGAATTATGAGCCAGTTTTGCAGATATAATTTCCATCCATTTGACAATGATATATGTGCCGAGTAAGTCGGGAAGCCTTTTGTCGATTTCTGAGATACAGTCTTTGGGCTTTACTTGAAATACTTCTTTAAGTTTATCGCCTTTGCTTATATTTAGCTTCATGTTTTTTTCCCTAAAAAACTGTTTATTTCATCGCTCACCATTTTAGGTTCCTCTAGAGGAACTAAATGCGTTGAAGCTGGGATACTAAGAATTGTTGCAGTCGGCAATTTTTTCTTTACTAATTTTCCCGCACTTTCAAAGAATGTGTCTGTCTCTGCGCCGCGAATAATGAGGAGGGGAACTTTTAGCTTGGGCAGTTGATGCCAGAGCTCCATATCACGCCAAACGCCGGTGAGATAGATTTGAACTTCCCATTCAGGAGAGTAGCAAAGTTTATAGCTGCCGTCATCTTGAAGGCAGGTGATTCCGTTAATATAAGCCTCGAGGGCGTCATTGCTAAAATACTGAAAAACCTTTTTCTTTCTGTAGCCACGTAAAATCATTTCTCGGTTTTTGAAGATGCGTCTACGGCGCTGTGCAGGAGGAATAAGAGGATGTATCTTATGCGTGATATTTAACGCACGGATGATTTTCATGGCGCTGATGAATATAGGCGGAAACAAGACGGGGTCAAGTAGGATGATGTGAGAAAAACGTTCGGGTTCGCGCAGCGCGGCGCGGAGGAGGGCAATCCCGCCCATAGAATGTCCGACTGCTGGAATCGCATCTAGTTTGCGCTCATCCATGAAGTGGAGCAAATCGTCAGTGAGGGGATGCCAATCTTCTATGGCCTCAGGTTTTGCGTTTTCCCAAAGAGGGCGTTGATGCATTGCAATAATTTGCTTTTTTTTTAGCAAATTAAAGAGTGGGGTATAGCAGGCTGGTGGATAGCCATTGGCGTGTAAAAAGAGAAGGGGAGAACCAGCGTTATAGGTGCTGTGAGGTATCATTTTCTGCTAGTAGCTCCCATAATTGGTTGGCGCGCTTAACTTTTCTTCTACTTCTAAGCTTTTGTGTTTTTTTGTGCCTAATTTTTGCCAATATTCTTCATGGTTTTTTGTGCCATAAACCCATTCATCGAGCCACGCTTCTACGCTTTCTTGGGTTTTGCTAACTTCATCCCATGCCATATAAAAGACGTTATCACGGTCATAATAGCCTTGTGCGTAGGATGGATGGCATGCTTTTGGGACATGACAAACGGCGTCTACAATGAAGCCAGGTATTAGCGTGCGGTTTGGATCAGAACGGATAATTTCTTCGTCTACAATTTTTTCTGCTGTCAGGATGACGTGCTTCGCGGCGAACGCAGCTTCTTTTTGCTCGCCAACGATACCCCACAAGTGTGCGTTCCCGTTCTTATCTGCGCGCTGGACGTGAAGAATTGCCACATCTGGGTTCATCGCGGGGACGGCAATCAGCTCTTTGCCAGAATATGGGTCAACGACGCGTTTAATGCGCGGGTTTGCTTCTTCTAGGCTGGTTGCGGCAGTAAGGTTCATATGCATAAAAGGTAAGCCGGCTGCTCCCGCCTGAAGGGTGGAAATCATCCCGAAATGGGAATATTCCTCCCATTCGATTTCTCCGCGTTCAATCGCACCGCGTATCATTCGCAATGAGCCAACGCCAGGATTGCCCATATATGAAAAAATGACCTTCTTCGCACAACCTGCTGCTACCATCTGATCGTAGATCAAGTCTGGAGTGGCGCGTGCCAAGATAAGGTCACGTTTGCGCTGACGGATGATTTCGTGCCCGGCGGCAAAGGGGATTAGGTGCGTAAACCCTGCTGCGTAGAGACTATCGCCATCTTGCACATATTTTGAAATTGCATCAGAAAGAGAGGTTAGTTTGCTCATAAAATAGTGATTCCTTAGTCTTCTTCATCTTCTTCTTTGTCTTTTCTGTTTAGTTTTTTCAACCCTGAGAAACGTCCACTGGGAGGCGGTTTCGCGGCCTTTCGGCGAAAGAAAATACCGATGCCTATCAGTAGAAGCCCAATAAAAAAGTAGTTGAACGCAATCGATTTGGCTATGTCCGAGATAATAAATAGGAGAACAGAGCCAATACCGAGAATTATAAAAAAAGTGCCAATACGAGGGGTAAATCCTTCTTCATCCATGCGCTAAATGATAATACTCTTTTTCACCTAAGGGAAGGGGGTAGTGCTCTTGTAGTTATGCCAAGCTTATTTTGATTTTCTAATTGGGGTACAATTTTGCTATCTAATTTTATTTTTTGTCTAAGGAGAAAGCAAATAAGCCTTTTGAAAAAATATATTATTGAGGAGTATTTCGATGAGTATCCCAAGGAGTGTTGGTTTTCCAGCTATGATGAAAGAAGCGGGGGAAAGGCGCGTATTCTTGCCAACATTTATTCATCGATTAGCAGAGACGGGAGTAGATATTCATCTGGAGAAAGGCTATGGGGAGAAATTGGGAATTGAATTTAGGAGCTATCAAGTTTCTGGCGCACATATTTTAGAAGAAAGTCGTGAAGATGTTTTTCAGCAAGATGTTGTGGTGGTCTTACGCTCTCCCGAACTAAAAGAGTTAGAACTCTTGAGGCGCGGGAGCACCTTAGTTTCTATGTTACATTTTAGTACCCGCCCGAAGCGTGTGCAGCGCCTAAAAGAGCTGGGCATTAATGCTATCGCGTTAGATGGTATAGCCAGCAAAACGGGTATTCGCTTGGTACAAAATATGAGAGCTGTAGCGTGGAATGGTTTGGAAACCGCCTTCGATATTTTTGAGAAAAAATGGCCAAAATTACGCAAGCCCGATGGTGAGCCTATTCGTGTATTGGTTTTGGGCACAGGGATGGTTGGCAAACATGCGGTTGAAGCAGCAAGCAAGTTCGGGTCACCTTCGCGTAATAAAATGATTCTCGAAGCAGGAAATGCTGGAGTGATTGTCTCTGCTCTTGGGCGGAGTACTACGTCCAATATAGAGACGATGAAAAAACTATTTTCCCAAACAGATATTCTCGTAGATACCACTCAGCGCCAAGATACATCTAAACCAGTTGTGCCAAATAATTGGCTGGCTTGGTTACCCTCTCATGCAATTATTGTAGATTTATCAGTTGATCCCTACACTTTAGATGTTATCCCACCTGTGGTACGTGCAGTTGAGGGCATTCCGCAGGGAAATCTTGACCAATATATTTTCTATCCGGATGATGTGAATTGGAATGCTAAAATCCCCGCAGAAATTGCTACAGATGTGCGCCGTACAAGCATCTCTTGTTATTCGTGGCCTGGTATTTATCCCAGAATGTGTATGCGGCATTACGCTGGGCAGTTGCATCCGCTAATGAGTGTTTTATTAGCAAAAGGTTATGAGGATTTATCTTTAGATGGGGGGTATTTTGAGCAAGCCTTAGTACGTGGCTCTTTAGATTATTTTTTAGCAGAATGAGGGATTAAGGTGCTTCTATTGCGACTATAGCTTGGCGTGCTAATTTGGCAATTTCTTTATTCTCCCGTTTTTGCGAAATCGCTCGTAGGGTGGGCAGGGCGCGTGGATCTTTTAGCTTGCTTAGCGACCCAATCGTTGCTTTTCGAACCGATATCTCTTCATCAGAGAGCATTTCTAATAAGTTTATGGTTGCTTCTTCGCCGCCGATTTCTGCTAGCCCTTCTACAGCCTTTTCGCGTATCCATATATTGGGGCTGATTAATGCCTCAGATAAAATTGGCAGAGCTGTTTCACCAAAATCTAGTATAGCCTTTAGCGCACTCTCTGCAACATCATAATTTGTATCATAAAATGCCATCTGGAGAGCATCCATAACGCGTATATCTCGTAGTGGGCGCAGTAGCTCTATAGCATAGCGGCGTACAGTTGGTTCTTTGGCATTCATGGCTTCTTTTAGCTCATCAATGGCGGCTTTGCCAAAAGAGGAGATGGCCTCTAAGAGAGTTTCAGTTGCCTCTTCTCTGCCATACCACCAAAAAGAATCGTAGAGTGCTTCAACCAGATAAGGGATTGTGCTTACATCTTTAATTTTCCCTATAGCCTTCACGGCAGCAATACGAACGTTAATCTCTGTATCATCGAGCAAGTCGGTGATATTGGCGTAGGTTTCTGGTTCACGGAAACTTCCCAGTGCAGTGACAGATGCGACTCTAACATCCGGGTCTTCATCATTTAAAATGATAAGCAAATATGGAATAGCTTGTGCATCGCCAATTTTTTGTAGTGCTTTTGCACTAAGAATTTGTATTTTGTAGTCTTTGCTTTTGGTGCTTCTAAAAAGGCTTTCTAGGGCTTCTTGGTTTTTCATTTCCTGAAAAACATGAATAATTTCTTGCTGTACAGATGATGATGTGTTTTGCATGGCGATATTCAACGCTGGTATGGCTTTTCTTCCAAGTTGAATTAAAATTCGACTTACCATTTCGCGCTGTTGCGGTGCAGAACTACTTAATGTAGCAACTAAATTTTCAGCCCCAGCTTCTCCTATTATTAAGAGCTCTCTTGCCGCTTGGTTTCGATTTTTTAAACGACTGTCATTGAGAGTTCGTAGTAATTGCTTGATAGTTGCTTCTTCTTTTTTGTCTGATAGCCAAGCCATATACACTCCTCTAGGATAATTCTATTGTACATCGAAACGGTTTTAATTATGTTATCATTTTCTGTGATAGTTGAAATTTATATATGCTATTCATTTTTTTTGACGATGGCTATAAGTGAAACCCTTCTATGACCATTCATATTATAAATACCTTTTCTTGCAATTCTCGTTTTCCGAAAAAGTGGAAAACAGGCTTGCTCTCATATCTTATAGAAAGCAAACAAGGGCTTCTTTTGGTAGATACTGGTCTTAGTACTGCAGAATACGATACACCCTCTCTTTTTACGCAGTCTTTTCGTATAGCCACAGAGATGCCTTTTAATCCTCAAGAATCAGCACTGATTCAAGTTCAGAAAATGGGTTATAAAGCCGAAGATATTAAACATATTATTTTGACACATGCACACTTCGATCATATCAGCGGTATCACTGATTTTCCTCAGGCTCAAATTCATCTTTATCGCAAAGAATATGATGCCTTTATAGGGAAACGCAGACATTTTTTCGATTTAGCCTATGATAAAAATTATATTGCTCACAAGCCTGATTTCCAACTCTATGATGATACTGGCGATAAATGGTTTGAATTTGATGCCATTTGCCTTCCCTTTTCTCCCGAAATTTGGCTAATCCCGCTTGTGGGGCATTCGCGTGGGCACTGCGGAGTAGCAATCCAAAGAGAAGAAGGCTGGTTTCTTCATTGCGGTGACGCGGCAGGAGATTTTCGTAAAAATATTCCAGCGTGGGCAATTAGACTTGCGCTCGGACCTCATGAGCCGCGTTTACGCGCTTTTGGTGAAAGACATCCAGATATAACGCTAACTTCTTCGCATATGTTTTTAGATTTTTTTGAAGGAAATAAAAATGAGTGAAATAAACTCTCTCCCTTGGGAAGAAACTGGCTGGCATGACGAGGTTCATTCTTGGATTCTTGCGGCCTTAGCGCGTGAGAAGATTTCCCTGAGCGGGAAGATAAAGCAAGAGCATATTCGACCCTGGTCAACGGTGCTCACTATACCAACAGATGTGGGCATGCTTTACTTCAAAGCCGCAGCGCCTTCATTGCACCATGAGAGTGTGCTCACAGATAAACTTGCTCTTTTGGCGCCAAATTTTCTCCCATCTCTTCTTGCGGTAGATGTAGAAAAAAGTTGGTTGATAATGCGCTCCAGCGGAGTGCCTTTGCGTACCTATATCAAAAAAGAGAATAGTTTGCAGCGCTGGAAGGCTGTTTTGCGCGATTATGTTATGTTTCAGAAGAGGCTTGTAAATCATACTGAAGAATTGATCGCATTAGGCGCATTTGATCGTAGGCTTAGTATATTGCCAGAGAAATTCGCTCATTTGATTCAAAATAAATCTGAGATGCTGCTTGATGAAGAAGATAGCCTGACATCTGCAGAATATATTCGTCTGAAAAAGCTTCCTTCTATTTTTGCAGAAATCTGTGAAGAGTTATCTTCTTTTGGAATTCCTGAAAGCCTGCACCATGACGATTTTCACGATGCCAATGTCTTTATCCAAAGCGGTCTTCCGATTTTCACCGATTGGGGAGAAAGCGCGATTACTCATCCCTTTTTTACGCTTATTGTTCTTTTACGTGGCGCTGAAAATTCACTAAACCTAGACGAAAACTCTCCAGAAATAAAAGAATTACGTGATTATTACCTTGAAAATTGGCATGATTTTGCTTCTTCAAGCGACTTAGAAAAAGCGGCAAATTTAGCCCTGAAAGTAGGGCTTGTTAATCGTGCGCTTACTTGGCAGCATGTTGTTTCAGATATGAATTCTGAGAGTCAGAAAAAATATGCAATTGCTCTACCTAGTTACCTGAAAGATTTCTTATACGCTATGGAGCATGAGAAATGACCATTGAGCACGCTCTATATCTTCACATCCCCTTTTGCCAACATCGTTGTGCTTATTGTGATTTTACTACTTATGCAGGGCAAGACGATAAAATTCCCGCTTACGTAGATGCATTGATTCAAGAAATTGAGTTGGTTGCAGCCACTAAAGAGATTGCCGCTAAAAGTATCTTTTTTGGTGGAGGAACACCCTCGCTTCTTACCTCAAATCAACTTGCTTCCCTTATGGACGCTTTGTGTGCGAATTTTGACTTTGTGCCTGATATCGAAATTTCTCTTGAAGCAAACCCTGGCACCGTTGCGGCAGTCTATTTGCAGGAGTTGCACGAAATAGGCTTCAATCGTATCAGTTTCGGTGTCCAGTCTGCTCATCCGGATGATTTATTGCTACTTGAACGCATCCATGATTTTTTGGGGGTGGTTCAAACTGTCCACAACGCGCGCCAGGCCGGATTCAAGAATCTTTCGCTTGATTTGATTTTTGGGCTTCCCGAGCAAAGCCTTTCCCGTTGGCAAGAAACGCTTAGGCAGACCATCCGTCTGCATCCCGAGCATCTTTCTATTTATGCGCTTACGATAGAAGAGGGTACGCCTTTTGGGCATTGGGCAGATCGCGGTATGATTCCGTTGCCAGACCCTGACCTTGCAGCAGATATGTATGAATGGGCGAGTGAGTTTTTAGAGAAAAATGGATATACCCAATACGAAATTAGCAATTGGGCAAAGCTTTCTTCTAGTGGAAAAGCTTATACTTGCAAGCATAATTTACAATATTGGCATAATCTTCCTTATCTTGGATTTGGCGTTGGGGCACATGGGTATACAGAGAATACGCGTTATTCAAATACCCCACAAATTAAAAAATATATAAAGCGGCTGTCTCAAGTAGAACTTGGTGATTCTAATTTTGAATTTCCTTTCTCCCCGGCTATGACTTTTCAAGAAAAGATTGACCTTAAAACAGAAATGAGTGAAAGAATGATGCTTGGTTTACGCTTAACCAAGGAGGGTGTTTTAGCAAAGCCTTTTCAAGCACGTTTTGGTCATTCTATGCAAGATATTTTTGATAAAGAGATTGATGAATTGTTGAAGTTAGAGCTACTGGAGTGGGTGGGCGAAGGAGATTTAAAGGCCTTGCGACTAACACACCATGCACGTATTTTGGGCAATCAGGTTTTTCATCGTTTTGTGAGCTAGGGCATGTTGATGGGAATGCTGAGCGTAAATTTTTTCTAAAAAAATATATACTCCCTTGCGTAAAGAGAAAATATAACCTATGCTTGCGTGTCAAGTAGAACAACATTGTTTGTTTCCTGTCTCCGCCCAAGAAGGTGGATTCCCCGATTGTGAAGGCAAAAGAAATGCCACAGCAATCGAACTATTAGCTAATAGCTAAGGAGATTTCTAGTATGGAACCTTCTGCACCTCAAATTGAAATAAAAGATACCGAATCGGAAAAAACGCTCAGAGACCAACCCTGGTGGTTTTTTGCTATTATTCTTATCTTTATCTGGGCTGGGTATATTTTTTACACCCGTGAGAACTATAGTGAAGCCTTCGTTTTTATTAAAGCTGGTATAGGCATTACGATTAAAACAGCTTTGATTTCTTATGCTTTTGCCCTCATGCTCGGGTTATTAGCCGGCTTAGGGCGAATTTCGAAAAATATATTTTTCAATAATTTGTCCCGCCTATATGTAGAGCTAATTCGTGGCATTCCAATGTTGGTGTTGATTTTCTTCATCGCTTTGGTCGGTGTTCCCATGCTCGTGGATGGGCTAAATGCGCTTGGCGTATCGCTCACAGAAGCGGGCTTAGGCTTCTTAGGAGAGCCGCTGAGTGCCTTTGGTAACAAATCACTCACCATGAATACGCGTGCTATTGTTGCCTTATCTGTTACTTATGGTGCCTTCTTAGCAGAAATTTTTAGGGCTGGCATTCAATCTATAACACGAGGGCAAATGGAAGCCGCGCGTTCGCTGGGGATGAGCTATGGGCAAGCGATGCGGCATATTATTTTGCCCCAAGCTGTGCGTAATGTTTTGCCCGCACTGGGCAACGATTTTGTAGCAATGGTCAAAGATTCTTCGCTTGTGTCTGTTTTGGCAGTGCGCGATATTACCCAAGTTTCACGTTTATATGCTGGCAGTACCTTCCGTTTTAGAGAAGCCTATATCACTGTATCTGTGATGTATTTATCCATAACAGTTATGCTTTCTCTTTTGGTTCAGGTTATGGAAAGGAGATTGAGCAAAAATGACTAGACCAGAAAATATTATTGTTCTTAAAGACCTATATAGGCACTTTGGCGCCGTAAAAGCCTTAGATGGCGTAAATCTCACAGTTAAGAAAGGCAAAGTAATTGTTGTGATTGGCCCTAGCGGCTCTGGAAAATCAACCATGTTACGCTGTATCAATCATCTTGAAACACCAACGAGCGGCGAAGTCTGGATTGACGGTAAACAACTTGGGAAAAACGAAAAAGAACTTAACGAAATCCGCACTGAAGTTGGGATGGTTTTTCAGCTCTTCAATCTTTTCCCACACTTAACAGCACTAGAAAATGTTACAGTTGCCCAAAAAGTGGTACGCGGTCGCTCTAAAGAAGAAGCGCATGAGATAGCTATGAAGCAACTTGAGCGTGTTGGTATTCCTGAAAAGGCAGATGTTTTCCCTAGCAATCTTTCTGGTGGACAACAGCAACGTGTTGCAATAGCGCGCGCGCTTGCAATGAACCCAAAAATTATGCTTTTTGATGAACCCACTAGCGCACTTGACCCTGAAATGATCAAAGAAGTGCTAGATGTAATGCTTGATCTTGCGAAAGAAGGTATGACAATGGTCTGCGTCACTCATGAAATGGGATTTGCTCGCTCGGCCGCAGATGAAATCCTTTTCATGGATAATGGACAAATCGTAGAGCATACTACCCCGCACGATCTTTATAATAACCCCAAAGAAGAACGTACCAAGCTCTTCCTATCACAGATTTTAGATCACTAAGCCTCAAGCTAGCATAATTAACAAAAAATGCCCGACTGAAAAGTCGGGCATTTTTCTTGGTGCGCTGGGCGGGAGTCGAACCCGCATGAGGTATGAACCTCACTAGGCCCTCAACCTAGCGCGTCTGCCAATTCCGCCACCAGCGCAAACG
>JABGQV010000162.1 GCA_018648655.1 Anaerolineae bacterium | reverse complement strand
GGAACCAACTCCATCTCTAATTCCTATACGCCCGACCCCCTGAACGCTTACTATTTTTTTTTATAACTCTAACTCCACGCAAAGAAAAACTCCGAAATAAAGACCAGCGTGGGGAAGGTAAATTTATGACCAGCTCTCAACAAAACTCAAGTGAAACTCTCCTTATATTAGCCATTATTGCTCTTGGTGCTTTCGTATTAGGTATCGCATCTTTTAAGCAACCATTGCTAAATAAAATAGAAACCCCCGTCTCCTATAACCAACAGGCATTTTTTCGTTATACGGCAAATGTTCCTGAAGGGATATACGATTCTCCTCAAGTGCAATCTGGTGAGCCGATTTTTCGCCAGTTAAATGAATCCTTTACTGTAACAATGGATTATCTTTTTCTCTCTCTAAACCCGAATAGCATTAACGGAACTTACCATTTTCTAGCACGCGTCAGTGATGATAGGGGCTGGAAACGAACTCTGGAATTGATCCCTGAAACATCTTTTACAGGAAATGTATTCACAGCATCTGGAATACTAAATCTAGATGATATTCAGGCTTTTATCGATACGTTAGAAAGAGAAACTGGCGTCCAACGTGGACGTTATAGCCTATCCATTTTAGCTGATATAGATATTCAAGGAAGCCTAGCAGAACTTGATTTAGCAGATACTTTTAATCCATCCTTAAATTTTCAAATCGATGAGCTTGAGGTTCGATTATCGCAAAATAATACTGGTGAAAATAATATACTTAGCCCTAATCTAGAAAGTGCGATTAGTAGAGTAACTTATGAAAAAAATCATCTAAATATCTTTGGCATGCAAATATCCATATCTTTTGCTCGTTGGGTATCTGTATTGCTTGGAATCCCTGCTCTTATAATGCTCTTTATCTCTCTATTTCATATATTTCAAGCTACTCAACAAAATGAATTAGAGCGCTTACGCGTCTGGTATGGCTCAATGTTGATTGAGGCTCGTGATACCCAACTTTTGATGAAGCCAGATCGAGTAGAAATTGCAAGTCTCGATGATTTAGCAAATTTAGCCGAGCAAGACCAACGAACCATCTTACATTTACCAGAGAATGATCAGCATCATTTTTTTGTTCAAACAGCTGAGCAACTCTACCATTATGAAATGGAAGAAACTAGCACCCCACTAGCAATAATCCAAGCAAAAGAAGAAAAGAAAAACAAAGCCAAATGGCAACTACCCTTTTTGAAAAAAAGAAATGACAAAGTATGGGCTGCATATGAACATGCTCTCAAGGGTTGGGCAAATGCTGTCGATAATAAATTATATACTCAAGGCCAAGCCGACCAAATTGCTGAGATGGCTTATGAACTTGCTCGCGCCTTAGGAATACACGACACAGAGCTAGAGGAAATCCGTATGGCAGCTTATTTGCATAAAATTGGATTAATGAATATTCCTCAAGAAGTCCTAGACAAGAAGAAGAAACTAACACAAGCTGAACTAGAATTAATTCGTAATCATCCTGCCTATGCCCACGACCAACTAGATGGAATTGAACTTCTCAAGCCAATCGCTGAAATAATTTATTATCAACATGAACGATGGGATGGAAGTGGACACCCCGAAGGCTTGGAGAAAGAAGAAATCCCTATTGGTGCGCGTATTATTGCAATTGTGAATATATGGAATGCCTTGCAACAATCACGCCCCTATCGAGATGCTTGGGAATATGAAAAAAGTTGTCAATATTTCAGAGAACAAGCCGGACATCAATTTGATCCTGAAATCACCAACGTTTTTCTTAACGTAGTATTAGGGGATAAAAACTTAATAAGAGAAAATAATGCAGAAGAAAATATCATCTTAGTAGAAGGAGAATAAAATGTTTAAGTTTCTAAAAACGAGATGGCTTATGTCTATTTTAGCTCTCCTATTCTTCCTTATTTTATTGGGCGTCTGGAGCGGCGTTGCCGCTACAAATACAATCCGCCCAGAGGGACTCAGTCACACCACCCACCAACTAGATCCAAATCAACTAAAACCACCAGAATGCACCATGACGCTATTTAATATCATTATTCCCAGTAATGGAGATAGTCCTACCCAAACAAACGACCTAATTTTAGGGACAAGCGGAAATGATACAGGTGGAAATCAACTAAAAGGCTTAGGTGGTGA
The DNA here is from genome assembly GCA_018648655.1 of Anaerolineae bacterium. Taxonomy (GTDB): domain Bacteria; phylum Chloroflexota; class Anaerolineae; order Anaerolineales; family Villigracilaceae; genus Desulfolinea. The sequence goes on along the minus strand of JABGQV010000162.1, from coordinate 9,547 downwards.
CGACTGCATTATTGGTGGAGATGGTGATGATATTTTAAGTGGAGGAAAGGGAAATGACATATTGCTTGGTGGCAATGGGAACGATAATCTTGATGGAGGGCAAGGTACAGATCAATGTGATGGTGGTAGTGGGACAAATACACTTAAGAAATGCGAATGATTTCAAATTAATAACAACAAAAAAAGGGTGCAGTTCACAATGAGCTGCACCCTTTTTTCTTCACCATTAAGCTTATCAAATAAGCTTCATTTACTCAATATAAATCTCCACATGCTCCCCGTCATCTTCATCAATCACATCAACTATTTTCCCTGTGATACCTTGCTGAAAAGCTTCAGTAATACTGTCCATTTCCATGCCTTCAAGTTCAGGAGCAAAATGAGCACCAATCTTCATCCCTGCATCTACTAGCGCAAGCGGAATTTGTACCGTAGCCTTCGAACGTCCGCTACCCACATCGGTTACTTTCACTCTTAACCAGCGCGGTGTGCCAGCTTTCGGTCGTGGCGTTGGTGCCTTTTCACTTTGACTTAGCGCAGTTAAAAGTTGTGCGCCTTCTTCTGCACTAATTTTATCTTCACTAATCATCTTCAAAATTTTCATGCGTTCTTCAGTTGTTGCCATCATAATATTTCTCCTCTAGCCTATAAAAACTTGCACTTCTTCACCATCGTCATCGTGCACATCTACAATCAGCGCAGAATCTCCAATAGGGGTATTTGCCAATTTTTCTAAAATCTCATCTACACCCACCGCATTCTCCATACCAGGAATATGATGCCCCAAATTACGCAAAATCCATGCCGAAAAACGTAAAGGGAGCGGAAATCCAAAAGTGATATTTTGGGGTTTTTCGCCAGGTGCTTGCTTTACTTTTACAAAAAGCCAATGCGATTTTCTACTACCAGCCGCAAGAACAACCAAAAGAACGCCTAGTGAAAACGGCAACCATGCGCAGTAGAACCAGAAACCAAATCCCGCAGATTGCATCGCACCAAGCATCCATAAACCGCCTAAAACAGTGATGACAACGCCTATAACTAATGGGATTCTCCAAAAGCTACGAACTTTATCAGCAATAGATTTCAGATTAGGCTCTGCTTCGCGCGAGAAAGTTGCGCTTGCTTCCCCTATATCAGCTTCTGCTTCATCTACAATATCGTCGGCTTCGAGGGCATTCAACAACTCGCTAGCTTCTTCGGCAGTTATTTTGCCATCTTCTACCATTTTCAAAATTTCTTTCATCTCATTATCAGACATTCTATCTCCATTTACTCATCCCTTCTGCAAGGCAGAGCCTTTCTAAAAGAGAAGAGAATAAGGCAAATCTTATATTACGATTCTAGTGCTAAAAGTAACTTTTCTGCATCATCTGTACTAATTTTATTTTCTTCTAGCATTTTTAGAATAAGCATACGCTCATCACTAGAAACAGCTTTCTTCTTTCCTTTTGCGCCCCAATTCTCTGGTGAAAAATGATGTTTTTTCATTTTTATTTCAGCTTGGCGCATTTTTTTCTCTGCCTGACGCATTTCTTTATCAGCTCTTCTGAGCTTTGAATCTAATTTACGAGAAATTCTTTCGGTAAAATCATCAGGAAAGGAATCCATTTTATGTGAAAAATGTTCAGCAATATTGTCGGGGATCGAATCCATTTTACGAGAGATTTTTTCAGCAACGTCATCTGCAAATTGAGGAAAATCAAAGTCTTCAAAGGGAAAAGAGATATCTGGAATACCCGGGATGTCGAAATCTGCCATATCTGCCCAAGGTTTGGTCGCTGTGGTAACGTGTAAATCTCCACCAGCAGTAAGTGTCATTTTAGCGGTAGCAAGCCCAAGGTCAAGTTTGCGCTGCTGCTCTTCATCCGAGTTTGAGTTTTCTATATCTGGATAATCTACGTGCAATTCATCCCCCGCGTTCAAATCTAATCGCACATCCGCATTATTAGGTAAACGAAGAAGAATATCATTGCCCGCAGAAATTTCATGCTCGCTATCTTTTTGTGGATCGATATATAAAATAGCATCATTACCAACCTTAACATTGACACTGCCTTGCACGCTTCGCAGATGAAGATCATCCGCAATTTCGCCTATATTAACTTCTCCAGAGACGTTGCGAATAGAAGCATCGTCACCAATAGATTTAACAGTGAGTGATATTGCTTGGCGCAAGCTGAGATCGCCACCAATTTGCCCGATTTCAACCTGCCCTATATTACGAAAACTAGCATCGTCTGAGATATTGCCAATAATAAGTTTGATTTTTGAGGGCAGCGATAATATGAGATCACTATCACATTTTAGGCTAATTTTTTCGTCTTTGGATAGAATTTCAAGGATCTCACCGCTGGTTTTTGCCTGAATTTCATCATGCTCCCAGCCTCTAACGCGTAAATCGCCAGCAATATCTGTTATTTCTAAAACAAGGGCGTCATCAATTTTTAAGGTTTCTTTATTCATTTTTAGCTCCCTTCACCATTTAGAATGCGCATAGCATCTTCAGCTGAAATATTACCAACATCAAGATCTGCAAGGATACTGCGACGAGTTTCTTCATCTACGCTGGTGCTTTCATCTTTACCTGGCTCATATCCCATTGCTCGAATAACTTCGTGCAGGCGGTTACGAATAGTAGGGTAGGAAAGGCTAAGCTCTTTTTCTACATGTTTTATTTTGCCTTCATTACGAACAAAGATTTCGATAAACTTCATTTGTTCTTTCGAAAGATTGGCAAATGCGCCTGAGTAGAAACGTCCTTCTATAGAGGTATTACAAGATGAGCAGTGTAAACGGGTAATGGTAAGTTCATCTTTACAGACAGGACATTGAGTGAGTATTTGGTTCATAGGAGACTCCTTTTTCATTTTTTACTACTTAAAATGCAGAGCATCACAAGTAGCTAGATTCTTTTAAGTACTTAAGCGAGAACTTCAATTTCTATATCAGAGGGGGCTGGTTTCATTTTGCCATGTAGCCAAAGAAAAGAAAAAGTAGCGAGTATGCCAATTCCACCAGCGATATACCAGAGAATGCGTGAGTCCATATTATCCATAACTAATCCTGCTAAATAAGGCCCAACCGCAAAGGGCACCATCCATGATATACCGAAAACTGCCATATAACGTCCGCGCATTTTTTCAGGTGAGAAGGTAGCTACAAGGGCTTGAGAAACGGGCGCAATGAGCATTTCACCTATGGTCAGAATAATCATTGCTAAGATAAACATGGCTGTTGTTGAAACAAAACCATATAATCCAAAACCGATTGCATAAAGCAACATACCTGCTGCCATAACGAGCATAGGCGGCCTGTTTTCTACGCGGCGCGTGATAGCAAACTGAAAGAGAACAACCATAAGGGCGTTCAGGCTCAAGAGCATCCCGTAACCTGCTTCGGTAACTGTAAACTCATCGCGTAGATAAACACCAAGAGAAGCATTTAGGTTAACATAAACTAATCCCATCAAGATGCAAGCACCTACAAAAAGCATGAAAAACGAATCTTTAAGTACAGTTAGGTAACCGCCAAAAGATTGCGATACACTCTCTTCTTCTTCACCTTCTGCGGTTTCAGGCTTTGTTTCTCGAATAACTAGCGCAAAGAGAATCGCGACAATTGTGCTAGCCAGCGCATCAATAATGAATAGAGTGAGGTAGGAGGTTACACCTAAAAGCAAACCACCAATCGCAGGGCCAATCGCTACAGATAGGTTAGCAGAGACACGTAGGACCCCAAACCCCTGCGCCCGTTTTTTCTCAGGAAGAATATCGGCTACCATTGCTTGACGAGCAGGGCCACCAACACTAAGCACCCCAGCTAGGGCTGCTATCACATAAAAGGCTTCTAGCTCGTTGGCAAGCCCCATAAAGACGCTGCTGATAGATGTAGCAACAAGGCTAAAAATCACGACTTGTTTACGCCCAAAGCGATCGGTGAGTGCCCCACCTAAAATACTGCCAACAAAATTAGAAAGGGAGAAAAGCGCAAACAGGATGCCAACTTCGACCATCCCAACATTGAATTTAGCGGTGATATATAAAGCAAAGAAAGGGAAGAGCAAGGCTCCACCTAATTGATCTATAAAAGAAACACCAATTAATACCCAAAAATCTTTAGGATATTCATGATAGATTTCTTTCCAACGTGCTATTTGATTTTCAATCATTATTTTTCCTGAGGAATATTCTTATGAAGAAAACTGAACTTGAAGTTCGCGCTCTGGCTGCTCAACAAGTTTCTGGCCGAGGCCAATCAAGCTTCTCCCAACACGTTTGCGGAGGGTAAGAGCACCATTGTTTTTTTGAAGAGATGCAATCAAACGTCTTTTACCTGCAATTTCTTCTAAGTCATTGTGACGGCTAATGTGCAATTCATAGTGATTATTTGTAGTAAACATATCTTTCTCCTTAAATTTACAAGTTTACTTTTTCAATATGCATATATTATACATAAAACAAAAATAAAGTCAAGCAAATTATTGATTTTATTAATAGGCATATTGATTTTTCTTATTTTAGAGCTGATTTGTTTCTTTAAAAGTTTTTTTGAACAAATATTAAGAATATAACATCTCTTTATTGAGAGATGGGCTCAAAAAATGTCTCATCCTCTTTTTACATCTTAGATTTGAGAAGTAAGTGCAATTTTATAAATTGAAAAAAGACTTGACGAAGAACGCATGTTCGGGTATTATTTCATAGCACAAATGAGCGAGAAAGTTACCCTGGAGGCAATTATGATGGCACACAAGAAAAAAGGACTTAGTGAGCGCCACAAAAAGATTTTACGATTTTTAAAATCTTATCAAAAGCGCGAGGGCTACCCACCCACTATCCGTGAAATTGGTAAGGCGACAAGTATCTCATCGACGTCAGTAGTCAATTATTATTTGGACCAGTTAGAAAAAATGGGAAAAATAGAGCGTCAACGAAAAATTTCACGTGGAATTCAACTGACGGATCTCAACCCCCTAGGAGAGATGTTCAAAATACCTATTGCCGGAAGAATTGTGGCAGGTGAGCCAATTCCAGTCCCCGCTTCTGATTTTAACTATTTTGATGCTGAAGCATCGGTCGATATTGCCCACACACTATTACCTCATCCCGAAAAAGATGAAGCACTCTTTGCCTTAGAGGTTGACGGCGACTCAATGATTGATGCAATGGTTAACGACGGAGATATAGTGATTATGAGGCCAACTGGCGGAGAAGCCAAAAATGGAGAAATGGTTGCTGTATGGCTCCCTGAGCGGGATGAGACAACCCTCAAGTATTTCTATAAAGAAACAAATGGCTATAGGCTACAACCTGCTAACCCCACAATGGAGCCTATTTATATAGATAAAAGCGAATCCTTAGAAATCAAAGGAAAAGTAGTGATGGTTATCCGGCAAATTGACAAAACTGTCGTTTAAAAAACATTCCTTTCACAAAACAAAAAAGCGGCTCATTTCTGAGCCGCTTTTCTTTTTTAAAACTAGTCTGAAAATTAAGCAATCTCGATAACTGCACCAGCAGCTTCAAGTTTTTGTTTTGCATCTTCAGCAGCATCTTTGCCAACTTCGGCAAGGATTTTAGAACCAGCGGTTTCAGCTAATTCTTTAGATTCTTTGAGGCCCAAGCTAGTCAATTGGCGAATAGCTTTGATGACATCAATTTTCTTAGGACCGGTGTCTTTGAGGACAACATCAAACTCGGTCTTTTCCTCTGCAGCTTCTACAGCACCACCACCAGCGGCAGCAACAGCAACAGGAGCAGCAGCAGAAACGCCCCATTTTTCTTCTAAAAGTGAAACCAATTCAGCGGCTTCGAGAACGCTCATTGCGCCTAATTCATCAACAATTTTTTCGAGATCAGCAGCCATTATAAAACTCCTTAGTTTTTAGCTATTTTATTTACTTCTTCTTAGTATGGTAATTCTATTAATTTACGCAATAGCCTCTAAGGCTACGCAGCAGCAGATTCTTCAGAATATGCTTTGATTACAGCCGCAAGTCCGCGAGCGGGCTCGGCAAGAGTACGCACCAACTGACTCATTGGGGCTTGGATAGTGCCAAGCAACTTAGCGCGCATTTCAGGTAAGGACGGTAATTTAGAGAGTGCAACTACTTGCTCAGGGCTAAGTAGTTCGGCTCCCATATAACCGCCTTTGAATTCGAAAGCTTCAACTTCCTTTGCTGTATCAGCTAAGGCTTTTGCTGTTGATGCAACATCTTCAAAGGCAAAACCAATTGCAGTGCTATTCTCAAAATATCCTTCAGGAACTTCAAGATCATTAGCTTTTATAGCCAATTTAGCCAATCGGTTTTGCACAACATGGAACTCGCCACCAGATTCACGAACCTTAGCACGGGCTTCTTCCATATCTTGTACAGAAGCGCCCTTATATGCTAAAAGAATTAGGGCTTCACTTCGGCTCATCCAATCATTATATTGGGCCAAAACTTCTTCTTTACGTTCTTTCGATAGTGCCAATTTAAACCTCCTTTCATAAAAAAAGTCTTTACCTATCCGCATTCATCAGGCAAAGACTTTTCTACCCCAAAAGGGGATGAAATTTATTTAGTCTCCGTCTGGGCAGGAAATTAAGCTCTTTTATAAAGCACCTGCTTTCTTCGGCGAAGTGATAGGTTTTTTTAGGTTATAGGATATAAATTTAATCCTTAACTTTAGAGTGATTGAGCCTGATATACGTCAACTTTAACGCCAGGTCCCATAGTTGAAGCAAAAGTTATGCGTTCAATATATACTTTTGCAGCAGCAGGGCGAGATTTGACAATCGCACGTATCAGAGCAGTAAAATTACCCATCAATTTTTCTGATCCAAAAGAAACCTTACCAATGGGGATATGCATATTTGCCGTTTTATCAAGGCGGTATTCAACCTTACCAGCTTTAGATTCTTCAATAGCTTTGGGCAAATCTTCAGCTTGCACAACTGTACCAGCTTTTGGATTTGGCATCAAGCCACGGGGTCCCAAAACGCGACCTAAACGGCCAGCTTTTCCCATCATCTGAGGGGTAGCAATGGCTATATCAAAACCTGTCCAGCCATCCTGGATTTTTTTCATCATTTCATCATCATCAGCAACATAATCAGCACCTGCTTCACGAGCAATAGTAGCGCCTTCACCCTCAGCAAAAACTAAAACAGAAACCTTTTTGCCTAAGCCATGTGGTAAATTGACGGTATCACGAACTTGTTGATCTGCTTTACGAGGATCAAGCCCTGTGCGGATATGCACTTCAACGGTCGAATCAAAATTTGTAGTTGATGTTTCTATTATTAAGTTCATCGCGTCACTTGAAGCGTAAAAGGTATCTTGCTCTATTTTCTCTGCCGAGGCTCGGTATTTCTTTCCATGCTTTGCCATAAAGTTATCCTCCGTGGTGCAAACGGGCTTTATCGCCCTCCCACCTATAATTATTTAACTAAAATACCCATACTGCGGGCGGTACCTTCAATTTGCAACATTGCGCCTTCAATATCAATTGCATTTAAATCTTTCATCTTTATTTCTGCAATTTCTTGAATTTGAGCTTTAGTTACAGTGCCTACTTTTTCACGATTTGGTTCACCTGAACCTTTGTCAACGCCAGCTGCTTTACGAAGCAATTCTGCAGCAGGGGGAGTTTTCAAAATGAAGGTAAAAGAACCATCAGTAAAGACAGTAATCTCTGCAGGGAGAATCTCCCCAGGGCGGCTAGATGTTTTAGCGTTATATTCTTTGCAGAACGCCATAATATTTACGCCGTGCCCAGCTAAGGCAGGACCGATAGGAGGCGCGGGATTAGCCTTGCCAGCCTCGATCTGTAAACGTATTGTTGCTTTATATTTCTTTGCCATTATTACTCCTATGTGGTTTTAGCGGGTATTTTATACCCTCCCACTTTGTTTTACCGAAAAAAAAACTATCGGGATTTGATAACTATCAGAACAAACTATTGATGAGGCTGTGCACCGCACCAAACGTGATTTCAACTTGTGTACTACTAATCAACATCTGCTTGAGCGAGCATTTTCCCATAAAGGATAAGCGATAGCTCTTAAGCTTTTTCTACTTGTAAAAAGTCCAACTCGACAGGTGTTTCACGTCCGAAGAAACTTACATTAACACGCACTTTGCTTCGGTCCATATCTATATCAGCCACAATTCCGCGGAAATCATTAAAAGGCCCATCCACAATACGAACACGCTCACCAACTTTGAAAGTAACGTTAATCATTGGCGAATCTGCTTCCATACGCTTAATAATTTGAGCAACTTCATCCGGACGCAAAGGTGTAGGAAGGTTACCCATTCCAACAAAACCTGTTACACCAGGAGTATTGCGAACAACAAACCAAGATTCTTCAGTAAGAATCAAATTCACCAAGACATAGCCAGGAAAAACACGTCGCTCTACTGTGCGCCGCTTTCCATCTTTGACTTCAATTTCTTCTTGAGTAGGAATGATGACATCAAAAATCATGTCTTTCATGCCCATTGATTCTATACGTTGCTCTAAGTTATGCCGAACTTTATTCTCATAACCAGAATAACAATGAACAACAAACCAATCGGTAGGATCTTCCTCATCATCTTCTATAAGAGGAGAAGATGCTTCGTCAACGGAACCAAGTTCAGGCTCCACGTGCGTATTAGCAGAGTCTGTTAAAGGGGAAGATGCTGAAGACATATCTGCGTCTACAGCTCCATCATCATTCTGAGATACTTCGTCCAATTGTTCTTCTGGATTTTCAAAATCCATGAGAGTCCTCTACTTCAAAATATTTAGATGCCAAAAACTACGTCTAACAATCTGCTAGAGATTGCACTTACTACGCTTAAAAATGCGCCCATGAAAATCATCGTAATAATAACAATGCCAGTCAGATGAGTGGCTTCTTCACGTGAAGGCCAAGAAACTTTTCGTAATTCTCCAGAAGTTTCTCGCACAAAACGTTGAATCGCATTTTGTTTTTTGCCTGTCTTCTTATTATTCTTCTCAGCCAAAAGATTCTCCTTTATCCTATTTGACGGATAAAACGCCGCCTCATAACCTTGTGAGAGGACGGCGTTATTTTTCTAGGCAGGCCAGGCAGGAATCGAACCCACAACCTACGGTTTTGGAGACCGTTGCTCTGCCAAATTGAGCTACTGGCCTATATATTCTCATGTTATTTCACATGAAAACCGTACTCTTTACTTGGTTTCGCGATGCAAGGTATGTTTACGGCAGCGTGAGCAATGTTTCTTTAGCTCAATGCGGCTAGGGTCATTGCGGCGGTTTTTTTCAGTAGTATAGTTTCGCTCTTTGCATTCTTCACAAGCTAGTGTTACAACAGGGCGAACGCCTCTTTTTCCAGACATATTTTTTCACTTCTACAATCTTTTTAGGGATTGTCCTTCTATCTAATTAGGGACAAAATCTGACAGGTCTACGCTGGCAATACTTTGCAAAGACCTGTCAGATTTGAATTTACTAAATTCTTTTTATACTCGACTAGTCGAGTAATTTAGTGATAACGCCTGCGCCGACGGTCAGACCGCCTTCACGAA
>JABGQV010000027.1 GCA_018648655.1 Anaerolineae bacterium | reverse complement strand
AGAGGCGCAGAAAAAGAGAGTATCAAAATGGCAATAATTAGAAGAAATTTTCGGGAGGATGTATTGAGTAGGCGCATTTTCCCTCTGTAAATAGTCTGATGAAGTTCTTATGTGAGTATAGAGGGCTTGAGGGAGGCTGTCAAGAAAAAAGCACAATTTCATAAGCTACGTTAAAATTATGGTAAAGTAATCGGCATACATAATATAGGAGTACCAAATGACCAATTTTATCAAGAAAGCTCAAGCTCTTTCTATTTACACACAAACTCTTCGGCGTGATTTTCATATGCACCCAGAACTAGGATTTGAAGAAATCCGCACCGCAGAAATCGTTGCCAAAGAATTGCGCGCGCTTGATCTTGAAGTCACTACAGAGGTCGCTAAAACGGGTGTGGTTGCCCTGCTCGAGGGCGCAAAGCCTGGCCCCGTTCTCTTGCTTCGTTTTGATATGGACGCACTCCCTATCCACGAAGAGACGGGGGCAGAATATGCCTCGCAAAACCCAAAAAGAATGCACGCTTGCGGGCATGATGGTCATGTTGCCATTGGGCTAACTGTGGCAAAGATTCTGAATGAAATGCGCGAGGATATTGCTGGTTCTATCAAATTTATCTTTCAACCCGCCGAAGAAGGGGTCGTTAACGAAAATGGCATGGGCGGCGCAGAGCAAATGATAGCAGATGGTATTCTAGAAAATCCTAAAGTGGATTATGCCCTCGCTTTGCATTTGTGGAACGAAAAACCACTCGGCTGGTTGGGGATTGGCACAGGCCCGATGATGGCTGGAGCAGAATATTTCAAGGTCACGGTTTACGGGAAAGGTGGGCATGGGGCAATGCCAGAGACCACGATTGATCCTGTTTTGGCCATAAGTGAAATTGTCTCTGCTTTGCAGAGTGTGGTTGCGAGAAATATATCTCCTTTGAAACCTGCTCTTTTAACGGTAGCAAGTTTACGTGCGGGCGAAGCTTTTAATGTCATCCCACCCAAAGCAGAGATGACGGGCACAATCCGCACTTTTGAGAAAGAAGTTCGCGAAGTTGTCATCCAACGCTTTAATAAGATTGTAGAAAATACGGCCAAAGCAATGGGTTGCGAAGTCGAAATTGACCTAACATGCATTTCACCTGCGGTGATTAATGAAGCCGAAATTACGGCAAAGGTACAAAAAGCCGCACAAGAGTTATGCCCTGAAAGAAAAATTGATACAGGAAATTACTTAACTATGGGCGCAGAAGATATGTCTTTTGTATTAGATCAAGTGCCAGGATGCTATTTTTTTATAGGTTCTGCAAATGCTGAAAAAGAGCTGAATTATGCGCATCACCACCCTAAATTTGATTTTGATGAGGCCACTTTATCACGTGCAGTGGCTCTAATGGCGGGTGCGGCAATGGAAGTTTTAGCAGTAAAATAAATAGGCAAAACATTCCCTACTTTATGGAGGTAGCATGTCAAAAAAAAGAATAATTACTTTAGTTTTTTTTGTCTTTATACTCTCTGCCTGTGCTCCGCCGCAACCACGCACAGCTTACCCTCCACTCGAAGGAATAATGGCAAGCCGAGAAGCAATTTTTGGTGAAGTCGAAAATAACGTTGAAGTACGCCCAAATGCAGGCAATGGTGCAAAAGAAGCAGAATTCGGCACCATGCTTTTTGTGGGCGGCAGTGCAGAAAGTGGAGAAAATGGCCGTGCCCGCATTGATTTATTGCCCGAGGGAACAATTATTCGGCTCGCGCCTAATTCATCTTTTACGCTAGAAGAACTCAGTGAAGACCCCAGCTCACCTTTTACACGACTAAATTTGCTCTCAGGCGAGATTTGGATAATCCTTTTTGGCGGAGAATTAGAAACAAAAACGTAAGCGTTCAGGGGGTCGGGCGTATAGGAATTAGAGATGGAGTTGGTT
>JABGQV010000160.1 GCA_018648655.1 Anaerolineae bacterium | reverse complement strand
AGCCTCCATTAATATTTCACTATATTTGTCCAATGACCTTTGAGGGCGAACAGTTTTAATGAAAGTTCAAAACAGGGCTTTTATATATCATTTTTTTTACTCTTCGCTATCTACCTGAATATCATCTAGCAGAAATATCTCTTCGCATTTTACACACTGCGTCTGCCGCTTATTCCTCACAACCAGCAACCCCTTACAATCTGGGCAAGGCTCAGGAATTGGTCGCTTCCATGAAGTAAATTCACATTCAGGATAATTCGCACAACCATAAAAAACACGGCCCTTACGGGTTTTTCGCTTAATCAAATCGCCACCATCATCGGGGCAAATGATACCAATTTTATCTAACCATGGCTCAGTATGACGACAATTCGGGAAATCGCCACAAGAAATAAACTTCCCATAACGCCCAAAGCGGTAGACCAAATCATGCCCACATTTGGGGCAAGCGCGCCCAATTTTCTCTGGCTCTTGCTTTGTCATGGGCATTTCTTTCTCAGCAATTTCAAGCTCCTTGGCAAAGGGACCATAAAAATCACTAATTACTTTTACCCATTCTTCTTTCCCTTCAGCCACTTTATCTAAGCGCGCTTCCATACGAGCAGTAAAACCATAATCGACAATATCAGGGAAATATTTCACCAGTAAATCGTTTACAGTTATGCCTGTTTCAGTTGGCTCCAAGCGTTTATCAACGCGCACCGCGTATCCCCGTGCTTGTACCGTCGAGATGGTCGCCGCGTAAGTTGAAGGGCGCCCAATTCCATTCTCTTCCAATTCTTGCACCAAAGAGGCTTCGCTAAATCGTGGTGGTGGCTGAGTGAAATGCTGTTTGGGGAGCAAGTGCAGCAACTCTTGTACTTGTCCTTCTTCCAACCCAGTGGGAATATCGCTGTTTTCATCTCCCTTTTCGTCTTTCTTCTCATTCAAATTTCTCTTATCACCATAAACGGCTAAAAATCCTGCAAACTTGATAGACGAGCCAGATGCACGCAAAAGATATTCATGCGTAGGTGTTTTGGCGGTCACTTCAACTCTCAAAGTATTGTAAACGGCTGCTTCCATCTGTGAGGCAATGAAACGCTGCCAAATCAGGTTATATAATTTCATTTGGCTAGCATTTAATTGAGATTTCAAACTGGATGGCGTTCGGTTAGCAGATGTGGGACGAATAGCCTCGTGCGCCTCTTGAGCACCTTTTGCGCGTGTTTTATGCTTGGGTGCCGTTGTTGGCAAATATTCTTCCCCAAACTCATCACTGATATACGCACGCGCCTCTGCAAGCGCAGATTCTGCGATATTCGTAGAATCTGTACGCATATAAGTAATCAAACCTTCTCCATCAATGCCTTCATAAAGCTGTTGCGCTACTGCCATTGTACGCTTGGCAGTAAAGCCTAATCGACGAGAAGCATCTTGTTGAAGTGTAGAAGTAATAAAGGGAGTCGGTGGTTTTCGTTTGCGCGTACCACGCTTAATTTTGCTAATTGAATACGTCGCTTTCTCCATATCTGCGAGAATCGGTTTTACAATTTCTTCGCTTGAAAGCTCAGGTTTCTTTTTATCAATTTGTGCTAATTTAGCTATAAAAGTTTTATTGAGTTTATCGGGCTTTAACTCTGCACCAATACTCCAATATTCAACAGGGATAAAATCATCAATTTCACGTTCACGCTCTACAATCATCCGCAAAGCAACAGATTGAACACGCCCAGCAGAAAGTCTGCCGCGTACTTTTGCCCACAAAATGGGCGAAATACTATAGCCAACCAAACGATCTAAAATGCGCCGACCTTGTTGAGCATTCACCAAATCCATATCAATTTCACGTGGAGACGCAAAAGAATGGTCGATTGCAGATTTGGTAATCTCATGGAAAACAACACGCTTTACAGTTTCCGGAGCAATTTCTGCCGCTTCCAACAAATGCCAAGCAATTGCCTCGCCTTCGCGATCAAGATCGGTGGCGAGATAAACTTCTTTGGCAGTTGAGGCGAGTTTCTTCAACTCTTTCATTATCGGGCGTTTGTCGTTTGGCACACGATATTTCGGCTCAAAATTATTTTCTACATCTACAGAAAGTTGTGAACGAAGCAAGTCACGGATATGCCCTACAGAGGCTTTAACGGTATAACCGCGCCCAAGAAAACGCCCCACTGTGCGCGCTTTAGCAGGAGATTCTACAATAACCAATTTCCCTTTGCGTTTTACAGCTTTCTTTTCGCGTTTAACTTTAGGTGGCGGGGTCATACCTTCGTGCGCTTCTGTACGCCCCATGCGGTACATGCCCGTTCCGCATTCGGGACAGGTGCCTCGTGTAGCAGGAGTCGCATTTTTATTAAAAATCGCTTCTGCTTCAGACATTTCTCGTTTTTCTTTACATTTCATGCAGTAGGCTATCAAATCTTCCTCCTACGGGAGAACGTATTGCGCAAATTCTAATGCACTCTACGTTATAAGTATTCTTCTTTATTTTCTTCTTTCAATTTACCAACAATTTTACGCACATCTTGTGCTTGGTCGCGATTTGCGATTAATAATACATCGCCGCTATCAACAATAATTAGATCATCTACACCGATGGTAACTATAAGGCGTTTTTCATTTGTACCATAGACAAGCGTTTCTCGTGTGTTTTCGGCAATCATCTTCCCTTTTACAACGACATTCCCTTGTGAATCATTTGGCAAAACAACATCGTAGAGAGAATCCCAATTACCAACATCGCTCCAGTCTAATCCGCTAGCTGGGAGAACGGCTACTTTTTCTGCATTTTCCATAATGCCATAATCTATGGTCTCGCTTTCTAGAGAAAGCCATAAAGCATCCACAACGGAGGCAGGTTTAGGGTCAAGGAGCGATGCAGTTATTTCATCCAAAACAGCATTAAGTTTGGGCATTTGCTGTGCGATTTCCGCGAGAATGGTCTCCGTCTTCCAGATAAACATCCCAGAATTCCAAGAATATCCACCCCGCACACTCATCTCGTAGGCTTCTTCCTTGCCCGGCTTCTCCTTGAAACGCTTCACTTTATAGACGGGGTAAGCTGAGCTTTCTGGGAGTTTTTCACCACGCTGAATATAACCATAACCTGTGGCGGGGAAAGTGGGCGTGATGCCAAGCGTGACTAGATAATCTTTTTCTGTAGTCTCGACGGCTGCTTCAAGTAGGTGATAAAAGAGGTCGTGATTGCGAATAAAATGGTCAGCGGGGAAAATTGCCATAATTGCTTCAGGATCACGTTGATGTAAAATAGTTGCAGCGAGCCCAACGACAGAGGCCGTACCTCGCGGAGCTTTTTCAATGATGAAATTCTCTTCGAGCAAAGTGGGGGCTTGTGCTTTAAGTAATTCAGCTTGCTCCGCAATGGTTACAACTAAAATTCGTTCTAAAGGAAAAAAACCCTCAAGACGTTCAACTGTGCTTTGGAAAAGTGTTTTTTCTCCAAGCAATTTCAAAGCCTGTTTAGGCGTTTTACGGCGTGAAAGGGGCCAAAGCCGAGTTCCACCGCCACCAGCCATGATGACTGCGTAAGTATGATTTGAATTTGTCATTTTTTAAAGGATGTCACCCAAGTTCTAATAGATGAGAGGATTTACGCCTCATATTCTTCTTGTCTTTCTCGAACACTCACATAATTCATATTACCAACGTGACGTACCATGCCTTTGAGCTCCATCATAACCAATGTGGAAGAAACTTTTTCTACTGCCAAACCAGTATTAGCGCGGATCTCATCTACATGGCTTGGCTCATGCGAGAGTGAGCTAAGCACCTGAAGCTCTGTGGCATCGGTTGGGAGCATTTGTTGTGCGCTTTTATGCTGTGTAACACGAGTTAGATCAAGAACTTCAAGAATATCACGTGGGCTCAAGAGTGGGTGTGCGCCATTCTGAATAAGCTTATTTGGTCCCTTGCTCTGCGGGGCATAAATATTACCAGGGAGGGCAAAAATCTCACGTCCTTGTTCGAGGGCAAAGTTAGCCGTAATCAATGCGCCACTGGTTTTACCCGCTTCAATGATAATGCTTGCCATTGAAAGACCTGAAATAATACGATTTCTCGGCGGAAAGTTAGAACCTTCAGGCGGTGTATCAGGTGCATAATCACTTAGCACAGCACCAGCTTGAGTAATGCTTTTTGCCAAATTACGATGTTCGGGCGGATAAATTCGATTTACACCAGAGCCAAGAACGGCAAGTGTGCGTCCGCCTGCTTTTAGGGCAGCTTGATGGGCAATCCCGTCTACACCGCGGGCAAGCCCGCTGACTATGGTAATGCCCTTTTGCGCCAGAAATGTAGCAATTTCTTCTGTAACTTGTCTGCCATAGGCAGTAACTCTTCTTGTGCCAACAATGGCAACTGCCCATGCATCTTCTTCACGAATTTCGCCTTGTAAATAAAGAATAGGTGGTGGTTGAGCAATTTCACGAAGACGGGCAGGGTAATCTGCGTCTTCCCAATTCATGACGCGGATATTTTTAGAGGCAATATCATCCCAGATTTTCTGCAAATCTACATTTTCACGAGTGTGGATAAAACGTTTGACTATCGCTGGGCTTAATCCTGCTGAACGTAAATCTTCTGGGCTAGCTTCCCAAGCTCTTTCTGCATCACCAAAGAATTCAAGTAAACTACGCAAACGTACTGCGCCGATTCCTTTGACTAGGTTGATGCCAATCCAATAAGATTTTGGGTTCATTTTAGACACCAAAAAGTAATAAGTAAGGGAGAATGAAAGATATTATGCCTTAGACAAAACAAAATCTGCGCTAGCTTTTTGCTTTTTACGCGATCAACCCGTCTAGCAGAAAAACGCTCATTTGCCCCTCAGAAAGATCAATATCAAGGACGACTTCGGGAATCGCAGGGAGGAGAATCTCACTTCCAGATTCTTTTTCCACCACATAAACGTCATTTGCCCCAGTTTTGATAATCTCTTTAAGTTTACCAAGCGATTTCCCTGTTTCTTCTTCAACAATTTCAAGCCCAATAAGCTCGTAATCATAGAAGTCCTTTTCAGGTAAATCAGGAAGTTCGCTAATCTTTGCATAAACGTGGGTATTCCGAAACTCTCCAACTTTATCCCTATCCTGAATACCATTAAAGGAAAGCAAAATACCTTTTTTATGCGGACGGCTGGATGCAATGATATAAGGTGTATATTCTTCACCAAGATAAAACTGAGCTTCGGGAAGAAAAATTTCAGGATGCTCTGTTTGAATTTCGAGCATAATTTCACCACGTACGCCATGTGGGCGACGTAAAAATCCAACATTTAAATATACAGGCTCACCGTTGGATGATGAGCCTGTATGAGTATTCTTTGCGTGTTGCTTTGCCATTATTGCCTTATTAGGGTTCCAGAATGTCGAGAGAGGCTTTTTTGCCTTCACGCTCAGCGGCTACGCGTAGTAATGCACGCATAGCATTGGCAACTTTGCCACGTTTCCCAATGACGCGCCCCATATCTTTTTGGGCAACGCTCAATTCAATTTCTACATGTCGCCCAGATTCATATTCTTCAACAGATACGTCTTCGGGTTCATCTACGAGGGAACGGGAAATATATTCGATTAATTCTTTCATTTAAAATGCTCTTTCGTATTGCGCAAAGCCCAAGGCTTTACGCAATACTTCTATCATCTTTTAGTTCTTTCGGGTGCGAGGGTTTATATTGCGCTCTTCCATCATCTTTTCAGATTCAGCCAAGAGAACATCAATTTCTTCACCTGCTTTGAAACGCTCGTAGCGTTCAGTAACACCAGTATAACCAAAAATTTGATTAACGGAATCACTGGGTTGAGCACCATTTTTCAACCATTTATAAATGAGGTCTTCTTTAACAGTCACCGTTGAAGGCTCTGTGCGAGGGTTATAAGTCCCTAAAATTTCAAGAAATTTACCATCGCGTGGTTTTTCTTTGTCTGCGGCAACGATACGGTAAGAGGGTTGCCCTTTCATGCCTGTGCGGCGTAAACGGATACGAACCATTTTTGTACTCCTAATTTAGATAATTTTTATTTTTAGTTGGATAATACTCAAATCGAAAGTGAGGACGCTAAAGGGGGCGTTTCCTTCTTTTCTTTTTTATCCGTATCAATTTTATCATTTCAAGACAGTCTTATTACCAAAGCAATCTCCAAGAGAGAGCAAGGAGCTTGCTTCATAAAACTCTCGTAATGACCTTAACCAAAGAGACGTGAGAGACCACGCCCCCCAGATTTTTGAAGTAATTTGAACATTTTGCTCGTTTCACGAAATTGTTTCATGAGCTTGTTCACATCTTGCACCGTATTCCCAGAGCCAGCGGCTATTCTTCTTCTGCGGCTAGCATTTAGGATTTTCGGATTTTCTCGTTCTAGCACGGTCATAGAGCTTAATATAGCCTCCGTGCGTTTCATTTGGGCTTCCATTTCTTCGGGGGGGATATCACGTGCAGCTTGTCCCATTTGCCCAGGAAGCATATCCATAATTTGTCCAAGCGGTCCCATTTTACGAACCTGCTTCATCTGATCCATCCAACTCTGAAGCGTGAAACTGCCTTCCATCAAATCCTGAGCTTGTTTTTCAGCATCTTCGGTATCAAAAAGAGCTTCTGCTTTTTCGATAAGCCCAATCATATCACCCATGCCCAAAATACGCGAAGTAAGTCGAGCAGGATCATAAGATTCTAGCGCATCTAACTTTTCGCCAGTACCAAGAAATTTGATGGGCACGCCTGTTACAGAGCGAATTGAAATTGCCGCGCCGCCACGAGCATCACCGTCCATCTTCGACAGGATTAAGCCAGTCAGCTGGGTAGCATCCCTGAAGCCCTCAGCAATGGGCAACGCCTCCTGACCAATCATCGAATCTACGACCAGCAGAGTTTCTACGGGATTTGTTTTCTTAGCAACTGCACGTAACTCATCCATCATTTCGCCATCAAGCTGAGAGCGCCCAGCGGTATCAATGATAAGGAGAGTATAGCCACCTTTTTTCGCTTGTTTAAGTGCTTTTTCTGCTAGTTTTTCAGGCTTCAGACCTTCTTCCCAAAAAACAGGTACGTCTATTCTTTCACCAAGAGCTTGCAATTGTTGCGCAGCCGCAGGCCTATAAGGGTCACCCGCTGCAAGCATAACACGTTCACCACGTTCCCTAAGTTTTTTAGCCAATTTTCCAGCTGCAGTTGTTTTACCTGCACCCTGCAAACCAACCAACATCAAAACACGCGGTTTATCACCTTTTAATTCAAGTGGAGCGGGGTCGCCAAGCATGGCAATTAGCTCTTCATTGACGATTTTTACAACTTGTTGCCCTGGCTTTAAAGCTCTGTTAATTTCTGAACCAATGATTTCTTCTTTGAGTTTAGCAACAAAAGATTTGACAACACTATAATGCACATCCGCTTCGAGCAATGCTAAACGAACTTCTCGCATCGCAACATCTACGTCATCCGCAGAGAGTTTGCCACGTCGCTTAAGTTTATCAAATACTTCGTTTAGTCTTCCGGTAAGTGTCTCAAACAAGATTGATCCTATTTTAGCTTATCTGGGTAAAAAGCCGTTGGATTTTAGCGTGTATGAGCCAGAAGGTCAAGGGGACTATTATGCATCCAAAGCGTCAACAAGATGCACATTTCACTTCGAGTATAATTCCAACCATGATACCCATCACCCTAAAAATCTCTGGCTTTCTTTCCTATCGTGACCCCGTTGAACTCAATTTCGAAGAGTTTGATCTTGCCTGTATCTCTGGGAATAATGGCGCTGGCAAATCTTCACTTTTAGACGCCATCACTTGGTCACTTTTTGGGCAAGCGCGTAAACGAGATGATTCCCTCGTCAATTTACAATCTAAAGCTGCCGAAGTGATTTACGATTTTCGTTACGAAAATAACACTTACCGCATCCAGCGCACCATGCCACGTGGCAAAAAGAAAAATCTTGAATTTCAAATTTATGATAATGGCTTATGGCGACCGCTCACCGAAGCCACTATACGTGCCACGCAGGAGCGCATTGAACAAACGCTCCGCCTCGATTACGACACTTTCGTCAACGCCGCATTTTTTCTGCAAGGCAAAGCCGATCAATTTACCCAACAGACCGCTAGCAAAAGAAAAGAGACTCTCGGCAATATTTTGGGACTAGAAATTTGGGATGTATATAAAACACGTGCAGGAGAAAAAAGACGTGAGGTAGAAAAAGGATTAGATGTTGTGGAAGGACGTATTGCGGAGATTGACGAAGAGTTGGACGAAGAACCCACCCGCAAAGAAAGATTAGCACAACTTGAAAACGAACTTGAAATTCTACTTGATAGCCGTAAAAAACAAGAGGCTCATTTCGAACAGATTCGCCGTTTAACCGCTTCCCTAGCAGAGCAACGCAAATTAGCAAATCTACTATCTGATACATTATCTCGTTCAAAAAAAACACGGACTGATTTAGATACTAGGCGTGATGAACGCATCGAAAAACGCGATATCTATGCAAAACTCATCAACCGTGCCAAAGATATAGATGAAAAATATAATGCGTGGAAGGCATCTCGCACAGCACTAGCCCATTGGGAGGAAATCTCTGCTCAATTTCATGAGCAAGAGGCAAAAAGACAGCCTTTTTTACAGGCTATTAATGAAGAAAAGGTACGCTTAGCGCATGATTTAAAGGCACTCGAAAATCAGGAAGCAGGAATCAAGAATCAGGAAATAGAAATTGGTAAATTAGAGGAAGAGATGGCTCTTAGAAAAACAGAGTTAGAAGAAATAGAGCAAAAAATTACTGAGCGTGATGCTTTTCAAAAAGAACAGGCAGAGGCGCGAGAGAAATATGCTGAATTACGCGTAGAAAATAAGCAATATAAAAAAGAAATGGAAGATCTTGAAAAGCGGATCAAAGAATTTGCCGCAATAGAAAGTGCAGATTGTCCGCTATGTGGGCAGGAGTTGAGTGAGGAACATCATGCCGAAACTTTGACCCAAATGAAAAAGGAAGGCAAGGCAAAAGGCGATCAATATCGTGCCAATACTGCTGAAATGAAAGCGATTTATGAAGATGTGCAAAATTATGCAATACGCAACACAGAATACGATAATATAGAAAAAGAACGCCTAGATATATCTAAAAAAATGACGCAACTCGAAGCAAAGTTTACAGCCTTAAGCAAAAGCGTAGAAGGCTGGGAGAAAGAAGGAGAAAAAGAATATCTTAAAGTAAAAACTACACTTGAAAAAGAAAATTTCTCTATAGAAGCGCGAGAAAATTTAACAGAAATTGATGATGAACTGAAAAAATTGGGCTATGCTGCCAAATCACATGATGAAGTACGGCAAGAAGAGAAGAAACTTCGTGAAGTTGAGGAAGAATATAATTCTTTAGAAAATGCACGAGCTGCACTCAAACCACTCGAAGAAGAAGTTCAAAACTTGGACGAACAAATTGCTAAGTCTGAAAAAGAGATTGATGAGCAAAAAGCCAAATATGATGAAGTAGAGAAGACCCTCACGGATGCCGAAACTCAAGCCCCAGATGAGGGCACAGCTTATGCTGACTTATTAAAAATGCAAGAGAAGGAAAATCAAGCTCGGGACGAGGTCGGCGCGGCGCGACAAAATGTAGAAGTGCTCTCGGGGTTGAAAATCCGCAAATCAGAGTATAAATCTGAGAGAGAAGTCCACGCGCTTGAAATATCCCGTTATAAAAAATTAGAACGTGCTTTTGGTAAAAACGGAGTTCCCGCCTTACTCATAGAACAGGCTCTACCAGAAATCGAAGAGAAAGCAAACGCCTTACTCGACCGCTTGAGCAATGGGCAAATGTCAATTCGATTTGTGACACAATCCGAATATAAAGACGCAAAACGGGATGATATGAAAGAGACGCTGGATATTCAAATTAGCGATAGCGCGGGTGTGCGTGATTATGAGATGTACTCGGGTGGGGAGGCATTTCGGGTCAATTTTGCAATCCGTATTGCACTCTCACAAACTCTTTCTGGGCGGAAGGGGGCACGTTTACAAACACTGATTATTGATGAGGGCTTCGGCTCACAAGACGCGTTGGGCAGGCAAAGATTAATTGAGGCCATTAACCAAGTGCGTGGCGATTTTGCAAAGATTTTAGTAATTACACATCTTGAATCTTTACGAGATGCCTTCCCAAGTCAGATTTTGGTGGAGAAGGGGGAAAGAGGCTCAGAGGTAAGGGTAATTTAAAGTATCTTCATAATAATACGTAAAAACTCGGTGTTTATCGCCGAGTTTTTATATATCTTATTCTCTGTTTGAATGTCGGATTTTCTTATTCCCAAGTTCCCTGAGAAATTTTCTCTAAAATATCTCTATCTTCTATATAAATTTTTCTCTTATATACGCTAATTGCGCCACCGCGCTCTAACTCTTTTACTGAACGAGCCACAACTTCACGAACGGATCCCAGTAAAGCGGCGAGCTGGTTTTGAGTTATTCTAGCTCTCTTATCTCCACTTAGGCTTTCTTCAGGAAGCCTGCTAAGCAATCGTGCCAATCGATGAGTGACTTGATAAAATGCCATCCCGCTAATTTTTTGAACCATGCTGCGTAGATTTCCCGAAAGAATTTTAATAATTTTCTGCGCGTATACAGGGTCAGTTTCGGCCAATTTCCTTAAAGCATCTGATTTAATAATCCAAATTTTGCTATCTTCTAATGCTGCTGTATTTACAGGATTCCCACCACCATCAAAAACAGAAACCTCGTTAAAAGTATTTCCTTCTATCAAAATTTTCACGATATATTGTCGGCCTTGAGGAGAAAGCCGATAAATCTTTGCGCTTCCGCTTTCCATAATATGCAACCCCGTGCTTTCTTCCTCTTCTAAGAAAATAGTTTCTTTGCGTTCAAAATCATATAGGCTCATATTTTCGGCAATATTTTCCATTACGCTTTCTTCTAGACCCTCAAAATAAATATTATTACGAAGTGTCTCTAGTTTTCTATATCTTGAAGTTTTAATAAATTCCATAATTTTCCTACGCTAAAATTTTATCTCCGCCCCGCCGATCCAGTTCCCAGGGATATATAACAAAAAAATCGGTTATATCGGCATAATAATCGGGCCGAGCTTCTCCAAATAAATTACGATAAGGGTTAAAATGCAAAACACAGGTTTCCGGCAAAGCCCCGGCTGCAAGAACACGGTTTTTTACGGCAGTAATTGTACGCCCGGACCCCCATACATCATCTACAATCAATACCTTTTCATCTAATAATTGCTCATTCGCAGGAAACTGAATAAACTGAGGCCAAGCCATCAATTTATTCTCTTCCGCTTTAAATTCAGCAGGAAAATCAACCGCTGCAGTTAGAATATGGGTAATATCCATTGCTTCAGCCAACATCCCACCAGGGATAATGCCCCCACGCGTGATAATCACCATTGCAGTAAATTCACGATCAAATTTTGGGATAAGATAATTAATCAGACGGTCTACGTCCATCCATGTTAATAGAATATGCTTGGGTTCAGGTTTCATATTTTAATCAGAAAAAAATCACTTGTCCATTAAACTTCTCCTTAGTTTACCATTCTTATCATTCAATCTTAGAACGAAAAACCGCACCACCCTTGATTTAGGCTTGAGTGCCGCACCCAAATCAATTCTCGGAGTATAAGACAGAAAAACTTAGTCACGCTCGTCATTCTAATCTGTCATAAAAACAATCCCATTTGCTTTTCTTGGGTATAATTGCTCCGCTTTACCTATAAGCAATAAACAGTATTAACTTTTGTTTCGCCAAAAGTGGCGTAATTGACTAAAAAAGAACCGTAAAAGAG
>JABGQV010000158.1 GCA_018648655.1 Anaerolineae bacterium | reverse complement strand
TAGAACATTTGAGTAATGACAGAGTTTTGTTCCCCCCCCCCTGAACGCTTACCTTATTTGGACATTAAAAATTATCCTCGATCTTCATGAAGCCGCAGGGCTTATCGTTGTTCTCGTAACAGTGATTACTGGGTCATTTGCTATCGGCTCTGAACGCTTTGCCTCTGATATTTTAGCAGGCATCAAGCTTTTCACAACTCGCCCCTATAAAGTAAAAGATTATGTTTCTTTAGCGGGTCATGAAGGCAAAGTAATTGCCATGGAACTCACCAATACCATTCTTGAAAATGTACTCGGTGAACATATTATCATCCGCAATTCAGATGTTATGGACGGCACCATTGTTAATCAATCTGCTTTGCCAGGGCAACTTATTTCTGTTATGGTGCCTCTTCCTACTGGTGAAGATTTAGAAACAGCTTTCAGTGCCATCCTAAAAGGAATTGAGAATTTCTCAGGTATTGAAGACCCACGTTTTGCCCCAAGTGTCACCAGTGATGAAATCTCCTTCGGCTACGTCAAGCTCCAAGTACGCGCCTATGTAGAGGAAAAAGTAGATTATGGCCCCGATAAAGCCCGCCTTATGATTCAAGCTGTATCTGCTCTTAAGAAAAACGGCATAGCTCTCAAAAACTAATTTCTAATGAAAAAAGCCGCTCTTGAAAAAAGAAATCGTAAAAAACGTTTTCATACGATACAAGCCCTTCTTATTTTTCTTTTAACATTTATATCTCTCACCACAGATGCTTTTGGTGCTGTGCCGCCAAGTGAGCTTAGCAGTATTTTTCAAGAAGCAGTCAGCGAGGCGCTCCCTCCCAATTTAGTAAACTCTATCAACGAGTATCTATATAAGATTGAAGCACCTCAAATCCCTCCCCATGTGGATGCAAACACAGTGCCCGCCCAAGCAGAAGCCACTCCATCAGTAGAAGAGCTGGCTGAGGCATTACTCGCGGTGATTTCTAACACGAGTACACCTGCTGCCGCTCCTCCAGCAGATACTCTGGCTGAGGCTTCCCCCTCACCAAGCCCAGACGCCACATCCACGTTTACGCCGGTACCAAGTCAAACATCCACTGCGTCCCCATCCCCCTCTCCAACAGTTATTTGGTATCCATGGACGTCTACACCCAAACCTCCTCCGCCAAACACGCCAACGAACACACCTACCTGGAATTTTACTATCTCTAATATAGCTTTAAATAATATTTCTAGCACCACGATTACAGCATACCCTGGTCAAACTGTTTTACTCGATTATGACTATCAAGTCTGGACAGGCAGTGCGGGGAATCTTGCCCAACTTCTTTCAGGTATTGACAACGTAGTCAACACTGATAGCAGTTGTGGGCACGATGGAATGCCCGGTCTCTCGCCAGGCACAACAGGCTCTGTTAATGACAGAAATTTAACCGCACCCACAACACTAGGTACTTATAATATAGAAATGGGGTATGACCTACAATTCAACTGTAACGATGCTGTAGCTAATTATACAAACCTAACGAAAAAAGTAATTGGAACATTGACGGTGGTGACGCAACCTATCACCATCTATAGACCAAATTCCTACAACGGTGGCTCCTTAGGCGATAGAAATAGTACAAAAGCCTTCTGTGCAAGTGCTCTCCCATCAGGCTATACAAATTACCAAGCCTTCATTAACTATAGCGCAGCAGACAGCATAGCAAATATGCCAAGCAACTATGACGTTCCAACCAATTTGAAAATTCAATCTCCAAATGGCACAATTATCGCCAATAATTGGGCAGACTTATTAGACGGAACCATTATAATTTCACTAAGAGATGCAGGGATATTGGCAACGTCATGGTGGTCAGGTGCAGCAAGCGCAGACGGCACCCATATAGACGGAGTGACCCCAAATTGCGCCAACTGGACAGACAACAGCACCGATGGACAACTTGGCTCTCTTCTCTCCACCGCCTCACAATGGATGATTTCATCCGTTACAACCTGTTCTCCGCAAGATTGGACTTTACTCTGTATTGCTTATCCATAAAACAACACAACCACATTCAAAAAGCGGACGAGATTTGAATTCTCGTCCGCTTTTTCTTTTAATCACAACATTTTTTCTTTAGCTCTTTTTCTCTTTCCCGCTCCAGCTACTAATATCCATCCGAATTACCGCCGTAACCTTTAAATCAATATCTGTGGTTGCTTCATAATCCACATCGGGTTTCAACTTAGGGAAATGCTTATTCATCAATAATTGCAAAGCTCGCTTCGCTTCAACAGGGTCATCTACAATTGAAAGCTGTCCAAAAACAACCACGCCCTTATATTCCACTCCAAAATTCATCGCGCGTTCTGCCACAAGCAAATCACCCATTTCACTCACATTCAAATTCGCCTTCGCCCCGCTCTCTGCTTGCTCAAAAGTGCGTCCCTTGCGCGCGCCATGAAAATAAATCACATGATTTCCAGTATTATAAGAAAAATTGCGTGCTACTGTAAAAGGTTGACCATCTTTACAAGTTGCCAACACCCCATACCCAGCGCGATTTAGTAATGCAACAATCCAGTCTTTATCAGTGATTTCGCGATCTTTACGTCTCATTTTGCTTAGTGATTCGCCCATTCTTATACACTCCTTTGCAAACTTTTTTGAAGATAGAATAAGTGCAGATTATAATAGGATTTATGAATAAACTCCATCAATTTTTAAAGACGAGAAGAAGCATCCGCCGCTTCAAACCTGACCCTGTACCTGCTCACGTTATGGAAGCAATTTTGCATACCTCAACCTTTGCTCCATCCGCACATAACCTGCAACCTTGGCGATTTGTGCAAGTTGAAAGTGATTCTGCTAAAGAAAAACTTGGCAATGCCCTCACAACTAAAATGCGCACAGATATGGAATTAGAAGGCGCACTTCAAGCAGATATTCAAAAACGCATCAAAATCTCTCTTCGACGTATAAGTGAAGCACCTATAATTATTATCCTCTGCCGAGATATAGAAGCCATCCGAGAAAATAAGCGAGAAGATGAGATAATGGGCATCCAATCTATTGCACTAGCAGGTCTACAACTCTTGCTTGCCGCAGAAGCAGAGAAAGTTTCTGGAAATTGGATTTGTTGGGTGCTCTATGCACAAAAAGAGACAATAAGCGCACTAGAGTTACCGAAAAACTGGCTCCCTGAAGCCATGCTCTTTTTAGGCTATGCAGATGAAGAGCCAGAAGATGCAAAACACCATACTCACGAGAATTTGACAATCAAAAGGTAGAAGATATAGAGCCTATTTAACCCATCGTTTTTTCTCTTCTGAAAAATGCTCTTTAAGAAGATACCAAGCCCAAATTCACGAGCGAATCATCCAATCGTTCTAAAGAAAATTTTCTGTTTTATGGTAAACTTTGAGCTATCAAAAAATAAGAAAAAATGATGGAGGCTCTCCAAGATGAGCAAATCTCGAAGCGAAGAAATGGTTATAACACTACGCGAAATGCAGGCCGCTGCTCCTGATATTGAAGCATCTGCCATTGTCTCTGTAGATGGGCTAATTATGGCTTCGGCACTCCCTGCTGAAGTTGAAGAAGATCGAGTATCGGCAATGTCTGCTGCCATGCTTAGCCTAGGTGAAAGAATCGCTGGAGAGCTTGGACGTGGTGGTTTAGATCAAGTTTATATCAGAGGCGATAGTGGCTTTATTGTTCTCTCCGCGATTGGAGAAGAAGCTGTATTAACTGCATTAGCTCATAAAAAGGCAAAACTAGGTATGGTCTTTCTTGAAATGCGGCGCGCTGCCGAAACTTTAACAAAACTCGTGGGATGATGCATTTCTATCTCTCACACCCTTAGAACCCCAAATGCGGGGAGGTCAGCCTAAATTTGGCGACCTCCCCGCTTCTTTTTTATATACTTATAGACCTAAGCGAGGAAATTATGGAAACAAAATATATATTTTTTACGGGCGGTGTTGTTAGCTCAGTTGGCAAAGGTGTTACAGCTGCAGCGTTGGGTTTGCTCCTGAAAGAGCGTGGCTTTCGCGTCTCTGTGCAAAAGCTCGACCCCTATATCAACGTAGATCCTGGCACCATGTCACCCTATCAACACGGAGAAGTTTTTGTGCTAGACGATGGCGCAGAAACAGATTTAGATTTGGGGCATTATGAGCGTTTTATTGATAACCCGCTCACACAAGCAAGTAACTTTACCTCTGGGCAAGTTTATGATGAAGTCATCTCAAAAGAACGACGCGGAGATTACCTTGGTGGGACTATACAAATTATCCCGCATATTACCAATGAAATAAAGCGGCGCATCCGCTTGGCCGCCCGCACAACCGAAGCCGAAATCATGCTTATCGAAATTGGCGGGACTGTGGGAGATATAGAATCTCAGCCTTTTATGGAATCTTTGCGACAAATGAGAAACGAAGTGGGTAACAAGAATGTTTTCTTCGTACATGTCACTTGGTTGCCCCATATCGGCGCGACAGGGGAATTGAAGACCAAGCCCACCCAACATTCTGTGGCCGAACTGCGCGGGATTGGCATTGCCCCCAGCATGATTATTGCTCGCGCCGATTATGATGTTGAGCAAGAAATTATCGATAAAATAGCCCTCTTCTGTGATGTAGAAAAACGCGCCGTTATTCCTATGAAAACGGCAAATTCTTTATATGAAATTCCACTTATAGTAGAAGAGGCTGGCGTGGCTGATTTTATTATCGAAAAAATCAACCTGAAGGCGAGTAAAAAACCAAACTTAAAGCCGTGGAAAGAATTATCGAAGAAAATCAACGCAGATAAACCCAAAATCAAAATCGCCTTAGTTGGCAAATATATAGAATTACAAGACGCTTATATGTCTGTTCGGGAGGCATTGCGCCATGCCGCACTTTCAATCGGTGTAGAAGATGAAGTTCTCTGGATTCACTCCTCCGACCTTGAAAAAGACAAAAGTTGGGATGCCCTTAAATCAGCAGATGCCATCATCGTGCCTGGTGGATTTGGCGAACGCGGCATCGAAGGAAAAATCTTAGCTGCGCAATATGCGCGCGAAAATAAAATTCCCTATCTCGGTTTATGTTTGGGGATGCAACTCATGTGTGTAGAATTTGCACGCAATGTTTTGGGTTACGAAAATGCCAACTCATCAGAGTTCAACCACGGGACCACACATCCCGTCATTGATTTGATGCTCGAACAACGAGAAATCAGCGATATGGGCGGTACTATGCGGCTCGGTCTTTACCCCTGTGTTTTAGAAAAAGGGTCTATCGCAGAAAAATCCTATAATAAAAAAGAAATAGATGAACGCCACCGTCATCGCTTTGAATTCAATAATAAATATAGAAAGGAATTTGAAGAAAAAGGCATGCTTTTCTCTGGTACTTCCCCCGATAATATGCTCGTAGAAATTGCTGAGTTAAAAGACCATCCCTTTATGGTCAGCAGTCAATTTCACCCCGAATTTTTATCACGCCCTATGAGGCCACATCCGCTTTTTGTGGGCTTTTTAGACAGTGCAAAAAAGATTAAAAATCTAGCAAAAGATTAATTTTCTGTTCCTAAAAACACGTTATACTTAGGACATTATTTCACAAATATATATTGGAGAAACAAATATGGACACAACAATTGTAGATATCGCAGCTCTTGAAATTCTTGATTCACGTGGCAATCCAACCCTCGAGGTCGAGGTCATTCTTGCCGATGGCTCTTTCGGGCGCGCAGCTGTTCCTTCAGGCGCATCCACAGGTGTACACGAAGCTCTCGAAATGCGCGATGGCGACAAAGACCGCTATCTCGGCAAAGGTGTTGCAAATGCCGTTGCAAATGTAAATGAAGAAATCTCAGATTCCCTTTTTGGATGGGATGCCAGCGAACAACGCGAAATTGATTTAACCCTTTTAGCCCTAGATGGCACCCCAAATAAAGCTCGCCTCGGCGCAAACGCGATTTTGGGCGTGAGTCTGGCAGTTAGCAAAGCTGCTGCAAACTCACTTGGTTTACCCCTCTACCGATACTTGGGTGGCGTTCATGCACATGTATTGCCAACCCCAATGATGAATATTCTCAACGGTGGCGCACATACTGGTTGGCAATCAACTGATGCCCAAGAATTTATGGTTATGCCTTTGGGCGCCCCTTCTTTCAAAGAAGGGCTACGTTGGGGTACAGAAATTTATCATGTTTTAAAATCCGTGCTGAAATCTCACGGCTATGCAACATTGGTTGGCGATGAAGGCGGCTACGCCCCTGCACTAAAATCTAATGCAGAAGCTGTAGAAGTAATCCTGGAAGCCATCGAAAAAGCAGGCTTCAAAGCAGGCAAAGATATTGGCATCGCTCTTGACCCTGCCGCATCTGAATTCTATGAAGACGGGCTTTATAACCTCCGCACAGAAGGCAAAAAGCTAAATAGCGAAGAAATGGTCGCATTCTGGGCAGATTGGGTAAAACAATACCCCATCGTTTCCATTGAAGATGGTCTTGCTGAAGATGATTGGGATGGTTTCAAGATGATGACTGCCCAACTTGGAGACAAACTCCAAATTGTTGGCGATGATCTCTTGGTTACAAACCCAGAACGTGTACAACGCGGCATTGATGAAAAAGCTGCCAACTCCCTTTTGGTAAAAGTCAATCAAATTGGCTCTTTGACCGAAACTATGCAAGCTGTAGAAATGTGCCATAAAGCTGGCTGGACAGCAGTCGCTTCACACCGCTCTGGCGAAACCGAAGATGCAACCATCGCAGATTTAGCTGTTGCGCTAAACACAGGCCAAATCAAAACTGGCGCACCTGCTCGCTCTGACCGTGTAGCAAAATATAACCAACTTCTACGTATCGAATCTGAACTTGGCGATATGGCTGAATACGCAGGTTGGAGCGCATTAAACTTCAAGAAATAAGACAAAGCGAAGAAATAAAAAAAGAGCCTCTCAGTTTGAGAGGCTCTTTTAGATTAATTGAAATGGTATTACCACTCCCCTAACTCTTCCACCACCTTCGCTAGAAAATAATCCGCAATCGCACCATCTAAAATACGATGGTCGAAAGTCAACGTCAGATAAACCATAGGACGAATAGCAATCATATCTGCACCATTATCATCAGTTACGACCACAACCCGTTTTTGGATTGCGCCCACGCCCAATATCGCGGTTTGGGGCTGGTTGATAATCGGCATCGCAAAAAGAGATCCGCTAACACCGTGATTCGTAATCGTAAAAGTGCCCTCACGCACTTCATTTGGCTTCAGTTTATTGGCTCTGGCACGTTCGGCTAAATCGTTAACCCTTTCTGAGAGCCCAAGCAAAGATAGTTTTTCAGCGTTTTTTATAACGGGGACAATCAGTCCGTCTTCTCCCAGCGATGTTGCCATACCTATATTAATATTAGGATGCAGAATAATGCCTTCTTCGCTCCAAGAACCATTTGCAATGGGGAAAGATTTCAGCACAGCAACCGTAGCAGAGACAAAATAAGGCGTAAAGGTCAACTTAACACCATCACGAGCAAAGGCTTCTTTATTGGCTTTACGATGAGCAATAACAGCACTGAAATCTACTTCCATAACAGTAGTCACATGTGGCGATGTGCGTCTGCTACGCACCATATGGTCGGCAATGGCACGGCGCACGGAGGTCATCGGGATTAAATTTCCACTGAGTGATGGGGAAGCTGATTTAAGCGTATCAAGATAAGCCAAAATATCGTCTTTTGTGATGCGACCTTCTCTACCAGAACCTGTGACTTGATTAAGATCGATGGCATTTTCTGCCGCAATTTTTTTGACGAGCGGGGAGATAAATCCAAGTGCGGTATCAGGTTGAGGAGCGACATTTAACGGTACAGGTTTTTTCACCGAATCAACTGTTTTTTTAACGGAAGCAGGCTCCTCGTCCGCGAGCGTCTGCGGTCCTTCATCCCCAGAAGGAATGACTTCGTTTGCATCACCCACCCACGCAAGAAGTGTGCCCACGCTGAGCACCTTTCCCTCTTCATTTTCGAGAATTTTCAAGAGCGTGCCTTCGGCAGGACTAGGGATTTCAGTAACAACCTTATCCGTTTCGACCTCGAGCAGGGCTTCAAATTCTTCAACAGAATCGCCCACAGCTTTGAGCCAAGTGACGAGCGTGACCTCTTCAACAGCTTCTCCGAGCAAGGGTACAAGAACTTTTGTTGGCATTTTTTCTTCCTTAATAAAATTTCGGGTATTTCGCTGGATTGCTCTCAGACATCATTTCGTAAATTGCATCATAGAGGGTTTCGACATTTGGTTTAGACCAATAGTCACCGTCTGACCCAAAGGCGGGGCGATGCGGTTTTGCGGAGAGTGTGCGAGCAGGCGAATCGAGCCATTCGTAGCCCCCCTGTTTTTCGATGACTTCCTGCATCATATAAGCAGTCGCGCCACCGGGCATATCTTCGTCCGTGAAAATAATGCGATTTGTTTTCTTGAGCGACTCAAGAATAACGCCATGCAGATCAAAAGGCAATAAAGATTGCACGTCTATCACCTCAACACTAATGCCTATTTTGGCAAGCTCTTCGGCAGTTTTCAGCGCGATTTGGCACATTGCTCCGTAAGTGACGAGACTTATGCTATCACCCACGCGCAAAACTTCTGGTACGCCAACGGGCACCGTTACTTCACCGATATTATCAGGCATTTTCTCTTTGAGTCTATAACCATTGAGCACCTCAACGATAATACCCGGCTCATCAGATTTCAGCAAAGTATTATAAAAACCAGCTGCCTGCACCGCGTTTCTTGGCACAAGCACCGCCATGCCGCGCACAAGGTGAATAATCGCCGCCATCGGCGAGCCTGAATGCCAAATTCCTTCAAGACGATGGCCGCGCGTACGCATAATTACGGGGGCTTTTTGCCCGCCTTTCGTGCGCCAAAGCAAACTCGCCAAATCATCCGACATCAATTGCAAAGTGTAGAGCAAATAATCAAGATATTGAATTTCAGCAATTGGGCGCAAACCACGCATCGCCATCCCAATTGCCTGCCCCAAAATCGTCACCTCGCGAATGCCCGTATCCATCACCCGCAAAGTGCCATATTTTTTCTGCAAATCGTGAAAGCCCTGATTGACCGCGCCGAGCATCCCCACATCTTCACCAAAAGCAATTACGCGCGGGTCACGAGCAAAAATCGCATCAAAAGCATGGTTTAGTAAATCAAAAGCTTTAATTTTTTCTGGATTTTCAGGATAACTTGGCGCAACTGCCTCCACATTTAAAATAGATTTCTCTGTCTGGCTATAAAGATGGGATGAAAATCTCGCCTCATTACGTGGAATTTGGGCTTGCTTCCACGCAATAAGCTTCTCTTTAGCGTGAGCAGATTCCTGCCGCACCGCTCGTAAAACAGCGTGCACTGCAATGTGTTGGTCGCGTCGTTGGGCAATTGGTTTATTCATCAATTGCCCTTGAATAGCTTTGATTTCTTCTTTAGCATCGCTTTCTTCACGGAGTGCGCTAAATATCTCTAGCACTTCTTTGCGTTCTTCTATAATAGGATTTTGGAATGCCTCCCAAGATTTTTTACGAAGAGCTTCTACTTCTTTGCGGTCTTCTTTTTCTATAAGCGTTAGTTCTTCCTCTGTGCTAATTTCACTTTCTATCATCCATTCACGCATCTGGATATTGCAATCAAACTCTTTTTCCCATGCCAAACGCTCTTTGGTCTTATAGCGTTCATGACTGCCTGAGGTAGAGTGGCCTTGTGGCTGAGTCACTTCAGTTACATGCACCAGGGCAGGGATATGAAATTCTCTTGCTGTCTTCGCGGCTGCCCAATACGTATCTAATAGAGCAGGGTAATCCCAAGCACGAACAGTATAAATATCGTAACCACCATCTTTCTCTTCTGTAGAAGTATCGCGCTGGAATCCGCTAATAATTTCGCCAATATTTTCTTTGACCATCTGAAATTTGTTGGGCACAGAGATGCCATAGCCATCATCATAAATCGTGATTACAGCTGGCGCTTTAAGCACCCCAATCGCGTTCACAGATTCCCAGAACATGCCCTCTGCTGTAGATGCGTTCCCAATTGTTCCCCATGCCACTTCATTACCCTCTTTTGAAAAACCTTCAATACCTTTCAGACTCTCTGAATCTCGATAAAGGCGCGAAGCAAAAGCCAAACCAACCAAACGTGGCATCTGCGAGCCAGTTGGGGAGACATCGGCAGAGATATTATAAAGTTGCGTCTGATCTTTCCAAGAACCATCGGGGTTAATATAGCGAGATGCAAAATGGGCATTCATCGCTCTGCCACCCGTAGCCGGTTCAAAGTCGAGGTCGGCGTGCGCATAAAGTTGGGCAAAAAAATGTTCTAGCCTAAGTACGCCTAATCCCAGCAACCAAGTTTGGTCACGATAATATCCCGACCGCCAATCCCCCATTTTGAAGGCGTGTGCGATAGCGAGTTGAGCAACTTCTTTGCCATCACCGAAAATCCCGAATTTGGCTCTACCACTCAACACCTCACGCCGACCAATCAGGCTGGCTTGCCGACTCTTATAAGCAAGGCGATAATCTTTCAGCACTTCTTCTTTATTGAATAGCATTTCTTTTTTCGACATAGAAGTCCTCTCTAATAAAATATTAGGATGATTATAGTCCAATTTTTCTTTCACGAATCAAAAATCCCCTTTTCTAAGGGGATTTTTTTGCTGGGGGCAGAGGGGTCGAACCTCTATTTACTGTTCCAGAGACAGCTGTCCTATATATCCTGAACAAGACTAAATTTTTTCGTTGCATCTTTCACGCGACTTCGATCTTGATGCGAGTAATACAAAGCAGTTGTTTGTATATCTTTATGCCCTAGTTTTTGCCTTACTATTTCTAAGTTTGCTCCTTGATCTAGCCATCCTTGTCCAACTCGATGGCGAATTGATTGAGGGTTATACCGTTTAACATTCAGTTTTTCTGCAATTTTCCGGAAACGTAAATAAACTTGATTGACTGTTATTCGTTTCCTCTCACTATTTATAAAAAGAGCCTGACTGCTCAAATTCATCTTTGCTCTAAATGATATATAAGACTTCAACACGATGGTAGTATTTTCTGTAAAATCAATAAGTCGCTCTCCCGTTTTTCCATTAACTAAAACTTCTTTGTTTTTAAAATCTATATCATCAACATTCATTCCACAAAGCTCACCAGAGCGACATCCCGTATCAGCAAAAACCATCAACATAGATTCAATCATTGCATTTTGAGTTTGGTGAGCAAAATGAATCATTGCAACCAAATCTTCTTGACGAATCGTTTTATCTTTCGTCTTGTAATTAAGACGAGGCTTTTTCAAATGAGCAGCAGGGGATTCTTCAATATACTGACGCTTCACACTCCATTTAAAAAAGGTTTTAATGACTTGTATGCGACCAGCAACCGTAAATTCGGACAAACCTTTACGATAGCTCAAAGAAATATATGCGTCAATTAGTCCGGGGCCTATTTCCTCAATCTCATTAACGCCCCTTTCTGATAAAAAAATTTGCAGCCCCCCAAGCCGCTCCTTGCTTGCTCCTATAGTGCGTTTTGCCCGCCCCAACGCTTCAAGAGAAGTACAGTAAGATTCAACAACTTTTGCTTGTAACATAATGAGTAACCTCTGAGTCTAGTTTGAATAAAAACTCATTCTCTACACTTAAACAAAAAAAGAAAGGTCTCTATAGTTCCCTTCCTCAATGCAAGTATATTGACACCCAATTGAATGCACTGTAAGATTGTTTTTTAGTAATAATCTATTAAAAAGACAGTAGTAAATTGCGCTACACAATTTACTACTGAATGTAAATCAAGAGCGGGCGCACTTGACAACATGCAGTCTA
>JABGQV010000175.1 GCA_018648655.1 Anaerolineae bacterium | reverse complement strand
CAAATATGAAATTACCAGTTGGAATAATGCGTGTCGTGATCCTATCAATGTCCATGTTCTTCTTTGCTATCCCTCATACGTTGGAAGACTTCGCTTTGGGTGAACCTGCCAAAAACGGTGTTCCCGCCCCAGTACTTGCCTTTGTCGTGGCGGGGATGATTGCTCTACAAGGATTGGCACTATTTTGGACTGGTCAAGAAGATCGTCGTGGTTATTATATTCATGCGGGGCTGGGCGTTTTTTGGCCCCTCGCAGCAGGCATTGCTCAAATGCCTGTTATTCTTACCTCAAGCCCTTACCGCTCAGGTTTCATCTCAGTAGCTTATGTAGCGGGGATGATTTTGATTGGCATTCTTCTTTTTCTGGCTTCTTTGAAAGCCTTGAAAACTAGTAGCGTAACTGAGTAAAGGGAAAAAGTAAGTCTTGTATCGAAGTCTTTCATACCAATTTTGAGAAATTGCCTAATCATAGGCGGAGAGAGTATTTGATGAGATTCGCGCTCGGGTGGGGAATTTCTATCAAGCGAGCGCGAATCTTGAGCGTATGATTACAGGTTTAGTTGGGGATGGGAAAATTTAATCTACAGATTTGATGGAGGCACTGCAATATAGACAGAAGGGGATGAAAAGCCGCGTTGCACTAGGCCTCAACTTGTGTACTGAACCTCAACATCTTCTCGGCGTAGACTTTCTTTTGTTCACGTCGAGAAGATATTTGTCAAAAACAGCATTCAAGCCTAAGTCACGTGCGACGTGGCTTTGTATCCACTTTATCCTAGAGATAGACCAACCAAACATATCCGCTTGCTATAATTAAGGACATTACGGTTGTGATCACGCCATATTTCAAGAAACGCCCAAAGCTGATTGGGTGCCCACTTTTTTCAGCAAGACTGGCTACAACCACATTGGCGGCTGCGCCCACGAGGGTTAAATTACCACCTAAATCTGCTCCTAAGGCTAATGACCACCATAATGTTTTCCCCGGCATAGCTTGGGTTAAGTTCTCTACGATAGGAATCATGGTCGCCGTATAGGGGATATTATCGACAATGCCAGACGCAAATGCTGAGAACCAGATTAGGAGCATAGAGGTAAGAGTCATATCGCCGCCGGTTAGGCGCAGAGCCGCATCAGCGATTATTTCAATAAGACCGACTTCGACAACGGCTTCTACTGTGATGAATAGCCCAAAGAAGAAGAAGAGGGTTGTCCATTCTATGTCTCGCAGGGCATGATGGGGGTCTGTTTTGCTCCAAAGCATCAAAAGGGTTGCGCCAGTTAAGGCGATGGTTGCAGGTTCTAGATGTAAGGCGCTATGCAATAAAAATCCGACGATGACTCCCGTTGTAATAATCAATGATTTGCGTAGTAAAACGGGATCAGTTATCAATGAGGAGGTGTCTAATCCCGCAATATCTATGCTGGATTTATCTTGGACAGTGAGTTCTTTTTTGAATAAAAAGCGTGCTAAGACGAGAAAAGCCAACAGAATGATGAGAGAAATAGGCCCCATATTCACGAGAAAAGTCACGAAATCAATGCCTGCTGCGCTACCAATTAAGATATTGGGCGGGTCACCGATTAGGGTTGCCATACCGCCGATATTGGATGCAAGTATTTCAGCAATTAAAAATGGGATCGGGCTGACGCGCAAGGTTGAAGCTACAAATAAAGTTACTGGAGCGATGAGAATCACAGTGGTTACGTTATCTAATAGAGCTGAGGAAACTGCTGTAATCAGTGAGAGAAGAATTAATACCTGAAAAGGGTCTCCTTTCCCCAAACGAACTGCTTTTAAAGCAATCCACTGGAATACACCCGTTTCTTTTAAGACATTGGCAATAATCATCATGCCTGCCAGAAGGAAAATCACATTCCAATCAATGGAGTGGAAGGCTTGTTCTTGTGGTAGGACAAAGAGAATCATCGCTAGCCCGCCCAAAAGTGCGGATATTGTACGATGTATTTTTTCGCTAACTATGAGCGCGTAAGTCAATAGAAAAATGCTGCCTGCTAACCATAGAGGGTCCATTAAATTGTCTCCTTATGATCAGAACCATTTTTCACTTGAATACATAGTGATAATAATTCCAATAAATTGATATAGCCAATAACTTGGTATAAATCGTCAACTAAAGGCAATCCCGGCAATTTATTATCATGCATTCGCCTAAACGCTTCTGTAACAGTCTCGCTGCGTTTAATCCAAACAGGCGGCATCATGGCATCTTGAGCCGTAAGCATACGCGTTTTATCGGCATAATTCATTAATTTTTCCAAATCGGTGATTTCGCTGAGAAATTCTTCTGGCAAGATATGGAAAAACATATCATCAGCTAATTCGCCCAGTTTGATTAATCCGATTAGACGCCCGTCTTCTGCAACTACTGATGCGACATGCACTTTCGGATGTGCTAACATCGCTTGAGCGACATCTTCTAATTGAGTTTCGGCTGACACAATGGTTGGTTCTAAGCCCAAGAGAGAATCTACAGATTCTACAGGAGTATCGCGAAGAATAGACCAATCTGATCTAAGTGCCGGCGGGGATACTTCTTGTGGAGGCTTGGGGGCAGCTTTATATACGCCAATTGTTTGTGAAACAGGAACCACCATCATCACGCCACTATTGGGGCGGTCGAAGCCTCCAACAATACGTTCTGCTTCAGCAATGGCTTGGGCTAATAAATCTTCATCTTCAATAATCGCCATCAATGTGCGTGTTTCAATTTCTTTGGTTTCAAACATCTTATTGATAGCACCCAAGCCAACTCGGCTAAGCCAATTGCGGGAGGCATGACCCCCAGCACTTTGCAGGATAGTTGTGCCTGGCACACCAATTTTGCGCCAAACGCCTAATAAGTCTGGCAAGACGCTGGTGTCGTTTAATATAACAAGTAGTAAATTTGACATTTTCTTCTCCATATTTATTTAATTACCTTGAAAAATCTAGTTCTAATGGAATTTGTGATTATGGATTTTTCAAAGTAAAACCTATCCATTATGCCGAAATCTGCCCCCCTTAGTCCCCCCATTTGTGCTCCACGAAAAAGCTGTGGGGCGAAAATAGGGGAAGATGCCCTCTCTATCATACTAGGGTAGTGAGGGTAGGGAAAAATTAAGGCAACTATTAATTATTTTCACTATTTAAGCCATAGATTTCAAGTAGAGGGGCTATGAAGAGCAATCCTGAATTGGGTTTTTCGATTCCTCCCACAGTATCTTGAGCAGCTTTGACCAAAGCATGAGCAAGATCAAGGTCTTCTACAACAGAGAATAATGTGCGATTATGCGTTTCATCACTTTTGAAAAGATTACTCAAACTTGGCATCAGCGGGATATTGTCGCGGATCCCGGCTTGTCGAACGCGCCCTATGCCCGTACTCTCTAAAACGGTGATTCCCTTTGCGCCTGCACTTTCCCAAGCATCTAAGACATCCTGACAAAGGTCGGGGCTATCGAGAACAAAAACAACTATATAACTCATTATTATCTCCTTAATTTAGATATTTTTCAGAACTGGACCTAGACAGTTGCTTTATTTTTTGTGAATAAAGCACGTAGTATAGCAGGGGTCAGTAAGGTGGTTATAATCACCACGCCCACGATCACAGCAAAAATATCCGCATTGATCATCCCCTCTGCTATGCCCACGCTGGCTACAATCAAGCCGACTTCACCGCGCGAGATCATCCCAGCTCCAAGTTGAAGTGATTCCAGATTAGAAAATCCCGCCATACGAGCACCTAATCCGGAACCTAAGACTTTGCTAATCACTGCCACGGCGGTCATGGCTAGAAGTAGCCACAGACTTTCGCCTGTCAATGTACGGGCATTGGCTGCCAGCCCGATATTGACGAAGAAAATTGGCACGAAAAAGCTATACGCCAATGTGGAAACCCCTGTTTCGATACGCTCTTTTAAAGGTGAGCGGGCAAATATCAGACCGGCTAAAAATGCGCCAGTGATGGCTGCCATGCCGCCCAAGACTTCAGCTGTCCAAGCGTAGAAGAGAGCCACAACCAAAACAAAAGCCATTAAGCCCTGACTAATGGGGAGAAGGTCTATTTTTCGGCTAAGTTTAGGCAAAAAGGTCATCCCAATTACCGCAGCTACGCCCATATATAGGAACATTCGTACAGCAATCCAAAGAATACCCCAGAAGCCTCCAGATCCAACTGATAAAGCAACAAAAATTGATAAACCAAGCACGACCAAAATATCATCGAATACGGCTGCGCCAAGTAAACCAATACCTACACGAGTACGCAGCACCTTCATCTCCATAAGCGTTTGAGCAGAGATGCTGACACTGGTCGCAGCTAAAATGAGACCAATGAATAGAGCGGATTGATCATCGAAAGAAAAGGCTCGTGCCAAAGCGTAACCCATGCCTAGGGGTAAAAAGACTCCCAATGTGCCCGCAAAAGCGGAAACTTTGCCAGATTTTGCCAGATCAGAGATGTGAAGATCTAAGCCTGCAATAAACATTAGCAATAAAACCCCTAGCTCAGCGATGTGGGCAATTGCTTCGCCCAAATGTTTATCTGTGAAGGGTGCCCAGTGAAGCATATCTAGGACTGAGGGTCCTAAGATAATCCCTACTGCTAATTCGCCCAAGACCGAAGGTTGACCGAGTTTGAGAGATATATATCCGCCCATTTTGGCGGCTGCTATGATAATTGCGATGGTGATTACGAACTGTAAAAAAGGTGTCATACTTAT
This sequence comes from Anaerolineae bacterium, assembly GCA_018648655.1. Lineage (GTDB taxonomy): Bacteria > Chloroflexota > Anaerolineae > Anaerolineales > Villigracilaceae > Desulfolinea. The sequence goes on along the minus strand of JABGQV010000175.1, from coordinate 7,297 downwards.
TTTTCCTTTAAATATATTCTTTGGGGAAATAATATGATAGCCCCGCATGTGAAAAGCCGATTAGAAGAATAGCTATGCCTATCGCTACAGCTAATTGAATGGGGTTGTACAAAGTATCACGGGGCCAGAGCAGTAGGGCCGGGAATAATAATAGAGCAATTCTTGCGCCAGCCATCCAATATGCCCGTTCTTTATGGAATGCAGCTATATCCCATTTTCGTCCTATCCAAGTGATACCCAAGCCCAAAAAAGTGCCGGCAAGTACTTCAATTAATAAAAGACTTGAAACTGGTTGGTGAGCTTGCCATCCTAATAGCAGAAATAAGCCGAGAATAAGACCAAATCCACTCCATGAGTTGAGGGGCGCAGGCAGTGTTTTCAAGTGAGTGCTAATTCGCTTATATTGATTGAGCCAAACGAAAGTCATTATACTGACCAAGGCGGCGGTGACGGCTGATACTCCAGCGAAATATGAAAACCAATAGGCGATATATACTTGTCCAACACTGATCCATGGGTGAAGTTGGGGATGTACTCGTCTGAGAAAGTATAAAGCTAATAGAGCAGTAGCAACCCCAAAAAATGCTGCGCTGAACATCCCACCTATATAATGGTCGGGAGATTGGATGGCTGCATCTACTTCTGTTAGTAAAAAGATTAAGGTTAGCGTCCCCATTTGGCTCATATAGCTTCCCTGATTTTCTGGTTCTCCGGCTCGCCAGATCATGCTAGCGATAATCACACCAAATAGTATAGCACCAGACCAATTTAGGGCACCAATAAGCCAAAGGGCAAAGCTGAAAATCAGGACTGTAATTATCCAGAGTATGGTGCTGCTCCAGCCTCGCCAATCGGAGTTAATAATTCTGCGGATATTTTGCCATAATAATAGTGGAAGAATTAGCCCTAATATAATTTCCCAGGGGATTTCTATTTGGCGAGCAGGAGGTAGGAACACGAGCAAAACCCCTACCAAAACCGCTAATGCTGCCCATCGTTGGTGAGGAGGTTTTGCTTTGAGTATGCCACTTAGTAGCAGGATAATAAAAATTGTATGTTCAAATTCGACCATATTTTATTTCCTTTTTTATTTAGCTACAATATCAGCCAAGTTTTTTCTTGTTATCTTAACTTCGGCGATACGCAGATTTTCACGTTTCTTAACTATAAAGGTATAGCCAAATTTTTGAGTTTTATCGCCTTCAACAGGTATAAAACCCAGTTCTTTCATAATAAACCCTGCGATTGTTTTATATTGCCCTTTTGACTGGAACTTCACCTTTAGTAACTCACTAATTTCAAGAATTGGTGTTTGACCAAGTACAATCCATTCACCTTCAGACTCCCGTACAAAAGAACGAGAAACGGGACTATGTTCATCTTCGATTTCTCCAACGATTTCTTCTAGCAGGTCTTCGAGGGTTAGTAATCCGTGCGTACCGCCAAATTCATCTACGACAATGGCTATTTGGCTACCTGTTTCAGTAAGAAGGTCAAAAGCAGCTGGAAGTGTACTATTACTAGGGATGAAACGAATAGGTCGATAAAATTGACCAAGGCTTTCACTTTTACTTGCCCAAATAAGGTCTTTAATATGCACAAACCCTATGGCTTGGTCGATATTATCTTGGTAAACAGGATAACGAGAATAACCTATTTGCTTAGCGACTTCAAGCGCAATGGGCGTAAGTGTTTTTTCGTCAAATGCAATAATTTCTGTTCGCGGAGTCATAACATCATATAAGCGGCGGGTGGTGTAATCAAAGATACTGCTAATCAACTTCTCTTCTGACGATTGAATAACACCCTCTGCTGCACCTTGCTTCACAAGTAACTCGATTTCTTCAGGGCTAGTAGATGGAATATTTTGCTCTTCAGCACCAATTAATTTCAAAACGGCCTCTGTGGACCCCGATAAAAGCCTCATGGGTAGATAGGCAATCTTAGAAAGGATACTTAACGGGCCAGAAAGATTTAGTGCTATCTTCTCTGAATTCAATAAAGCTAATCGTTTAGGCACTAGTTCTCCAACGACCAATGTGAAATACGCAATCAGTATAATAACCCCAGTTAGAGCAATACCCTCAGCATAGGGTGCCAATTTTGGTATACGTGCTATCTGCGGGGTAAGAAAACGAACAATTCCAACTCCACCGATAGCAGATGCCGCTGTGCCCACCAAAGTAATCCCTATCTGAACAGTAGAAAGGAAGTCGCCAGGATTATCTTGGATATGTAATGCTGTATCAGCTCGTTGATCCCCGTTCTCAGAGAGGGCTTTCAAACGCATTTTTCGGACAGTTAATAGAGCCATCTCAGCTGCTGCAAAAAAACCATTTAACAGAATGAGTGCGCTAATAAGAAAAATATCAGACAACATCAGTTTAGCTTGAAAGCAGGGCAAAAGCCTGCAAAACTAAGGCCAATCTGTCCTGACGCGAAACCCACCCATTGCGGGCAATTCGCAAAGTACTGGTGGCTTGATAAAACTTAGATCGAAACATAAGACTATCTTTCTCCCAATGGGAATCTAACACATCGCAATAAGTGCTTAATAAATAATTGGCAAAGATGCGCCCCTCCGCAAAATCACCGCCATGCTGGCTGATACTATGCGTAATTTCAGCCATCAAACGGCCTAAATCTGCGGCTGGGTCTGCTTTTTCGCTACGCTCCCAATCAATGGCTACAACACCACCTTTGGGAGTAAAAATAAAATTAGAGCTGGTGGCATCCCCGTGAATCTCAGTAGCATTGTAATCCCACATGATAGGATTCCCAACCCATTTTTCAATCAGATTTCCTAATCCATTTTGGATACTGGGACGATTTTTCAGTACACCGTGTTTAGCCAGATTATCAACCAGTTTATATGCGTAATCGGCCGCTTGCCCGAAATCGGACGTGGATTTGGGCTTGCTGCTGCTCCCGTGCAGTTTTGCAAAAAAAACAGCGATGGCTTCGAGGGCATGATGTAATTCTCCTGGTTGACTAGACCGAATCGCTATTTTGTCTTCCAGCGTATAGCCCTCTACAAATTTTAAAAATAATGCGCCATTCCACAACCCCATTGGCTGAGCGGGTTGAAAATCATTATTAGAATCTAAAGATTCCCATACTTGCCGCGTTAGAAGATATTCGCGCTCTGCGTGTCGAAGAGCATCTTTCCCTGTTTTAGCTGTATGAAATTTGACGACAATTTGCCAGCCACTTTCAACGTCTCGGTAAAGATACGCAGAGCGTGAAAGGCGGGCTACTTGCCAACTACCGGGAGCAAGCTTCTTGTCCAAGAAAGTAGCGGTTATATAATCTGTTATGGGGTCAGAAGCAGGCAAGGGGAGCCAGTTAGCCCCTCGTTTTTCTTCAGGAATCACAGGTGGCAGAAAAAGAGCCGTTGGGGTATCTATCAAAACAGTATTCACTTGCACTCTCCTAAAACCCTTTTACAGGCATAAGGTTGTCTTAACTCGCTAAGATGCAATATTTTTTTACGTTCTTAGGCAAATTAGCTATTAGCCATTTCATATCATTTAATCTCTATGCGTAGGTTAGGGGAAAAGTGGATAGAAGATTGGCAAAAAAATCATGCTGACGATGAACAAAAAAATCGTCAGCAATGCGCCCACGCGGGCATAATCGAAAAATTTATAGCCACCGGGCCCGAAAACCAAAACATTCGCCTTGTGACCAACTGGAGTCAAGAAACTCGTTGCGGCACCAATCACTACCGCTAGGGTAAACGTTAGATGATTGGCTCCCAGACTCATGGCTGTATCAAGTGCTATTGGAACCACCAGCACCATCGCGGCGGCATTCGACATGGGCTGCGTAATCAATGCCGCCAAGAAATAGATACCAGCCAATGCAGCCATCGGGCCCATGCCACCAATAGTGTTCAGCATTAGATCAGCGATATATTTAGCTGTTCCGGTTGTTTCCATAGCAGCCCCTAAGGGCAACATACCCGCTACCAGAAAAACGGTGCGCCAGTCGATACTGGCATAGGCCTCATCCATACTTAGGCAACGGGAAATAACCATACCTACTGCCCCCATTACCATTGCTAGAGAGATGTCTATGCCTGCGAATAAGACCAAGCCAATCACGAGCAGCATTAACGCAATTGCAATGGGCATTTTACGACGGCGATCTTCAGGGATGCTGAGTGGCTCTAAAACCAGAAAATCATTCTTTGCTTCTAAAGCAGCTGCACGTCGGTGTGGACCCTGAAGAATTAAATCATCTCCAAATTTCAACTCTAAATCACTTAAATGGTCAGTGATAATCTCACCCTGTCGTCGAATTGCCAGTACCATAAAACCGTAATACTCGCGAAAATGTAACGAACGTAAGCTGCGATTTTCTACAGATGAGCGCGGAGCCAATGTGGCTTCTATAATTCGTATTTCTCTTTCGCTAAGTTTATCTAACTCAGCATGTTCTTTGTCTTTGTTGGCAATTTCCAGCCCTAATTCTTTTCTTGCACGCACCAAGTCTTCGGTAGAGCCTTCGATCAATAAAATATCATCTAGTAGCAAACGTGTGTCACGCGTTAGTTTTGTGATGGTTTTATCTCCCCTTACTACAGCGATGAGCATCAAGCTATAAGATGCACCTAGCTCAGATTCCAATAGCGTAGCATTAACTAACTTGCTCTTCGGCAAGATGCGCATTTCACTGATAAAGTTGCGTAAAACTTCTTTTGTTTGCGAATCTCCCGGCGTTTGCCGAACGGGAAGTAAATGCCGCCCAATGAAGACCATATATAAAACACCTGTGGCTAAAACGACTAACCCGATTGGGGCAAAATCAAAGAAACCAAATGTAGGCAGCCCTTTTTCACTGAGAATACTGGTTGCCAAGATGTTGGCCGGAGTCCCAATCAGCGTTATTTTGCCGCCCAGCAAAGATGAAAACGAAAGCGGGATTAGAAGTTTCGAGACCGGGATTTTGGTCTGCTTTGCTACGCTGATAACGGCTGGCAACAACATCGCGGTTGCCCCAACATTATTCATAAAAGCAGACATCAAGCCACAGGTCAACATAATAACGACAATCAGGCGTACTTCGCTATTCCCTGAGAGGCGTAAGATGAATTTTCCTAAAATATCGGCAACGCCAGTCTTGAATAAGCCCCCAGAGACGATATAAACCGCCCATACGGTAATAACCGCCGAATTAGAAAACCCCGCAAAGACTTCCTTAGGACCGACCAAGCCTGTCAATCCAACGGTTATCAGTACCAAAAGTGCAACAACATCCACGCGCAACTTTTCAGTGCCAAAGACAACTAAAGCACCAAGAATGATGGCTAATGTGAGACCAATTTCAAATGTCATGAATTTTGTCCTTTATGCGCTTTGACCAGAATGGTTGGAGCAGGGCCAATTATTTGTCAGCAGTCTCTTCTGATTTATTAGGGAGAGATGTAGATAATCCCACCAACTGCCCATAGATATAGCGACCAAAAACTCCAGCAGAAGCCAAGACGGGCACAATTACTACCGCCCCCAAAATACCCTGCAAAACCACCGCAGCCATGATAACAATGAAAACTATCCCATCGTGCATATGTACGCTACGGGCAAAAATACGCGGACGAATCCAGATGCCTTTGATATTGATTAGAAGCATATAAATACCAACAACTAAGAGTGCAAACCAAAAATTGCTAATGTCTAAATAACTAGAACCTTCAAATAAAGCCACTACAGTTGCTAGAATTGCCGCAATTGCTGGACCTAAATCGGGGATAATTGTTAGCACGCCCGTGATAAATCCCAAAATGAATGCACCGGGTAAACCAATGGCTAACCAAGCGAGTGTAAATAACACACCTGTGATAAACATCAACGCCAGGTTTCCTCGCAGATACCCTTGCCAGATTTGTTTTATATCTTCATAAATCAGTCGAAAATCTGGCTGATGAACTTCAGGAATCAATTTAAATAGCCAATCGCGTAGCCGCCCCCAATCTCGAAGGAGATAAAAAGTGGTTGCAAAGATAACCAACCCCCAAATTAGGTTTTTGCTGGTGGCTTCTAAAAGATGAAAAGCATTTTCGGGGACTGCAGTGATACTTTCTGAGAATAATCTGGCTATATCAGGCATCAGGTATTCAAAATCAAATTCCCACTCTAAAATAGTTACAGGTTGAGAGAGTGTCTCCTGAGTTTGAGCAAAAATAGATTGAAGATCAACAAATAAAACTTGGATTTCATCAATCAGTCTTGGCATCATTAAGCTTGAAAGAGCAATCATTCCTCCCAAACCAGTGAAGAGAACAATTGTTGCCGCCCAAGAACGCGATAGTTTCGTATGGTAGGTCAAAAACCCAATCGATGGGTTCAGCACAAAAGCAATTAACGCGCCAATAACCAAGGGGCTAATCAACTCTCCAATAAACCACAATAGCCCGACAAAAAGAACTGTCAGCATAGTCAGAACCCAATAACGAAAAGAAACACTCCATTGCTTTGCCATATTACCTCTCAAAAATATTCAGTAGAAAAAGAATATCTTATATACACTCAAGCGTCCTTATGGCAAACTAAAAGCAACCTTAAGTTCACCTTAAGGTTGCTTTTCAAGGACTTAACTCCTAGTTATATTAGTTGTTACTTGCACAGCGGAAGCCGATTTCTGGAGCATAGTGCTGTGGCCCCGCACTATTAATTTTCCAAACACGCAAGTCAACTTCGTAGGTGTAGAAGCTACCTCCGCGCATATGTCTATAGTGTTGGTCGGGATGATCGTCACCCATCCATTGCCAAATATTGCCGCTCATGTCATAAAGACCATAGGGGCTGACGCTGTTATGGGTTTCATAACCATCGTAAGTCTGACCATTGTAGAAGCCGACGGGGGTGGTGTTGCCTAACTTGCCGTACATCTTCTCAAAAAGATCAGCAGATGAATAGTAATTGGCATAATTCCCGTGAATTTCTGTGCCCCAAGCGAAAGGTCGACCATGATCATTTTCGGTGATCTCAGTGCCGCGAGCGGCTTTTTCCCACTCTACTTCGAGAGGCAGGCGGGTGTCGTAGTATTCACAATAGGCGTTTGCTCCCCACCAAGAGACCATTGTTATGGGGTGATTGCGATAGGCATCCAAGGCGGTAAATGCAGCGCCATCGTAGGTCATGCGCAAGCCCTCTTCAAGTGAAATATAGAGTTTGTCACCGGCTTTGATCTCTTCTTCGTGCTTATAGGCATCAAAGGGATCGCCTTCGTAGAAGCCGCCAGCACCTTCTCGATGCCAGATAACTTCGCCTGCTTCGAGTTCAAATTCGCCAAC
>JABGQV010000006.1 GCA_018648655.1 Anaerolineae bacterium | reverse complement strand
AGCCTCCATTAATATTTCACTATATTTGTCCAATAACCTTTGAGGGCAAACACTTCAGTCTACATAGCAACATTTGTCCCGCTAATTGCAGCACCAATTATCGGCTGGGTTTTAATAGATTTGCTCTTCAAGATACATCAGCTTGAAGAAGAAATGAGAGAGCTGGCAACATATGACGCTCTGACGGGGTTGTTAAGAAGGCGCGCATTCACTGAGAGAGCTGAACTTCTATACAAAATAGCAAAAAGGGAAAAACTGGTATTTTCTATCGTTATGGTGGATTTTGATCATTTCAAAAAGATCAATGATCAATACGGGCATGATGCTGGAGATAAAGTCTTAGCAGCATTTGGCAAAACCGTACTCAAAATCATGCGAGAGAGCGATCTCGCTTGTCGTTTTGGAGGAGAGGAGTTCGCATTTTTCCTCTCTAACACAGCGCAAACTCAGGCTCTGAAGTTTTCAGAGCGATTGCACATAGCAATTAGAGAAAGTTCAATTAACTATGAAGGTGCATCAATTCAATACACAGTAAGTATGGGAATAGCATCATATCCCAAGGCGAGAATAAAAAATGTACAGGGTTTTTTGAAAGTGGCAGATAAAGGGCTCTATATTGCAAAAGAGAATGGAAGAAATCAGACAAAAATATACGAGGTAAAGTAAATCAACACGAGACAGGTGAATAAATCTAAACAAGAGAAAAACTGCGGAGGTGCAATCCTCGCAGTTTTTTTATTTAATTCTTCTATCTTTTCCTAACCAGGTTTTGCAACTCGCTACGACAAATAGCCGTAGACTCTACTTAATAAACAAACCCATTATCCTAGAGGTATCAGATGAAAGCATATGTACACACAATATACGGGCCACCAGACCTTCTTCTCTTCGAAGATGTAGAAAAACCCATGCCTAAAGACAATGAAGTTCTCGTCAATATCCACGCAGCTTCTCTTAATGCATACGATTGGCATCTGCTAACAGCAGATATATTTCTCTCTCGCATGGCAACAGGTCTATTAAAACCAAAAGGCACAATGCTCGGCGCCGATATTGCCGGGAAAGTAGAAGCCGTTGGCAAAGACATAAAACAGTTCAAAGTAGGCGATGAAGTCTACGGCGATCTTGCCTCTTGTGGCGGCGGTGGTTTTTCTGAGTATGTAACCGTCCTCGAAAGTGCCTTGGTGCTAAAACCAAGTAATCTCTCCTTTGAAGAGGCAGCAGCCATCCCAATGGCAGCCGTCACTGCCCTGCAAGGGTTGCGCGACGAAGGAAAAATCCAATCAGGTCAAAAAGTGCTGATCAACGGAGCTTCTGGTGGCGTTGGGACCTTCGCCGTACAACTCGCCAAATATTTCGAGGCAGAAGTGACTGCTGTGTGTAGCACACGAAATCAAGAACTCGCGAGAACACTTGGTGCCGATCATGTGATTGACTACACCAAAGAAAACTTCACAGAAAACGGAAAAGAATATGACCTGATCCTTGCAGCGAACGGATATCATCCACTTTCGGCGTATAAACGAGTCTTAAGCCCTAATGGTATATATGTTATGGCTGGAGGCACAATGAAGCAAATTTTCTCTGCAATGCTTCTGGGACCATTGATGTCATTGGGCGGGAGCAAAAAAATGGGTGGCGTATCCGCAAAACCTAATCAAAAAGATTTGACCTTTATGAAAGAGCTTTTTGAAGCCGGCGAAGTAAAACCCATCATTGATAAACGCTACGCCCTAAGCGATCTCCCCGAAGCCCTTAGCTATCTTGGTGAAGGACATGCGCAGGGGAAAATCGTTATAAACCACAAAGCCTAGAAAAACGATTATCGAAATAAAAACTGCGAAAGACAATCTTCGCAGTTTTTTCTTTTCATTCACATCCCATTCTCCAATGCCCCAGGGAGTGCCGAATATCGCGGTGTAACTGTGAGATAATGGGCATATGAATATAT
>JABGQV010000146.1 GCA_018648655.1 Anaerolineae bacterium | reverse complement strand
GAATGATGACTTGATCTTTAGAGACCATTTCACCTTCGGAGACCAAAATCTCGGCCACAGTGCCGCGTGCAGAGAAGTTCAATCGAACATCTTGCGCAGGAAGGATATGCCCCTCAGCAACGACGTAATCAAGCGGTAAGCTTTCTACGATTACAGGCTCGGGAGCTTCTTCTGCTGTGCAGGCACTTAGGGTGAGTATTAGAGCAAAGCTCAATAAAACGACTAGGGTTGTTTTCTTCATTTTCTTTTCCTTTTTGATTTCAGATTTCAACATTTAATTTTGCTTGCAATGCTCTGCATTGCAAGCGGTTTAGAGTGTCCCAACGCAGAGCGTTGGAACAAAGACAATAAAAAAGATTATTCATACGCCAAAACTTCACGAATGGTAAGCCGTGCCGCACTACGAGCAGGCAAAACACTTGCCAATGTAGATAACAGAATTACCAGACCAGCCCAAATCCCATATCCCATCGGCGTAAAAACAACATCAATGGGTGTTTCAAAAATAGCTGTACTCACGATCCATGAAAAACCATAAGTGAATGGGACAGCGAGGAAAATCCCCAAAATAAAGGAGATAATTCCTATTAGTAAGCCTTCGACCAATACCATCGTGATAATTCTAATATCCGTTGCACCGATGGCGCGCATAATGCCGATCTCTCGTGTTCGCTCAAGCACGTTCATACTCATCGTGCCTGCTAAACCCATCGATCCAACCACTGCGGTCAACAGGGCCATAATAAGCAAGAAGCTAATCAAAATATCGAGACTCTCAGCAGCACTGTCTAATGTAGAAAGGCCCGGTGTTGCTTCTTGAACATGGAAACCATTATCGCGGAAATACGCATCTAAATCTTCTGCCATCATCTCTTGATAGGCCCGATCATGCTCTTCGGTCACAATTCGATAAGAGAAAGAGAGATTCGCCATATTTTGATCTCTAGAGATATAGTCATAAGGCGCGTAACCGAGAATACCTTCCATATTGATAAATTTGAAAATACCAACAACTTCCCAGCTTTCTTCTTTTCCGTTCACTTTTAGTGGCAGATAATCGCCTGCTTGCAAATTCGGGTAAAGATCGTAAATACCCTCACTAATAGTGAGTTTCTTTTTATCACCAGCCTGAACCCAACGCCCAGAAACCATTAAGGGATCAACCAAACTGCTTCCGGCAGGAGGGGCTAAAAGACTCACATTATCAGCCGTCGTGCCATCTGGGTACAAAATATCAGCCCCAGAAAAAGCCCAACCTTCCACATAGGTTACACGTGGGTCCTGCATCGCAAATTGTTCAATTTCACTCACGCGATAGGGCGTATCAAAATCAAGTGTCACATCAGCAAGAAAGTAATTACCTACACTCTCTACATACTCGTGCAAGGTTACACGCACATTGAAAACTGAGATAAAGGTCGCACCACCCATCGTGAGCGTAAAAAGAGTCAGAATCAAACGTCCACGTCGTCTAAATGTATTTCGCAAAGAAATTAGTAACGGACGCTTAATCCGGATGCCGCGGTCAGCCAAAATTCGTGTAGCTTGGAACTGAATCGCCTCAAACCGCGATTCTCGATTCGCTCCACCTTCACCTTGCTCGCTGGATTCCCCAGCTAAATCTCCACTAATAGCTTTTTGCACCGTCACTCGCGAACCATTAATCACAGGCATAAATCCAGCCACAAGCGGAACAAGTAAGCCCACCATAATTTGGATAATGAATGCGCTGGGCACAATTCGATAACCAAGTAGTGAGAATCCCATCATTGTGGCAATAAACTGCGCCAATCCATAGGCACCCTGCCCCCCAGCAGGAACTGCAATCAACAGCGCGAGAACACCAAAAGAAACAAGCAAGACAAGGTACATCTTAAAAATAATCTTATCTCGTCCCCCAATCAACTTCATCACGCCAATATGACGGAGATGTTGAGTAAGCAAAGCACTAAGTGTATTCGCAATCAAAGAACTAGAGAGGAAGACAATCAAGACACCCAGTGCCATCAAAATACCCAGGACCGCATTAATTGTCGTCTCAAGCGGATGCTGATGCGTCAACGAACGGAATGTGCGCCCAACTTCGTAATCATTTTTCTCAATCTTTTCTTTGAGTGCAGATAAAACAATATTGATATGAGCGTCATCATCTTGCCCTGTTTCAACTGTAGCAAAGACACGATTGAAAAGCTCTCCCTGGTCAAATAGCCTCAGCGTATCCGTTGAGATATAAGCTAGCGGAGGCGCAAGGAAATCAACTGCACCAGTAGAAGAATCCTGCACGATGCCGGCAACGTAGATTGTCTTAATGCTATCATCTCGAAGTTGCACTTCGAGCGTATCACCGGGGGCTGCATCCATTTTTTCGAGAACATCTTGCTCTAAAAGAATTTCGTTTTTCAACGGGATTTCTTTTCCACTAAGAGGGGTAAGCAAATTAACTTCGTTCTCTTCAAAATCTTCTATGGTAATAACATCTATAGAAGTCCACTGTGTTTTACCCAAAGGACGAGCACGTATATTAAAGACACGCCGTGCTTCGGCTTCCTTAATCCCATCAAATTTGCGGATGGTATTTAGGAAATCCTCGTCAAAATCATCCATCCGTAATTCTATATTTGCGGGGTTATTTGATGCATAGCTAACGCTCATATCCTCAGAGATGATGACATACGCGCCAGCAATCACACCAATTGCAAAAACACCAACCGCAATGGATAGAACCACCAAAAGTGTGCGGGCTTTATTATCTATTAGATCTGAAAGTACTTTCCGCCATCGAGGGCGCATATATTACTCCGTTATTTTTCTCTCGCTAATGCAAGATGTTGATATAGCTTTTCACTACAAAGCCACAGAACCCACAATGAGATTCTTCATGGTCTTTGTGGTTAGGAATTTATGTTTTTACCCAAATAATCTCTTTCTCTTCCTTCTATCGGCTTGCTTCTGTTCATCAAGCCTCTTCTGAACGATATTGCCTATCGCCTTCTCTGTTAGTGGGGATTCTCCCATCAGCCAATAAAAATCTTCTCGTGAGATTGCCAGTAATTCAACGGGGGTATCTTCGGCTGCGCGTACGCTGGCAACAGATTTGCCACCGCGCATTAGTTCTATTTCTCCGAAAAAGTCGTTTCTCTCAAGTTGAGAGACAGTGAGATCATCTTTACCCCTGCCATGCAAAACCACGTCGACTTTGCCGCTAATAATCATAAAAAATTTCTGCACAGGGTCTTTACTACGAATGATTGTTTCGTTAGGTGCAAAATTTATTTTCTCTGCCTTATTGCTGAGTTCCTTCATTAGAGGTTGTGAAAGCAGAGGTAGGGCTTGTGCAATCGTTTCGTTAACCAACTGACCATCTGAGATGACGACGGTGCGCGAGGTGCGTTGGGTCATCGTTGAATCGTGTGTGACCATCACGATGGTCTTGCCACGCTCAGAAAGTTCGGTGAAAAGATCAATAATATGATTAGCTGAACGTGAATCGAGATTACCTGTTGGCTCGTCGGCAACGATGATAGGGGCATCGGTGGAGAGAGCGCGCGCAATTGCAGCACTTTGTTGTTGCCCTGTTGAAGCGGCACGCGGCAGTTTTTGGGCTTGTTCTTCCAACCCGACCATTCGCAGCAATTCCATTGCGCGCTTGGGACGTTCGTCCACGTCGTACATACCCACATAATCCATCGGGAGCATCACATTTTCGAGCAGATTAAGCATTGGCAATAATTGGAAGAATTGAAAAACAATGCCCAGGTTGCGTCCACGCCAGAGCGAGCGTTTGCTTTCGCTCTGGGCATAAATATCTATACCGTCCACAAGCACTTTGCCCGCTGTAGGGTGATCAATGCCTGTGAGCATATTCAATAAAGTCGATTTTCCGCTACCAGATTTACCAATGATGGCAACAAATTCTCCGCGATTTAGGGTTAAGTCAATGCCGCGTAATGCAGTGAATTCGCCCGCAGCGTTCGAGAAGGTTTTAACGACCTGCTCTATTTTGATAAGCTCCGTTCCATTAACGGTAGCAAGTTTGAGTTGAGTGCGTTTCGTCATTTTCTATCCGCTTCGCTAAATAATTCGCCATCTGCAATTTCTACGTGGCGTGAGAATCTCGGCATCAATCCTTTATCATGCGTGACCATTACAATGGTGCGACCGGATTGGACAAGCCGCTCGAAAAGCTTGAAGATGTGGTCTGCTGTGATGGAATCAAGACTACCCGTTGGTTCATCTGCAACGATGACGGGCGGATCATTCGCGAGTGCACGTGCTATCGCTACCCGCTGCTGCTGCCCGCCTGAAATAAGGGAGGGTAATTTATGCGCATGATCGATCAGCTCGACCATATCAAGCAATTCGAGTGCCCGCTCTCGGCTTTTACGCGGATGATAAAGATCGCTCATATCCATTGGCATCATCACATTTTGGGCAAGGGTGAGCATGGGCAAAAGTTGGAAAGATTGATAAATAACGCCCATCGTGCGTCCGCGCCAAAGAGCTAGATCGTTCTCGTTGAGGCTGTGCAGTGAGATACTTTCTTCGTTTGTATTAACGATGACTTCGCCAGAGGTAAGAGCGTCAACACCTGTGAACATATTTAGCAAGGTTGATTTGCCAGCACCAGACTTACCAATGATGCCGAGAAATTCACCGCGCTCAATATTGAGATTGACATTTTTCAGCGCGGGGAAAACGCCTGCTTCGCTTTGGTAGTTTTTCACCACGTTGCGGAGTTCAATTAGGGGGAGAGATTCTGTAGTTGTTGTCATATTTATTTCAATTTCTCACGCAAAGTTGCAAAAAAACTTAAAACTCTTTGCACTTTAGCATCTTTGCGTGAGATAAAAATCATTCGTTTGTTAGCGCCAAAAAAATTGGCTGAATAATTAACGTGGTAAAAATTTCGCCCATCCGTTCAGGGGGATGAGGCATATCGTTTTCTAACCACCAGCGCATGAGTCCAAAAATTGCAGCGATGATGTGATTGGCTACAATTGGAATATCTATATTTCCACTAGGCAAGCCACGTAGAAGTTCTTCATTTTTTTTACGTGCCATTTGCATAACAGGCTGAAGGACAAAGCTTAAATTATCATCCAAGAGGAGAACACGAAAAATCTTTGGGTTTTCCCGAATATGTTTGAAAAGCGTTATCCCACTCTCGCGAGAGATTGCAATATGATCTGAAACATCATCATAGGCGTGGGGCAGATCGAGAATATCGTAGAGTTCATATACTCGCTCTTGGGCAATTTCAATGAAGAGTGCATCCAGGCCATCGTAATGTCGAAAGAAAGTACGATAGCCAACATCAGCATGATCGGTCACATCCTGGATGGTGATATTTTTATATCCTTTCTCCAAGACGAGGTCAATTAATGCCTCACCCAATAATTTTTGCGTTCTACGAATACGACGGTCTTGACTCATTTTATGGCTCTCTATACGCGATATGGCACTCAATGCGCCATACTTTATCACGAAGACAAAAATGTGTCAAGAAAGATTTTAGAGTTTCAACGATATGCTAAAAACACATCCTTACCCAAATTTTTTATTTGAGCAGCTATATACTAAGGGCTATGAATTACTTGCTTAAATAATTATAAATTTGCTACCGTTTTCTCTAAATAAGAATCCCTCGTTTGACGTTTCTTCTCACTATATGGTATTATCCCTCTCGCTAAACCAGCTCTTGGCTGGTTGCTTGTGTTTATGTAGTTGAAGGAGAAGAATATAGGTTCTCAACAGTTTCGTATAAACGGAAGAGTTCGCAGCCCTGAAATTCGCTTAATCGATGGTGATGGTGAAAATAGAGGTGTTGTTACACTCAGAGAGGCAATGGATATTGCTGCCGAAGCAGGGCTAGACCTTGTAGAAGTTTCACCCGGCGCCAAACCTCCTGTTTGTCGTGTAATGGATTTTGGAAAGTTTCAATACCAAAGAGCCAAAAAAGACAAAGAAGCACGCAAACAACAAACTAAGATTGAGCTTAAAGAAATTCGCTTGCGCCCAAAAACAAATGACCACCACCGTGGTTTCAAAGTGAAAGATGCAAAACGCTGGCTCACCGAAGGTAAAAAAGTTAAAGTAACAATTCGTTTTCGCGGTAGAGAAATGGATTACCCAGAAATCGGGCGTAAACTATTAGATACTATTGAAGAAGAATTAACCGAAGTTAGCATAACCGAACAGAAGCCAAAGATGGAAGGCAGAAGAATGATGCTCGTCTTGGCGCCAAATAAATAGTTTTTCCCTTTAGCAAGTAGTTCCCCGCGGGAGAAAGCCCAAGCCCGCGGTATTTTTATGAAAGGAGTAAGAAAATGCCCAAGAAAGTAAAAAGCAAAAAATACAAACTCAAAACCCATAAAGCGACTTCAAAACGTTTTCGCTTAACAGGTTCTGGGAAACTAGTGCGCACCAAAGGCGGTAAAAGTCACTTCCGTCGCCGCACATCTAAACGTACAAAACGCTTACTTGATTCGATGGTTGTCGTTCAAGGCAGTGGTTTGGTCAAACGCATCAAGCGTCTTGCACCAAATATGAAAAAATAATTTTAGATCCTATTCAACTTTAGTTGCAGCTTTTGAGTGTACATAACTGGCAAGGACAAAGTTCCTACCGACGCTCATCGGTTCGCAGGAGATATAAAAAATGGCAAGAGTAAAAAACGGTCCTCATCAACGAAGACGACATAAAAAAATACTAAAACTGACCAAAGGTCAATATGGCTCGAAGAGTAAACTCTTCCGCCGAGCAAACGAAGCAATGCTTAAAAGTCTCTGGTATGCCTACCGAGATCGTCGCAATCGCCGTCGCGACCTTCGCAGACTCTGGATTGCCCGCATCAATGCCGCTTCCCGTCTCAATGGCGTCACTTATAGCAAATTGATTCACTTGCTCAAAAAAGCAGAAATTGATATCAATCGTAAAATGCTTGCAGATATGGCAGTGCGCGATCCAAAAGCCTTTGCCGCTGTAGTAGCAAAAGCTAAAGAAGCCTAGTAATTTTACAAAGGGCGGGTCTGAGACCCGCCCTTTGTTTTTAAGATACAATGGGGGCGTGAATAAAACTTTGCTCGAACACCCTCTACCCAATAATAAAATTTTCCAAATCATAGAAGGCGATATCACCACAGAAAAAGTTGATGCCATCGTTAATGCCGCCAATAGCCAACTAGAACATGGTGGCGGCGTAGCGTGGACAATCTCCCAGCGCGGTGGCGATATTATTCAAAGCGAAAGCAGAGCATGGATTGAAAAACACGGTGAAATCAGCCATACCCAACCCGCTTATACCTCTGCCGGAGAAATGCCCAGCAGATACGTGATTCATGCTGTTGGTCCTGTTTGGGGAGATGGAGATGAGGACGCCAAACTTAGGGATGCCGTTACAGGATCTCTGCGAGTCGCTTCTGACCTTGGGCTTGTTTCCGTGTCAATTCCCGCTATTTCTACTGGAATTTTTGGTTTCCCCAAAGAGCGCGCGGCGAAAATCATCTTTTCATCCATTGAACAATATCTCAGCCAAAATACCGATGCTTCTCTAAAAGAAGTTCGTTTGATTTTATACGGCCAAGCCGATGCAGCGCTTTATCTTGACTTTTGGCACAAATATAAAAATCAAATATGATTACATCCCCACAAAACCCCAAGCTAAAATTGATACGCGCCCTACAAGGGCGTGTAAAAGCACGCCGCAAAGAAAAAGCTTTTCTCGTTGAAGGCGTCCGCTTGCTCGAAGAGGCTATAGATGCAAAATGGGATATTCGTTTTATTCTCTACGACCACAGTTTAAGTGAGCGTGGGAAAAAGTTAATCAATTCTCTAGATGATGTTGAAGTAGAAGAAATTGATTCTACTTTAATCAACTCAATCAGTGATACTGAAAATTCACAAGGTATTATCGCCGTACTTAACGATTCTCAAATTTCTATCCCCGATTCCCCTGATTTTTTGCTCATCCTTGATCAAATCCGTGACCCCGGGAATCTCGGTACACTGCTACGCACAGCTGCCGCTGCAGGCGTGGATGCGGTCATCCTCCCTCCTAAAACAACGAATGCTTTTGCCCCAAAAGTTTTACGCGCTGGGATGGGGGCGCATTTTCATCTACCCATTATCTCTGCTGATTGGGATGAGATAAAAGATCGAGTAAGAGGTTTAACGGTGCTTTTGGCTGAGATGGAGGGGGGTGTTAATTATACAGAAGCAAGCCTGAAAGACGCGTGTGCGCTCATCATTGGCGGGGAGGCGGAAGGGGCAAGCGAATCTGCACGAGAGTTAGCGCAGACGAGCATCCACATCCCTATGCCAGGAGAGATGGAATCGTTAAATGCGGCTGTTGCGGGGGTGATTCTGATTTTTGAAGTTGTTAGACAGCGCTCAAGACGGATACGCTAATGGGGCATTCAGTTATATGCAAGGAATGGATTTGAAGTGATAGAATAAGTTTGCACTGTATAATATCCGAAACGGGGTTATATATAGACTGTTTATAATCCATTATGCTGCATTCGACCGCATAAACATTAGTTGGGCAGTCATTAACGATACACTCACTTTTTGAGGAAACTATGGAAGTACCATTTGAACTAATTACATTTTTTTTCGTAATCTTTTTCATCATATTTTTTTTGTTTCCTAAACTTTTCAAATTCATATACATTATCCCCGAATACCAAAAGGCCGTTACAGTTCAAAGAAAGAAAACTATTGATTCAGCGCCTCAATTACATGGCCCAGGGCTTCTCTTCATCAATCCATTTTCAACATATATATACACAATTGATATACGTGAAATAGAAAAAACATCTGAGTTTCACGCTATAAGCAAGCCTGACAACAAAAAACTTTTAATTCAGATTCAGTGGGCATATCGAGTTATTGACCCTATAAAAAGCATTTCGATCCCATCTGTAAATGTAGCAATTGAAGGGATAGTAATAGTAAGTTTGCAAGAAATTGTTAGGGAAATGTCAATGGAATCCATAAAAAACGAGCAAATTCAAATTGAAGAAAAGTGGCGTGATCGAATAAATAGCGGGGTTGGTAACAAGTTGGGAATAAAGTTTACCTATGGTGAAATCAAGAAAATATCAAGGGTTTCTTTAGAACTGGAGTGAAATGTTTTGCTCTTCTTTCATTATCAGAAAACTGCCCAGGAACGCGTGCACTCGACTGGTGGGGTTCTGGCCGCTTAATTGAGTTTTTTCAATCTCGAAGAGCTACCGTATAATGAGCATTATCCAGTCCCGCCCATCAGCAAGTAACGCAACCGTTATAGCAACGTAGGTTGTGAAGAATCACTCTCTTTCCCTTCTTCCCACAAAAAGACCTTCAGGTCGATCTTCTCTTTTTCATCGAAAACTACCCCCTCAGTTTCAAGTAATTCTCGCTGACGCGGCGCACTGGGACGTGCGCTAATTTTCCCCTGAGAGTTAATTACCCGCCACCATGGCACATCATCGGGGCATTTTGCCATTGCGCCGCCCACCCAACGCGCACCAAAAGCGCGATAAGCTTTTGCCTTCTCAGCAATTGGCGCACTAATCATCGCGGCGATGCGCCCATAAGAGGTGACTTTTCCCGCTGGAATTTGACGCACAATTTCCCAGACTTGAATATTATAATCGAGCACTTTTGGGGGTGAAGTAAATTGGGGCATAATTTATTACCTCGTCTCCCCTTATAGGGAAGGCGAGGCTTAAGTTAGGTAATTACCAATTCCATTTTTCTAATCGCGCCATCTCGTCACGCGCAGTCATATCTAATTTCAAGGGCGTGATAGAAACATAACCCTCATTAATTGCGCCGAAATCGGTATCTGAAATCATTTTTCCGGTGGGATGTTCGCCACCAATCCAATAATAGGGGCGGCCAAATGGGTCTACACGAGAGACAAGCTCATCCAAATAAATGCGCTCACCCAGCCTCGTAATTTTGAAACCTTTGATCTCATCAAAAGGCAAGTAGGGGATATTCGTACTCAGCAAAATATCTTTTTGTAAACCTTCTTCTATCACTTTTTTTGTAACACGCCGAGCCACTTCTCCCGCAGCGCTATAATCATGTTCTTTGAGAGTTCGGTCTGTTTCCAATGAAAAAGCCAAGCCGGGCACACCACATATAATCGCTTCCATTGCCGATGTGACTGTGCCAGAATAGGTTACATCATCGCCAATATTTGCGTGTGGATTAATACCGCTCACGACCAAATCTACGGGTTCGACTACTCCGAGCATTGCAAGAGCAACACAATCGGAGGGCGCACCATCCGTGCTCAAAGCTGGGGTGCCATCAATTAACGTTGTTTCATCTATACGCAGGGGGCGGCCAAGCGTTTTCGAATGACCCGATGCTGACCAGTTTTTATTTGGTGCAAGCACGGTCACATCTCCGAGAGATTGCATGGCTTGTGTGAGCGCGAGTAGTCCTGGGGCGTGAATGCCGTCGTCGTTGGTAACTAGAATGTGCATAAATATTTTTTTCCTTAATTTAGAATATCCTTAGCCTAAAATTTTATCAGCCAAAATGCCAATAATGATGGGGAATACCCCAACACCTATAAAAAGTACAATCAGCCATTCGGTATAGAAACGCTCTTTCCAATCTCTTGAAATACGTTTGTGCATATCATCATCGTTGACAGTTTGTGCAAATTGATAACCAAAACTCCCCGTCGATCCGCGTGTGCCTGAATATAGAATTAGTCCGAAAAGCATTGCCCCAACACCAACTAAAAAACTAATATCAGTAAAACGACGTATAGAATGTTCTCCTAAAAACCACCAAATTGCGGCAATAATTAACAAGAGAATGACTTCGGCAAGCACAAATAATTTAAATAGTGCTGGTTTTGATTGTTGGTTTTCTTCTGTTTTCATATTGCTCTCCATTTATTCTCCAGCAGAAAATAAAAATTATAGCACGTCACCCTACGGTATAATCTTCTATATGCTCACAGAATTAGAAATAAACAATATTATTAGAATGAAAAAAGTGCATCCTTGCGGCTCTTATGAGTGGCGGATTACCCGTCTCGGTGCGGATATTGGGCTTGAGTGCCACGGCTGTAACAGACGAATTATGCTGACGCGCCGTGAGCTTTCTCGGCGGTTAAAGGTGATATTGCCCAAAGATGAAGAAAAAGTTATTTGAGGGCTAGCAACTTCAAAACGCGTTTGATGCGGTATTTAATCTAATAAAAAACGGGATTGGTTTTAGCCAATCCCGTTTTGATTTTCTTTGTACGAATTCTATTTTTCCATATAAACTGTGCGGATGGGAAAGGGGATATCTACGCCCTTGGCATCCAGCGCACGTTTGGTGATGATGACGGCTTCGTCTTTTGCATCGAAGAGATTATTCTTATCGGTATCAATCCAGAAGCGAACATCCATATCGATGGATGAGCCACCAAAAGTATGATAAATGATGCTTGGTGCCGGTTCGGCAAGGTAGCCAGTAATTGCAGGGAGCGCATCTAAAATAGTTTTTCGTGCGAGATCAAGGTCTGTGTCATAACTAACGCCCACGGGCAAAGTCACACGGAGGCTATCTGCTCGGCTATAATTTTCGATTGGGTTTGATAAAACCTGTGCATTGGGCACAATAATCAGACGGCCATCGAGCGTTGTCATTTCAGTGGTGCGCATATTAATTGCGACAACTGTACCTGTATAATTTGAAACGGTGACAAGGTTTCCGATATCAAAAGGTTGCTGAATGAGAAGAATCATCCCAGCAACGAAGTTTTGCATAATTTCCTGAAGAGCAAAACCAATGGTGAAGCCAAGTATGCCGAGACCTGCTAAAAATGCCGAGACATCAAAGAAACGTTGCAATGCGGTGATAACACCGAAAATCAAAATACTCCAGTAGAGGAGCTGCCCAAGCAAGATGCTGGTTTCAGGGTCTACGCCACGAGCTTGTAACATTTTATCTAGTAGGCCGCGCAAGAAACGAGCTAAAAATAAACTGCCTACAAAAATGAGTAGGGCAGTAAAGATATTTGGTACGATGGGGGGGAGTGTTTCTAAGAAGCTTATGTCCATTTTTTTCCTTTTTTGATGAAATTAGATGAGATTATGCTAGGCAGTAAGGCTGCCAAAGCTATGATTAAGTTATGATTGTAAGGGAGGGTAAATATGGTGTCAATCGGATTTGCAAAAAATGCCCTCTCTCGTTATAATATCCTTCGTTAAGTCGGGCGGTTAGCTCAGCTGGTTAGAGCGTTGCGTTGACATCGCAAAGGTCGTT
>JABGQV010000007.1 GCA_018648655.1 Anaerolineae bacterium | reverse complement strand
CGGGGGTGCTGCTAAAAATTTTCGTAACTTTATAGCCGCTAACGCGCATCATCTCAGCGAACATTTCTGCCGCATCTTTTTCGTCTTCGACAATGACGACTCTTTTTTGGGGGGATGACATAGATAAATCCTTAAGAATGATAATAATATAGGCTAAAAATAGCATGATTTCAGGTAAAAGGCAAGTTAGCTGCGCTTTTTTGTACGATTTTTTTGACATAACCTATTTTGATATGCTGGGTTATATCTTAGCGTAGAGACTTTCTCTTACACGAAAATTTCCTTGTAGAGGAAGTAAATAAACTTTGTAAAAAAGGAAGTGACTGTCACCTCTGAGATTCTCGCAAAACCACTGCAACTTTGTAGAAAAATGATTACTTCAATTCTCAGGTTGCTTTGCAGGTGACAGTCACTTCTAATCTCTAAATATTTTATTTATTAGAAGGAGCTTTTATGACCACCTTTGCCCCCACACTTTATGCACAAACTTTCCCGCGCTCAAATGCCCGTCTGCGCGACCTGATGCTTGTTTTTAGCGGCACTGTTTTTGTTGCGCTCTTGGCGCAGATCAAAATCCCGCTGCCCTTTACACCTGTTCCACTAACTGGGCAAACCTTTGCCGTTTTGCTTATCGGCGCAACGTTGGGATCAAAACGCGGCGCAGCTTCGATGCTCTTATACACAGCCTTGGGTGCTTTTGGCTTGCCCGTTTTTGCTGGCGGCGCGTCTGGGATGGCTTATCTTTCTGGTGCAACGCTTGGATATTTGGTGGGCTTCATCATTGCCGCTTATCTGATCGGGAAAATGGCAGAGCGTGGCTTGGAGCGTAATTTGCGCACTTCTTTACTGCCTTTTATTGCCGGAACTTTGGTGATCTATCTCTTTGGCGCAGGTTGGCTGGCGATTCTTTTTGGTTTCGAGAAAGCTCTTGCTTTGGGTGTGTTGCCATTTTTGGTCGGCGATGCTATTAAGATGATTTTGGCTGCGCTGGCTCTCCCCGTTGCGTGGAGATTGGTGCGTTAGAGAATAACGATGGCTGAGTAGCTCCGATGCTTTCCGGAGCATATCGAAGCCACAATAGAAATAATGAAGAGCCGAGCAAATAATCGCTCGGCTCTTTTTTTGATGGGAATGATAGAATATGAGCAACTTCTTTTTATGGAGGGTAATGATGAAAAAAGTAATCGAGTTTATCAAATGGCCTCTAACATTTCCTGTATGGGCGATGGTTGCTTTGTATCTGTTTTGGATTCTTAGTGTCCCGATAGAATTTGTGGATTTAGAAGCCTATATACTAGGGGTGATAATACTTTGTATCTATTTAGTGGCTACGATTCTGATTAAAACATTTTACAAGAGAGAGTATTTATCTATTGGTTTATGGATTCTCCTTGTTCCTCTGATGTTGGTAAGTACATTAGTTACGCTTTGGTTTGTTTTTGAATCCATTAAGTATTTTGATTTATTAAGTAGAGGTAATAGAGAATTTACTTCCTATGTTTTAGGGATGTTAGTGTTATCAATTTATCCTGCAAAAATGCTTTTTAGAAAAAACGATGCTAAAAACAGGATGATGCAATTTCTTTTGGGTTTAAATATTTTATTGTTTCTTAGCGGAAATCTTTTGTACTATGTCTTTTTTCATCCAGCTACATTGGAAAAGGCAATACTTGGGAACTATCGATACGTTGTTGCTGATGAATTTGACTTAGATTTTCATAGCCATCTTAGGTTTTATAAATGCGAGAGATGGAGCTATTCTTGTGAAACCCTTTACACTTCTAACTGGTTCCTTGGTGAACCGAAAATAATTGTTGATGAAAAAGAAAATGAAGTAAGTTTGATGGGAGGAGAAAGAATACTCTACACTGACGGTAAAATACGACGAACGTATAGAAACACGGAAGAACAACTGAATAATAAGTTGTATCTGGTTGCAGAAAACTATAAGTGCAATAATGTCGAATATCTGGAATGT
>JABGQV010000153.1 GCA_018648655.1 Anaerolineae bacterium | reverse complement strand
ATATAACCTATCCTACCAGATTTCCAATGCTCATTATTTTGGCGAAACTAAAGAAAGATATAAAAATGGATAAATTAGCAGATACCTTAAGGCGTACTATACGGGGTGAAGTGGTTTTACACCCTCGTGTGGCCGCGCGCGTTCTACAAAATATCCGCGGTGACCATGATGAAGACCAAGCTCTTTTCGCAAACCTAACTGAACGAGAACAAGAAGTGCTTCGCATAATTGCCAATGGTTTAACGAATAAACAGATTGCTGAAGAACTGGTTATTAGCGAAAATACCGTTAAGGGGCATGTGAGTAATATTCTCAGCAAATTACATGTGGCAGATAGAACGCAAGTGGCGGTTTACGCATGGAAACGCGGCCTAATGAAGAGAGAAGATACTAAGTAGCCGTCTAAAAACTACTTCCAGAATCTAGCTCGGATTATATAATTCCAGTTAGAGCACGTATCATCTTTTTATCATTAGCAAAGAACGCTTTCTTATAGACCTTGTCAAAAAACTACCTGCACTTTCACGTCAGTTCCTATTTTTCTTTCACGCACTCTACCCAATAAAATATCGTATAGAAATAATAAAAAACTCAAGATATTTGCCCACAATTTTCTTTGCAAAAAATATCAGGGTTGAGGAAAAAGATTTTCCTCAACCCTGATATTTTTAACGTGATAAAGTTACTCGGCATATAATACGATTAGACGAGGTAATACTATGAACACCCCAAAATTAGTTTCTGGAAAATTGCCCCTGGTAGGGCATCTTTTTGATTTTATTCGCAAACAAGATGAATTGATGCAAAGGGGCAAGAAAGAAGAAGGTGATATTTTTGCACTTAATTTAATGGGGCAAAATATTGCTGTGCTTACTGGGGCAGATGCAAAAAAAGTCTTCTTTCAAGAAACCGATAAATCGCTAAACATGGAAGAAGCTTATGCTTTTTTGGCGGCAATTTTTGGCAAAGTAGCCTTTTTAGCAGACCATGAAACTTATATGAACCACCGCCCTATTTTACATACACTTTTTAGTCGCAATCGAATGACCACTTACTTAGACATCATGGTGGAAGTCGTTTCAGCATGGTTAGAAAATTTAGGCGATGAAGGTGAAATGGAGATTTCTTCTGAGATCATTACGCTAGTCAAAGATGTGGCAGGGCGTTCCTTTTTAGGCAATGAAATCAATCAGAAGCTAGGCGAAGAGTTTTGGCAAGCCTATGATGATTTGAGCAAAGCCTTAGACCCTGTTTTGCCCCCCAATTTACCTTTACCAAAATTTATTCGTCGAGATAAAGCAAAGAAATATTTGGCCAATGTTTTACATCTGATTGTGCGTGAGCGCAGAGCCAACCCTAAAGATGATTCCTTCCAGATGCTTGTTGAAGCGAAGATGAAAGATGGACAATTACCTTCAGAAGAAATTATTGTTCAATTGCTGATGGCCTTGCTCTTTGCTGGGCACGAAACAACTGCGGGACAAGCTGCGTGGACGATCATTCAACTTGCGCAACATCCCGATTACCTGAACTTGGTACGCGAAGAAGTGGACGTTCTTTTAGGAGATGGGCAAATTTTTGACCATACTACTTTGCGCAATCTAAAACACGTCAGCATGGCAGTTGATGAAACTTCACGAATGCGGCCCTCTGCCGAAACAATTATGCGTACCGCAGACGAAGACCTGAAGATTGGCGAGGTTACCATTCCCAAAGGCTGGATGGTGCAAACGGCAACAGCAGTTGATCATTTTGAAGATGAGATATTTGAAAATCCTGCAAATTATGATCCCATGCGTTTTTCCCCCAAACGAGCAGAAGAACGTAAAGAAAGGCATGCCATTATTGCTTTTGGTGGGGGCTTACATAAATGTGCAGGAATAAATTTTGCAAATACCGAGATGGCCGTTATCGCTGCTTTGCTCTTTAAAGAATATGATTTAACCTTAATCACAACCGATACAAAAGTAGAGCGTGGCTTAGGCTCAAGTCGTCCTAGCGAGACTTGGGTGCATTATAAAAAGAGAAAGGCTTAATTTTTACCCCGGAACTACGCTGTTTCTAAAACAACCATCGCGACAGCCATGCCATCTGTATGAGAAATGCTGAGAAATATCTTTTCTGCTCCCAGCACAGAGAATATGCGTGCTGCTTCTCCATTGACTTGAATATAAGGCGCGCCTGTTTCGTGATTTAAGACTTCAATTTGTGTAAACCAAACTTCTTGGCGAATGCCTTTACCAATGGCTTTCATAAAGGCTTCTTTTGCGGCAAATTTGCCTGCATAAGATTCTGCGCTCTTAGAAATTGCATTGCAGCTTTCTATCTCTGCGGGGGTAAAAACTTTGCGACGAAAAGCATCACGCTTGAGATTAGATATGATTTTTTCTATTGAAACTAAGTCAACGCCAACGCCAAGAATCATATTAATACTCTGGGTAGAGAATCAAATTCTCTTCTCTTAAGTTCCTATTCAGGTAATTCTCTTTCAAGAGAAGATGCTGAATTTTGCCATTATGCGTCAGAGGGATACTGTGAGCTTTGAGTAAATAAACGCGTGCTGGCCGAAACCCCATATGGTTATAAAAACTTGAAGTCATCTCAACAGCTATTTCATGTAAATTATCTTCTGACATCATCTCCCCATCTCGAATTTCGGCGAAGACGAAGACTTGCTCCCCTTCGATACCGCCTTTATCTACGCCAATGGCGGCAGAAAAGCGGATATGTGAGATTGCATCAACAACTTCTTCAATCTCTCGTGGAGAAATTGTTACCCCCGCGCGTTTGATAATATTTTTCTTACGACCAACGATATATAAATAGCCATCTTCGTCTATATAGCCTAAATCTCCGCTCAGGAAATAGCCATTTTTCCAGAAGAGCTTAGCGTTTTCGTCGAGGTTGTTGAAATAACCCTGTGAGTTGGCTTTACTACGAATGGCAATCTCACCAACTTCGTTTGGGGACTGAATCTTCTGATCGGAAACGATGAGCAAGTCCACATCCGGGAAAAGTGCGCCGACGGAAACCTGTCCACGCGAATCAACGCGATTCGGCGTTCCTGGTTTCCACATGCTAACGCCCACAGTCGCTTCTGCTAATCCATACCCTGCGACCATCACATTTTTTAATCCAAAGGCTTTTTCAAAATTTGTAATCGTTTTTGCACGGACAGGTTCAGCAGCATTAAGAGCAACGCGCAAAGTAGATAGGTCATATTTGTGCGGGGCGGCATGGCGCAAAGAGAGCCTATAGGCAAAATCGGGGGCGGCTGTGAAGGTGGCTTTATACTTTTGAATGGCAGCTAGCCACGGGTGAATATTTCGTAAGCTGGTGGGTAAAAGATGGCTTTCTGCGGCCAAATAAAAAGGCACCATTGTTTTTAAAATCAAACCCATATCGTGATAAACAGGTAGCCAAGAGACAAAAATCTCGTTGGCGGTGATTTCCATACCGGCAATCATTTGACGGATATTCATGAGCAGATTGGCGTGCGTGAGCATCACGCCTTTGGGGTTTCCGGTGCTACCCGAGGTATATTGCAAAAACGAAATATCATCGGGTTTGATTTCGGGGAACTTCTCGTTGAAAATGCTTTTTTCGCTATCTTTTACGCTAATAATTGAGATATTCTTCTTTTCAGCAAGTTGACGAAAACAGATCAATTCTTTTTCAGGCAAATTAGAAGGTGCAATAATTGTTTTGGCATCGCATAATTTAGCAAATGAAAAAATACGGGCTACGCCAGCTTCAGGGAAAAGGGGCACGGCAATCCCGCCTGCACGCTGAATACCATAAAAAGCCAAGAAAAATTCTGCGCTATTTGGCAAAGCAACCAAAACGCGCTCCCCACGCTTTAGACCTCGTGCCAATAAAAAAGAGCCAAAAAGATTAATGTCCTGCCAGAGTTCTGCAAAACTGACACTTTTCTCTTCAAAAGTAAAGGCAACTTTCTTCGCAGAAAACTCTGCACGAAAAGCCAGCATCTCGATTAAAGTCGTGAAATCTTTAGGCAAGATTGAGCTTCTTTTCTACTAGAGCAAATAAATCAGTGGATGTGAAAATGCGCGCAATCTCAGATTCTTTGATGGCTATCTCATATCTCTCTTCTACCGTCGCAATCAAGTTCGCCACATCGGCAGATTCTGCGCCCAAGTCTTCGACTAAACGATTTGCCTTTTGAACATTTCTTTTTCCGAGTTGTAGTTCAACTATTTTTAAGATTTGATTTTCGCTAACTAGGGGCATGAGAATTTCCTTTACTATCAAAAATAGGAAAACATCCTACTCAATTTGAGCGTTTTTCTAATACGCCTAAAATTATCTTGTATAATAACTATATCACTTTTTAGTTAACACGCAGAGGCCCTATGAAAAACAACCAGAAAGGCACCCAACTTCTCAAGCATACTCGCCTCATCATTCGTTTTCCTGACGGAAAAGAAGAAAAACTCTCTCTCATAAAAGCGGTCACGCGCATCGGGCGAGCAGAGAATAATGACTTTGTTATTCCAAAGACTTATAAATCCATTTCTCGTGAGCATCTTGAAATCAAACGCAAAAATGGGCAATATATTATCTCTAATCTTAGCAGCGACAACGGATTTTTTGTCAATGGAAAGCGTGAAGAAGAAGCAAAACTCAACAATAACGATGACATTATTATCGGATTAGCAGAACACGGGCACGAAATCCACATCCGCTTTGAGATGGGGACAGAGGCCTTAATCTCGGCCGCGACATCTAGCCAAGCGACACAAACGCCTTTCAACTTGCTCACAGAGGAACCAAGCGGGATACCCTACTTGAGCATTCGCTTTCCTAAAGGGCAAAAAACTTTCTTTTCTATAAACAAGGATCAAGCCCTCGTCGGGCGTTCCCCCCAAGCAGATTTAACACTCCCGGAAGGTTATGGATTTGTCTCATCCCGGCATTTTGAATTATCTCGAAAGGGAGATAGTTTCACAATTACTGATTTAGAGAGCACAAATGGCACTTTACTCAATAACCAGCCTTTGCTCCCAAATATACCAACGGACTTACACAATAATGCCATCATCCGAATTGGTGATGAGAGCTTTGGCATCTCTTTGGGCATAACCTTCTTCAATCCGCTCGAATCTTCTCTGCCAGTAGAGGGATTTGCAATAGCGGCGCCTTCGGTGATGATGGAAGCAGAAAAAGTGATTACTATAGGTCGACACGCCAAAAGTGATATCTTTTTAGACGCGCCCGATGTTTCTCGCCAGCACGCAACGCTCCTTAAACGGGAGCAAGCCACAATCCTGAGCGATCTCGAGAGTAGTAACGGGACATTCGTCAATGAACAATTGATCCAATCCGCAGAACTGCATGAGGGTGACATCATCCGCATTGGTGAGTTTTTACTGACTTTTCAAAATGGAGAAGTGACGCCGTATCAGAGCAACGGGATGCGGATGGATGTGGGTGGGCTATCGAAGGATGTGAAGACGCAAAAAGGCAAGCTGCGCATTTTGGATAATATCAATCTTTCGGTTTTGCCACGTGAATTTGTGGCGATTGTGGGTGGCAGTGGTGCGGGGAAAACGACCTTGCTAAATGCGCTCGTGGGCATCCGCCCCGGTGAGGGGGAAGTGAAGTTAAACGGGCATGATTTTTACGAAGAATATGAGCATTTTAGGGCGCAACTTGGCTATGTGCCGCAAAATGATATTTTGCATACAATGCTAACGGTTGAGAAGGCTCTCGATTACACCGTTCGCCTGCGCTTGCCTGCCAGCATTAACGCAGATGAACGTAATCGCCGCATTGAGACCGTTCTTGAAACCGTTTCGATGAATACTGAGACCATTCGCAAAACTCACATCGGGAATCTTTCAGGCGGGCAACGCAAACGCGTTAGCATCGCTGCCGAACTACTTGCCGACCCTAAGCTAATTTATCTCGATGAAGCTACATCTGGGCTAGACCCTGGCTTGGAAAAGAAAATGATGCACACTCTTCGCCGTATGGCAGACGAAGGGCGCACAGTGATGCTCATCACCCACGCCACTGACAATATCGTCCAGACCGATCATGTGGCATTTATCTCACAAGGGAAGTTGGTCTTCTTTGGTCCTTCGCAAGAAGCGTTGACCTTCTTTGAAGTGGATGAATTTGCCGATATTTATGAAAAAATTGAGCGGAGCGGTGAAGAATGGCGAAGAATTTTTGAAGAGCAAAAACCTGAAGCCTTCCAGCATTATGTTCAGGCTCGTAAAGACAATGCCCAAGCCATGCAAAAACGTGAATTGCCCAAAATAAAATTTGGATTGGGTGATTTGCTTCGGCAGTTTATTGTGCTACTTCAGCGTTCGCTTAACGTCCTTTTCAGTGACCCAATTACGCTTTTACTCATGCTGCTTCTGCTTCCGCTAACCGGCACGTTACAGTTAATAATTGGCTCCACAGAAATCCTAACAGGAAATCTGTCAATTTTGGCAGACCCCGTCGCTGCGGCAAAAACAATGACAGAAAACTACGTCCCCTTTGCAAGCACAAATACCTTCGTTTTTGTGATGGGGCTTGAAGCGGTGCTAACAGGGCTTTTTGTCCCCTCAAATGACCTTGTAAAAGAACGCGGCATTTATTTGCGTGAGCGCATGGTCAACTTAAAGGTAATGCCCTATCTGCTCAGCAAAGCCGCTATTTACAGTGTTTTCGTCATCATCCAAGTTGCGCTCTATTTACTGATTCTCTCTTTTGGTGTGAACTTCCCCACAGAAGGGCTTTATATCAATGGCATACTTGAAATCTTTATCACCCTTTTCCTAACCATGATGGCAGGTATCTCCTTTGGATTTATCGTCTCTGCCATCAGCCGTAATACAGAAATGTCAATTTATATTCTGGTTATTCTTCTCTTCTTCCAGTTTTTCTTTGCCGGAACTGTCTTTGATTTACGCGATAATGCCTTTGAACCAATGTCTTATTTCACCACTACGCGTTGGTCACTCACGGCTCTCGGCGTGAGCATTGATATGCCCACTTTGGTTGAATCCTCGATTTTGTGTTCCAAAGTACCCGAGAACCCGCTTGACCCAAATAGCAGATTGAGAAATCACTGCAAACATTACCCCAAAGCAAAAGAAAACCTAATGCTGAATTATGAAGATGATATGTTGTTCAAATCGTGGGGCATATTATTTGGGATGTCTATCCTATTTTTGACGATAACAGGGGTACTGCTGGAGAGAACAAAAGCAGATTGATTTCAAGACCCGAATTGCAACGCACTTTTCAAGTGCAATGCAGTTTTACCTTCATGTGTTGGATAAATACGACTCAAGCGTGATTTTGACTTACTTTTTCCAAAATCAGCTTTATCTCGGCGATAATTTTTTCTGCTAAAACCCTGTCCATATCGCTATCGAGATAAACGAAATCCCACAAAAGCTGATTGTTAAAGAGTCGCGCCTGTGAAGATAGCTCTGGTCCTAAATCATAGGCAGAGACAACGCCATGGATACCGAGGGGCTTAATCTCTCCATATTGCCTTTTTAAAGGGACTGCCCCTGTATAGCTGAGGGCTGTTGCCCCCATCCGCATAGATTTCATCTTGATAAAGACCTTCATCAAAGGCTCACTCATGGTGGCGGCGCTGAATTTGCCCCCTTGCTTAAGCACACGATAAATTTTCTTGTTTAATTCTTCTGCTAAACGCCAAAATTCAGCTTCTCCTGAAATATCCTGCGTGATACGAAGCATAGAAATATAGTTTGCAAGCAGTTTCACATCTGTAGGTGGAATAGTGCTTGAGCGCAAATTTGCAAAAGCAAAGGTCTGCATAGGCAAACTTTCTCCCTGATAAAGATGCCTATTCACAGCTTGCATGAGGGCTGTATTTAAAATGCTATTCAGTGTAATCCCTTTTTTACGCCCCCGAGATGCAAGAGAATCTATCAAACTTTCGGGTAAGGTAAGGGTCGCAATCTTTCCCTTACCGCCAAATTTCACAGTGGGAATGGGTTTGTTTCTTGTTCGCCACATAAACTGAGCCATCTCGCCCATTTGGGCGAAGGCATAGCTGACTACCTTGAAGTTATTTGAAAACCCCTTGTATGGGGCTGGGTAGACAGTCTCCATAGCGGGAGCAAGCTCAACAGGCGGGAGTTCCGTCAGCTCTTCTGCGCAGAGATGCAGTAATTCGTCCAGAAAACTCATCCCAGACATAGCATCCATAATTGTGTGGTGTACGTTTAGTATCAAATCCCCAAATCCATCTTTATAGAGATAAATTGCCTTGAAGAGCGGGCCTTTTTCGTGATTGTAGTGAAAAGCCATCTCTTCTTCAAGGAGGTTTCGCCATTGCTCTTTGCTGGTCCGCTCAATAAGCGTAAAAGGGAGGCTGGCAGAGGGGAGGTCTTCAAAAAAAGGCTTGCCTTTGCCATTTTGGATAGATGCGCGCAAAAGTGGCTGTCGATTTTGCAGAGTCTTCAAGGTTTTTTTTAGAGTCTCTGGTGGTGGTGCATTTTCCATCTGCAAGACACTGACAATATTAAATGGCGCGTGCTGATTGGTGATGAGAAGTGCTCTCTCAAAATTTCCAAGTTTACGAAGCATAAGCTTTCCATTTGGCTTTATTCACAAGTTATCGAATAATTAAATTAGAGCAGCTAAATCTGTCAATTGCTGCGTGTCATATGTGGAGCCCCATATCCACCCAGCACAGACTATGCCTAGCTCTAGCTTGGCGACCAGGATTTCAATCGCGGAGGGATTTTGTTTAGCAAAGAATTATTTTTTGCTAGAAGGGAAAGGAGAAAAAGACCTTAAAAAGAATTGATTATTTAAGTCATTATTTTTTATATATAATATTTTGCACATTTTCTTATAGAGCGTTACAAGATCACTCTCAATAGCAAGTACCCACACTCAGAGCCGAAGCGGACTCTGTGTTTTATATTCACGGCATTTACCCAATTCGTGTTTAAGAAATCTGCATTATCAACACCAAATCAATATCTTTTACATATTTACTTCAGGTTCCACTCGTAATCTCTTTCAATCTTCGCTATGCGTGTTTTATACGCGCTATACCGCTTCTCTTGGTCCAACTCCTGCACGATAATATGCATCGCGTTCTCTTTCCAGGCTTTAATTAATTCCAAACCTGTCCAATACGAAATTGTAACCCCGCGGTTTCACGCGCTGATTCTGCATTGAGAAACCCTAGCTGCTGGGCGGCTAACTCGACCATGCGATTAGCCCGTGTCTCCGTAGCCTTTATCTCCTTCAGTCCTGTGGGATGTAAAGATTACGGCGTAGTATGTGGGGTTGGCGTGTTTGCAATTTCGGTCATTTGCTCTCTCCATAAGCAAGATGACGGTCACTTTATTTACCTACTTAAACACTTTTTAAATTAGCGATAATCTTGAATACGGTTTTGCACCGCAAAGATAGCGGCCTCTACTCGATTTCTAACATTTAATTTAAGAAAAACAGAGCTGATGTAATTACGAATCGTTTTTTCGCTGAGAATTAAATCCTCGGCTATGGCAGCATTTGTTTTTCCCTGAGAGACCAAGAGAAGAACCTCCATCTCGCGTTCACTAAGACGCGTAAATGGATGAGCCTCTTTCGGTTTTCTTTGCATCATATCTAGCACTTTACGCGTAATACCAGGGTCTAAAGAGCCCTCTCCATTTTTTATGGCTGTGAGTGCGCTCACAAGTTTATCTGTACTACCGTCTTTTAATATATAACCGATTGCCCCTGCCTGAATTGCCTCTGCTATTAGTTCATCATCCGCATAAGAAGTGAGCATAATAATGCTGATATCAGGGTTATTTTCATGAATTGCTCGGCAAGCATCCAGCCCGCTTCCACCGGGCATCCGAATATCTAAAATAACAACGTCAGGATACAATTCTTTGACCATGATAATTGCAGCTTTGGCACTACTTGCTTCCCCAACTAAAGTGAAATCTTCGAGGTCATCAAGAACATATTTAAGCCCTTTACGAACAACTTCATGATCATCAACAAGTAATACTTTTAATTTTGTCATTATATCTTTTCTCAAAATAAGATTGTGATTGTTGTGCCCTGATCATGTTCTGAAACAATAGATAATTCGCCGCCCAATAATTTAGTGTGATCATGAACAGTTTGCAGACCGAATCCCTGTTTGATATTTTGTGGGTCAAAACCAACCCCATCGTCCGTGATTGAGAGTTTATTGATTTTTTCATTTGGTGCAAAAATAATATGTGCATTTTCTGCACGAGCATGACGCACAATATTGGATAACCCTTCTTGCACAATACTAAGGATACGGCTGGCTTGAGAAGATGATAGAGAATCAATGGCGGGGACATCAAGGGTGATTTTTAGCAAACCAGCAAAGCGAGGTTGGCGGATCAATTTGGAAAGTTCGTTTTTCAACGTATTTTGAGCCTTGGGAATACGTAAGGAAACCATATATCCACGCAATTCAACGATAGCCTGATTCAACACTTCTTTCACTTGCTGGATACGTTCAGAAAGTATTGGATCTTGAGTGAGCTTAGTTAGTGATCCTGTAATCAGGCTAGCTGAATAAATTGATTGCAATACCCCATCATGAATTTCTTGCCCAATACGATCTCTCTCTACGCGTTGAATTGTTGAGATTTCCATCTGCTCAATCATTTGATCAACTTCAATCTCAAAAATTCCCATTGCCCGAATCATGCTATAAGCCAAAATAAGACCAATTACAGAACGATATACCTGAACAGGAACACCAAAGAAGGATTCAATTAAGGTGTAATTTAATATGTTCGCGGGGAAAAAGGATGCATCTGGTACGACCATCCCGCCTAAGACGGCATAAGCTAAAAGTGAAATCCCAGCAACTTGTAGCATCCGGTAACTTCGTTGGGCACTAATATTTTTCGCTTCGCTTGTACATTGGGACAAGCCAAATGCCGCAGCAATTGCCCCGGGAGCACCAAGCAAGTATCGGCTCCAGATAGATGCGATATCTATCCAATAGTAATTTTCTGTATAGGTATTGAGTGCATAAACGAAAATGATAATCCAAATTGTAGGCAGGATGAATAAGCTAAGATTAATATAGCGATTTGCTTCGAGCATCTCTAGACCAAATTTAAACAAACAAAAAAAGGAAAGAGAAAGTAACAAAATATGCAATATATGCAGTATGGTAATAGCTTGAGCTGTCATATATTCTTCTTGCAAGGGAATAAAGACCATGCCCCATTCATGGAAGCCGTGTAAGATGCCAAAAGCAGCCATCCAGCGTAAGTGACGCGCCAATTTCAGCCGACTATAGCGAAGGGATTGCAGGAAGATGGAAAGACCAAGTACGAAAAAAACTTGTCCGTAGATAAATAAAATAATTGAGCGGTTAAGAGCAAAGAAATTTTGTAGAAAGTCGATAGACATAGGCGTATTTTAGCAGATTTATCAACACTTACAAAAAATGGGAACTGCGAATGCAGTTCCCATTCTCTAGAGATTAGATATTGTAGGTTTATTTAGCTTCGAAAACAAGGAAATTGACACCGGTTTGATAAGCGTGACGTACTTGAGCGTTGTCGAAAACTGCGACACCAAAGAAGTATTCAGCTGTAAGATCATCATATTGAACATCGAAGTCAGAGCCAGTATCAAGTGCGCGGCCAAGTTCGATCACCCATGCACCATCTACATATGCCCAGCCAGCGGAGATGTCGCCACGATCGCCAGTGAATTGTTCTTTGACGATGCCAGGGACAAGGTCACCTGCTGAGAATAAGCTATCATCAAATTCAACTGCTTCGCTCTTGAGGATCCAGCCAGGGGAACCATCAGTTGGGTACCCTTCGGGGCCCATGAAAGCAGGAGCAGTTTTATCTTCGTTGTTATTTGCTACGTATCCACCACCGTCAGAGGGATCGCCATGGCGGCCTGCACCAGGGGTTTCTGCGGAGTAGCGGGTACTATCAAGATATTGATCGTCAGCTTGGCCTAAGTTACGAACTGATTTCCAGTGCCAGATATCTGCAAATTGACCTTCTGCAGCAGTGTATTTATTGCCGTAAGGTTTGAATTCTGCATCTTCGCCAGCGTGACAACCAGTGAAACAACCGAGAGTCTCAAAGTCAGGGATACTGTTATCAATATCCCAGATGAGGGACATTTTATCTTCGTATACTGCGTTATTATCATGACCAACATCGTTGGGGTCTGAGACAACTGCCCAAGTTCCGTCTTCTTGTTTTTCCCAAGGGGAGCGCATGAAGCTTTGTTGTACGTCCTCAAAGCTTTCGGACACAATCTAATGGAGACTTTCTGCCTCACTG
>JABGQV010000152.1 GCA_018648655.1 Anaerolineae bacterium | reverse complement strand
AGAAGCGAATAGGAGACTGAATATAATGAACTCTATTCCTATTTCCTGGTATTTAATTTTATCTGCTGGACTTTTTAGCATAGGGCTTTTCGGCGTTTTGGCACGTAAGAATGCTGTCGCCATTTTGCTCGGAATTGAACTGATGCTAAATGCAGTCAATATCAATCTAGTCACATTTTGGCGATATAACAATCCCGCTGAAGTGACTGGTCAAGTTTTCGCAATCATCGTTTTTGCTGTCGCCGCCGCAGAAGTAGCCGTTGGATTAGCATTGATTATTTCAATCTATCGCAACCGCAACACTGTTATGGCAGAAGACATCGATTTGATGAAGTGGTAGGAAAAAAATATGGAAACTACGAACATAATTTGGTTACTTCCTCTACCACCGCTATTGGCTTTTTTCATTATTATTCTCTTTACAAATAAGAGCAATAAATTAAGCCATATCGTTGGTGTTAGTGCCGCTGCTCTTTCATGGGCTGGTGCGATGACCGTTTTCTTCCGCTCTTTGAGCGTGGAACATTTTGGCGAGCATCCCTTTGTGGATTCTATAAAATGGCTTCCCCTCGGCGAAGAATGGTTAGAAATCGGTGTGCGTATTGATCCTCTTTCGGCTGCGACACTTTTCTTTGTGGGCATCACCGTTTTTATGATTTTCCTTTATTCAGTTGGCTATCATAATTTTGGTCAGCCTAAGGGCGATCATGATAAGAAAGGTTTGCCCCCACATGGTGCAACCGTTGAAGAAAATGGGCATAAACACGTTGTTCCTTCTGTCGAGCCGATGTATGCCCGTTTCTTTGCTTTCATTGGGCTCTTCGCTGCGGGCATGTATACCCTCGTTATTTCTGACAACCTGCTGACCCTCTTTGTTGGCTGGGAAATCATGGGCTTATGCTCCTACTTGCTGATTGGCTTTTGGTTCGCTAAGAAATCTGCTCGTAACGCGGGTATCAAGGCATTTATCACCACCCGTATCGGTGATGTTTTCATGCTTTTGGGCTTGGCTTTTCTATATACTGCCACTGGCTCACTTTCTTACGACGTTATCTTCTCTCACGACGTTCTTCATCATCTTGCCGAAACCCCTGCTTTCTGGGGACTTTCTGCCGCAGGCGCAATTGGGCTTTTGCTCTTCATTGGTGCAGTTGGAAAATCAGCGCAGTGGCCTCTCCATATCTGGCTTCCTGATGCAATGGAAGGTCCTACCCCTGTTTCGGCAATGATACATGCCGCCACAATGGTTTCGGCTGGTGTTTATATGACCATCCGTATCTTCCCACTTTTCTCAGCAGGTTGGGATGGACACGCCCTTACGCCTACGATGAGCATTATTGCTTTCATCGGTGCCTTCACTGCACTTTTCGCTGCAACCATTGCGATTGCACAAAATGATGTCAAAGGCGTTCTTGCTTATTCAACCATTTCACAGCTTGGTTTTATGATGGCTGCTATCGGCATCGGTGCTTATGTTGCCGCGGCTTTCCATCTCGTAACCCACGCTTTCTTCAAGGCTCTCCTTTTCCTCGGGTCTGGCTCGGTCATCCACGGCATGGAGCACGGCGTTTTGCATACCGGCGACCACAGCGTTGACCCTCAAGATATGCGAAATATGGGTGGACTTGCCAAGAAAATGCCTCTCACTTTCTGGACTTTTCTCATCGGCGGTTTTGCTCTTTCTGGCTTCCCGCTCGTAACAGCAGGGTTCTGGTCAAAAGATGAGATTTTTGCAGACGCTTTCGCTCATGGTCATATGACCGTCTTTGTTGTTTTGGCGATTGCTGCATTTTTAACCGCTTTCTACACCATGCGCCAAATCACGATGACATTCTTAGGAGAAGCACGAACTCCAGAAGCTGAACACGCACATGAGACTGGTTGGACAATGACGACTCCCCTCGTTGTCCTCTCCGTTTTCGCTCTTGGTTTTGGCTGGGTCGGTATTCCCGAAAGTTTCCCCATCTTGGGCAATTTTTCGTCAAATTGGTTCCACGGTTTTGTGGGGCACACTGTTCACCTTCCAGAAGCGGCGATGCACATCGAATTTAGCTGGGTGCCCCTCATCACTTCTTTAGCGGTAGCTCTTGGGGGGCTGGCACTCGGTTATTGGACATATACTAAGCCTAATGCAAGTGCGAACGACCCGCTCCGTAAACTTTTGCGCCCGATTTATCACATCCTAGAGAATAAATATTATTTCGATGAGGCTTACGATTTCCTCTTCGTAAAACCTGCCACTTGGATTTCAGAAGTCTTTGTTGCAAAAATGGATCAGGGTGTAATTGACGGTATCTTGCACGCTTTCGGGACAGTTTCTTTCGCAATTGGTAAATTTATTCGTGAGAAATTTGATACCCCCGTTATTAATGAATTTATCGGCGATGGCTCTGCCGAAGTAGTGCAAATTTTTGGACGTAAATTGCGCAAGGTGCAAACTGGCAGAATTCAAGAATATATGCTTTCTGCGCTGGGCGTTCTTTTCATTATCTTTATCGCGCTGTACTATTTGGTGCTGGCGTAGGCTGATAGGAGTGAATAATGGATTTTCTTTATAATCACTTGCTGAGCATAATTCTTTTCTTCCCCGCAGTTGCGGCGATTTTAGTTGTCTTTTTGCCTAATGGCGAAGATAAACTAGCCCGCTGGGTGGCATTTATTGCTTCTTTGGTTCCCTTTGCCTTAACTTTGGTGCTTTGGGCAAACTTTGATGCAACGAATGCTGGGACTTTTCAGTTTGAAGAAACTTATGTTTGGTACTCAACAATCAACTCTAATTTCCACATTGGCGTTGACGGCATCTCTTTGAGCATGGTTTTGCTAACCACTTTGCTAACCCCGCTCGCGATTTTGGCATCCTTCAATATTAAAGAGAAGGTAAAAGCCTATATGATGCTTTTCCTTTTCTTGGAAATGGGCATGTTGGGCGTTTTCTTGTCAATGGACTTGCTGATTTTCTTCGTTTTCTGGGAAATTGGTCTTGTCCCGATGTATTTCCTCATTAACCAATGGGGTTCTGAAAACCGCAATTACGCCTCGCTTAAGTTCATGATTTATACAGTGGGTGGCTCGCTTGGTCTCTTGCTTGCCATTCAATTGCTTGGTGTTTTATTCGGCACTTATGATATCGCTGCAATCACCGAAGGTTGGACAGCACTCAATAGCGGTATGGTGATGGGAATGCCTGTAGCCACTGTGAAAATAGTTGCTTTTTGGGCATTTGTTGTTGCTTTTGCGATCAAAGTTCCTGTTTGGCCTTTCCACACTTGGTTGCCCGATGCACATACTGAAGCCCCTGTGGCTGGTTCAATGATTTTGGCTGGTGTTTTACTTAAGCTGGGTGCTTACGGATTTATCCGTCTGGTGCTTCCGCTTTACCCTGCTGAATCTGCTCAATTTGCTGGCTGGCTGGCTTTCTTGGCTGTTATGGCAATTGTTTTTGGTGCATTCGGGGCTTATGGTCAATGGGATTTCAAACGTCTCGTGGCTTATTCTTCTGTTAATCACATGGGATTTGTACTTCTCGGCATTGCTGCCGCTGCTAAGGCACCAGGCACAGCGAGTGCACATATTGCGATGAACGGTGCAATTTTACAGATGTTCAACCATGGTATTTCTGCCGCCGCAATGTTCTTCCTTGTTGGTGTAATTTACGAGCGAACACATACTCGAGA
Organism: Anaerolineae bacterium; assembly: GCA_018648655.1. Classification (GTDB taxonomy): domain Bacteria; phylum Chloroflexota; class Anaerolineae; order Anaerolineales; family Villigracilaceae; genus Desulfolinea. The sequence goes on along the minus strand of JABGQV010000152.1, from coordinate 8,655 downwards.
CTTGAAGAAATATGGCGGATTATTCCCCCTAATTCCCGTTTTTGGCGGTATCTTGATTTTCGCCAGCATGTCTTCACTCGGTTTGCCGGGCTTGAATGGCTTTGTCTCTGAGTTCCTAGTTGTACGGGGCGCATGGGCAGAAATGGCTGGCTTCACGGCCGCCGGTATGATTGGTTTGCTTTTCACAGGTGCTTATATTCTTAAGGGAATCAAAAATGTATTACACGGTCCCCTAAACGAAGAATGGGCGCACGGCGACCATAAAATCAGTGATATTAACCTGCGCGAAGTTCTTGTTATGCTTCCCCTGATGGCACTTATGCTTTCGCTGGGCATTGCCCCCGCATGGCTTTTGGGTGTAATCAATAATGCTGTAACGGCACTGTTCTAAGAGGTGCACAAATGACATTTCCTATACTTAGTGTAATTATCTTCAGCCCGATTGTGGCGGCGCTCATCATACTCATGATGCCTGCCGAACGTAAAACGGAAATCCGCGTTATGGCGTTGATGACGGCAGTTTTTGCCCTCCTCTTATCGCTGTGGGTCTATCTGACTTATGACCAATCGCTAGCAGGATACCAATTCATAGAAAAATATGATTGGATGCCCGCATTTGGCATCAGCCTCCACTTAGGTGTTGATGGCATCAGCACACCCCTTGTTCTTTTGACTGGTGTGGTCATGTTCACAGGCGTAATCATTTCTTGGGGCATCGAAGATCGTCCTCGCGAATTTTTCGCCTTCTTATTCCTCTTGGCAAGTGGTGTTTTCGGGGTTTTTGTTGCGCTTGATTTATTCATGCTCTTCTTCTTCTACGAAATTGCCGTATTCCCCATGTATTTGCTTATCGCAATTTGGGGCTGGGTCAAGACCCGTGAATACGCCGCCATGAAGCTGACACTTTATCTCTTCATTGGCTCCGTCGTAGCACTTTTGGGCGCGTTGGCAATGTACTTCCAAAGCGGTATGGGCACTTTCGATATGCTCATGCTTGAAACTGCCAATTTCTCTCCCGAATTCCAGAAAATCTGGTTCTTGCCAGTCTTCTTGGGCTTCGCAGTTTTGGGTGGCATCTGGCCTTTTCATAACTGGTCACCAGATGGGCACGTTGCTGCACCTACTGCAGTCTCCATGTTCCACGCAGGTGTATTGATGAAATTAGGCGCTTTTGCCGCACTTCGTGTAGGTATTATGCTTCTACCTGAAGGTGCAAAATTCTGGGCTCCGCTCATTCTTATGTTGGCCCTTGTCAATGTTGTATACGGCGCATTTATTGCCATGATCCAAACTGACCTGAAATATATGATCGGTTTTTCCTCTGTGTCGCATATGGGTCTTGTTATGCTCGGTTTTGCCACGCTCACAGAGCAAGGCATGACTGGCGCAGGTGTACAAATGTTCTCGCACGGTGTCATGACAGCCCTCTTCTTTGCCGCAACCGGCATGGTCTACGACAGAGCGCATACCCGTAAAATCCCTGAACTGGGGGGCATGATCAAACCCCTTCCATGGGTAGGTTTTGCCTTCATTATTGGTGGTCTCGTCTCTATGGGTATGCCTGGCTTCTCTGGCTTTGTCGCCGAATTCCCCATTTTCATGGGCGTTTGGCAAGTCAAACCCTGGGTAGCCATTCTCGCGGTTATCTCCATTGTCATCACCGCCGCTTATATTATGCTCGCAATCCGCCGCACCTTTTTTGGCGAAATGCCCAAAGAATTTGAAGGGCATATCACCCCCATCAAAGCCATCGATAAAGTTGCACTCGTTCTCTTGAGCGGCTTAATGATTGGCTTGGGTATTTTCCCCGGAATTATGGTGCCAATGGTGCAATCGGGCATTCAAAATGTACTTCGAATTCTAGGAGGTGCATAAAATGTTTACTACTTCTATGATTATGGCAATTCTTCCCGAAATTTTATTACTTGTCTTGGGATTATTAGTTCTCGCTTTTGACCTTATTTGGAAGAGCGAAAGCAAACGTAATTTAGGCTGGCTCACTGCGAGTGGCCTTCTCTTCATCCTTGTCTTGAGTGTTGCTATTGCGCGCCCAGCAGAGTCTACTGCCGTCTTCGGTGGGATGCTCCGCTACGATATGCTGGGCTTCGTCTTCAAGTTGCTCTTCATCTTTGGTGCAATGATGACGACTCTCTTCATGATGGATGCAGAAAAGCTCGGAAAACGTGGCGAATCTTATATCCTTTTGCTGGTCGCCACCATCGGTATGAGCCTCATGGCTTCTGCCTCCGACTTGATTATGCTTTATCTTGCTATCGAGACCACATCCATCCCGATGTATATCCTCGCTGGCTTCATGCGTGATGATAAAAAATCAACCGAAGCAGGTTTCAAATATTTGCTCTTCGGCGCGATGGCATCCACCATCATGCTCTATGGTTTTAGCTTAATCTTTGGCTTCACTGGCTCAACAGCTTTAGTTGCCATCACTGGCTTTTCAATGCCTTTGGCTATCGGCGTAATTGCACTGATTATGATTGGGATTGCCTTTAAAATTTCCTTGGCTCCCTTCCACTTCTGGGCACCCGATGTTTACGAAGGCGCACCAACGCCCATCACGGGTTTCCTTTCCACTGCTTCAAAAGCAGCTGGATTTGCTGTCCTGATGCGTTTATTCTTAGGCTTATTCCCAGCAACTAGTCAATATGCGCCAACTTGGACAATGGTAATGGCAGTCCTTGCCACAATCACCATGACACTCGGCAACGTAGTAGCCCTTTCGCAGACTAATATTAAACGTATGTTGGCTTACTCTTCCGTAGCTCATGCGGGATACGCGCTGGTTGGCGTAGTTTCTCTCTCTGAATTGGGCGTAGGTTCTGTGACTTTCTATCTCATCGCTTATGTAATGACAAACCTTGCTGCATTCGGCATCATCGCCGCCTTTAGTAAAGTCACGGGCTCAGATGAAATCGCTGATTACGCAGGCATGAGCAGACGAAACCCAACTTTGGGACTTGTAGCCTTGGTTGCTTTCTTGTCGTTGACAGGGATGCCCCCATTTGGCGGATTTGTCGCTAAAGTCTTTGTCTTCGCCGCTGCTGTCAAAGCGGATATGATTTGGCTGGCAGTGGTTGGTATCCTTAACTCTATTGTTGGACTTTACTACTACTTGACCTTCCTAAAAGTTGTCTACCTCTACCGCATGGAAGGGGAGAACGAAGAAGCACACCCCATTCCGCTCACACGCCCTTACGCGATTGCGTTGACGGTGCTATCCTTTGCCATTCTAGCTGTGGGTATCATATTTGGCCCCTGGTTCAATATCGCCAGTTCAGTGGCAGAAGGGCTTTTCTAGTTTAGATATAGATACCGAGTGTTTTCAAAACACTCGGTATCTTTTTTGTAGCTGTGTTCTTTGGGCAATATTTTAATAGGAAATCGTTTCTTTATACAAACTAAATTGAAATAACGGTATCAAGCCTAAATTCAAGTGTGGATTCGGCTTTTTATCCCTAAAATAACGTTTTTTTATTGCCCCATCAAAATCCCTATGTTATAATCGGCACTTATGAGTCAATCTGAAAATCATCCCAAAAAGTACTCGGATAGTCGCTTTAATGCGATAATAATGACAGTTGTTGGGCAGGTGGGGTGCTTGACCCCTGTTATTATTTTAGTAGCACTTTTTGCAGGATTATGGCTAGATGGTTATTTTGAAACGAAGCCATTATTTACCATTCTTTTTATTGTTGGAAGTGCGCCAATTTCAATTTTTGCTCTTTATAAAATTGTTAAAACGGCAACGACTAAACTAAAAACGGATAATGAAAATTCGAAGGAGGATCTAAATCGTGAGTGAACAAAAACCCAAAAACAAAGTTTGGGCGCGCTGGGTAGTTTTAGGCGCAATCTTGCTGGGAGCGTTCTTGTTTACCGGTTTCTTTGGTATAGGTTTGAATATCAAGCCTATTATGCCAGAGGTGTTTTTGCCCGGTGAGGTATTGAGCGATAAGCCTTTATTTGGTATTGAAGGCTTTTTTATGACTAACACTTTTGTCGGCATGATTGGTGCTGATATAGCTGTTTTTTTGATTGCTTTGGGCGTTTATCGTGGCGTAAAAAGCGGAAAAATGGCCTTAAGTGGTGTTAGCGGGGCTGTTGAGGCCTTACTTGAAGCTTTGCAGAATATGACAGAAGGTACAGCCGGTAAGTGGACTAAGGTTATTTTTCCTTGGTTTGCAACCATTACCTTGTTGGTTTTATCTGCCAACTGGCTTGGCCTTTTGCCAGGCGTTGAAACCATTGGGCTTATTCACGAAGGACATGGCGAATATGCTGTGCGTGATTTAGGCTCTATTGGTGGCATGAAGATCCAAACCATTTGGGATGAATCTGGTGAAGAAGCTCATATGGAAGAAGCATCAACTGACGCGCATGCTGAAGAAACACATGCAGAAGAGGATGCTCATCATGCTGGAGCTAGCGTAGTCCCTTTCTTCCGCCCTGTTTCTACTGACTTGAATTTCACCTTTGCTTTAGCCTTAGTGGCTGTGGTGATGGTGCAGGTCGTTGGTTTCCGTGCATTGGGATGGAGCTACCTAACTAAATTCTGGAACACAAAACATTTCTTTGATAAACCGATTTTTGGTTTTATTGATTTTGGCGTAGGCTTGCTTGAGTTGGTTTCAGAACTTTCAAAAGTGCTTTCCTTTGCCTTCCGTTTATTTGGTAATCTTTTTGCGGGTGCGGTCTTGATTTTTGTGATGGGCTCTCTTGTGCCTTTCTTTGTTCCCGCAATGTTCTATATGCTTGAACTCTTCGTTGGTATGATTCAGGCAATTGTTTTCGGTATGCTAACCATGACCTTTATGGCACAAGCTACTCAAAGCCACGGCGATCACGACGAGGCTCACGCTTAATAAATTAAATTTCGTGCAAAACTACTGCTCGAGATACTTACTATATTCAAATGGCGGTACTCCCGCCCGAAACTATTTGGAGGTTTTTAAAATGGAATTCTCAGTAGAAGCTGCTACTATTCTCGGAAAATTGATTGGTGCTGGATTGGCTATGATTGGTGCAATCGGCGCAGGTGCTGGTATTGGTATCGTTACCAGTGGTGCTGTTCAGGCTATGGGGCGTAACCCAGATGCAGCAGGTAATATTCAGACAAATATGATTCTCGGCATTGCATTCGCAGAAGCTGTAGCTATTTATTGTTTGGTTGTTGCTCTCCTGATCTTGTTTGTTGTTGGATAAATAAAATATATAAACAGGAGATTATATGGAAGCCCTAGGTCTAAACTTACCCTTTTTGCTCGTCCAAATTGTCAATTTACTTATCGTTTACACTGTTGTAGCTAAGTGGGTTGTCGGTCCGGTCGGCAAGATGTTAGAACAACGCCGTGAGACCATCGCACAAGGCATGGAAGATGCCCGTGTTGCTGGTGAAGCTCGCGCAAATGCCGAAGAAGAAGCTGCTAAGATTAAAGCTGAAGCACAAGCTGAAGCAAGTCAAATCGTTAGCGATGCAACAGAACGTGCTCGGTCTGCTGGTGCAGAAGTGAAATCTGCTGCCGAAGCTGAAGCCGCTACAGCAAAAGATAAAGCGCTTGCTGGCATAGAAGCCGAACGCAATCAAATGCTTGGTGACCTTCGCGGACAAGTTGCTGCTCTTGCTATTGCAGGTGCACAAAAATTGGTTGGCGAAGCTCTCGACGAGAAGAAACAACACGCTCTTCTTAATGATTTCTTTGCTGGTGTTAAAGACGGTTCCGTTATTGTTTTAGCAGACGCAGATCTCTCTGGCGATTCTGCTGAAGTTACCAGCGCATTGCCTCTTACCGATGCTGAGCAAGTTACAGTCAAGAAAGACGTATTGGCTAAATCTGGTGCAGAAGCTGTATCTTTCCTTGTTGACCCCTCTATTTTAGGTGGTTTGGTCATCAAAGTTGGCGATAAAGTCATGGATGGCTCTGTTGCTGGCAAACTCGAAGGTTTACGCGCAAATATGCGCTAGGCTTTTTAGACTAGACTTAAAGAGGGTTTTGATGAGCAATTGTCAAAACCCTTTTTTCTTATCATTAAATAATGAAAACTCTTTCAGAACTTTTTTCTAAATTTCCACTACAAATTATTGCTGGTTCACCTATAGATGCAGCCATTAACAAAATCACTTTTGATTCTCGTACTGTGGAGAAAGATGACCTCTTTCTTGCGGCTTCTGGTGAGTATTTTGATGGTCATGATTATATAGATAAAGCTATTGAACAGGGGGCAGTTGCCATTGTTGGCGAGCGAGAAATAGAAAACCTTCCTATTCCTTATATCCAAGTCGAAAACGCACGTCAGGCTCTGGCTTATTTAGCTGCTGCTTATTATGATTATCCCGCTCGGGATATGATTATGCTTGGCATCACAGGGACGGATGGCAAGACCACGACAGCTAATTTTCTATATGAAATTTTGCGCACAGCAGAAATCAAGGTGGGCATGATCTCCACCGTAAATGCTATTATTGGTGACGAAATTCTTGATACTGGCTTTCACGTCACTACCCCTGATGCCCTCGATACCCAACACTATCTTGCTCAAATGCGTGATGCCGGGCTCACACATATCATTCTCGAGACCACTTCGCATGGCTGGGCTCAATACCGTGTAGATGCCTGCAATTTCAATATTGGTGTCATAACCAATATCACCCACGAACATCTTGATTATCATGGCTCTTTTGAGGCTTATAGAGTGGCAAAGGGGCGACTTTTTGAGAATTTGGGGTGGATAGGGGATTCTGAGCAGGGGATGCGCCCCTTAGCGATTCTTAATCGAGATGACGATTCCTTCGACTATCTTTCCCGCATCGCACCTGTCCCGAGGCTTGCTTACGCTGTGGACGCACCTGCTGATATTCGAGCTGTAGATATTCGCTATCTCCCTGATGGAATAGAGTTTAAAGTGGTCGATAATTACGCTCTAGGGTGTTGCGCTTCCTCTAATATGGATAGCGATGGAAACATGGCTGCCAAAATAAACTTGCTTGGCTCTTATAATATCTCAAATGCCCTTGCGGCATTTTCTGCTGCGGTTTATGGGCTTGGGATTTCCTCCAACATTGCATTAAAAGGCCTCTCTGCTTTAGAAAAAATCTCAGGAAGAATGGAAGAAATTGATATGGGGCAAAATTTTACAGCAATCGTCGATTTTGCGCATACTCCTAATGCATTGAAGGTTGCTATTCAATCTGCACGCAAGATGACAGAAGGGCGGGTAATCGCTCTTTTTGGTTCAGCAGGATTGCGGGACAAAGAGAAGCGTAGGCTTATGGCAGAAGTCTCTGCTGAGTGGGCAGATTTAACGGTGCTCACTGCAGAGGATCCACGCACCGAATCTCTTAGAGAGATTCTGTCTGAGATGGCAGAAGGAGCAATTGATAAGGGTGGTATCGAAAATGAGTCTTTTTGGCGGGTAGAAGATCGGGGTGCGGCAATTGGACTTGCGTTGCAGTTAGCGAAACCAGAAGATATCGTTCTTATCTGCGGAAAAGGGCATGAGCAATCTATGTGTTTTGGTGAAATTGAATACGCTTGGGATGATTGTATTGCTACACGGGCGGCCCTAGGTAAATTTTTAGGGGTAGATGCTCCTGAGATGCCTTATCTCCCCACACAGGACTAAAAAACTCCCGTCTGTTTTGAAAACAGGCGGGAGTTTTTTATATGAAAATCAGATGGAAAATGTTCCGAGAAAAGCCATTATCAGAATCAGAAGTGAAATAATAAATTTTAGTATATAGTTTTTGAGAATGAATTTATCGTGTATAGCTAGATCATTTTTAATCGCTAAGGCATGCATGGCAATCAAAGCAGCTAGAAGTGCATAAAAGGCAAGCGGAATCTGAAAGGGGATAAATAACGCCGAAAGCATGATGATTAGACCTGTAAATCCCAGCAGTGCAGCAGAAATGGGAGTGAGTTTCTCTTGGCGCATTAATTTTAGGGCGCCAAAGGCTATTATTGCACCATAGATGAGTGCCATAAGACCTGCAAGTAAAAGAGTAAGCATGGGGAGGCTCCTGTTAGATGAAGTGAATTTCTTCTTGGTGAGTTTTTGAATTGTTGGAGGAAAGTTTTTTCTAATTATAGAGCATTAAATAAAAAAATCTTGCACGAGTATAAAACTCGTGCAAGATTTTTTCTTTTTATTCGTTTAGTTTTTTATTATCTGCGTCTGTTGTTATTGCTGCGACCACGGTTATTTCCGCCAGTGGGGCGAGGTTTATCGGCGGCTTTGGCTTCTTCAAGAGACCAGCCTTCGAGTACAGCTTTGCGTGAGAGACGGATTTTTCCATCTGGGCTGACCTGGGTGACCATGACGGTAATTTCATCGCCAACTTGGGCTACACTTTCTACGCTTTCGATGCGTTGTGTGTCCAATTGCGAGATATGAACTAAGCCGTCTTTGCCAGGGAGAATTTCGACGAATGCGCCGAAATTGACCACACGCACAACGCGACCAGTGTAGATGCGTCCTTCTTCTGCGCTTTCGGTGAGGGCTTCAACACGAGCGCGAGCAGCAGCTTCAGATTCTCCGTCTGCGGCAGCGATGAAGACAGTGCCGTCATCTTCAATATCAAGACGCGCACCAGTTTCTTCTTGAATTTCACGAATCATCTTTCCACCAGGTCCGATAATT
>JABGQV010000150.1 GCA_018648655.1 Anaerolineae bacterium | reverse complement strand
CAGTGAGGCAGAAAGTCTCCATTAGATTGTGTCCGAAAGCTTTGAGGACGTACAGAATATAGGATACTGCTAGGATTTGGAGTTACCCGCCCTCTCCCTCCGGGAGAAGGCTAGGATGAGAGAAAACGAGAGTCTGTTTTCCTAACTGCATCACATCAGTAATATACTGATGTGATACTCAACTCATCTTTTTTATGGCCTTTCCATAGAACAAAACTCAACACGATACTAACGAGTAGCATTCCTATATAAGCCGGGATTTGCCAATCTAATACTGATAACCCCGGGAAGATTATCTCAAAGGCATTATCTCCTGCATTTATGCCTGCGTGAAGCAAGATCACAACCCAAAGGCTTTCTTTAGCGTAGTTGTAGAAGAAAGTAAAGAGGAAGGAAAATGTAAATGCCAGCAAAAAAGAAGCAATAACAGAAACAATATCCGATTGAAGATAAACGGGAATATGCCAACCAGCCCATAATACGCCAATGATTAGACTGGCGACAATTGGGCTGTTTCGCACCTGCAAGCGTGATAATGCAAATCCGCGTAGTCCCAATTCTTCACCCATGCCACCACGCAGAAGCATATAGAAAACAATGCCTGCATTCGCACTAAATAATACGCTCCATACTGTTGCAAAGGAAAAACTAGCCGTCTCTAAAATCGTATTATCACCTGCTATCGCTATAGCTACAGCCAAGCCGAAAATCCCGTATGGAAGTAAGAGAGCCGCAGCATACCATTTCCAGCTTGCTAAACTGGGGCAAAATTTATTTTTCAAAACAGCAAAACCAGCCTTCCCAGCGACAAGAGCAGTCACGAGAATGCCAGAAATAGTAAAAGCAAAATCTTGAATCCGCGTTAATAGATAAAGAAACCACTCAGGAACAGGCAACGTAGCCGCAATCGGTTCCAGCTCTAAAGATTCTGTCATCGACATTAAGGTTAATCCACTCTCTACGCCAGAAGATTTAGCAACTACGTTAAAGTACAAAATGAGTCCCCACGCGATTGCATAGGCAATCACGAAAAACATAATCATTGGCCAATCAATTCTATATTTTGAATTCTCTTGAGATTTAATAATGCTCATACTTTTTTCCTGTTTGTTTTAATTTGGTCAAACCTATTTTTAGCTCTAACGGCCGTCTTCGACAGTCAAGGCTAACCCTTCGTCCGAAGAAAAGCAGTATAGGGCGTAAACGTCATAATCTATAGTGCTGGAGGTCATGCGCAGGGTCACGTCGTTGGATGTGACCCCATAATAAACGGATCAACCCCAGCAATTAAGGCAAGGTATAAAAACTCAATTGTTTTTTGAATGCTCTTTTCATGCCTTTTTATTTCTTTTAAGTTGTATTCTCTGAAGAAGTTTCCAGATGCCTAATATGATCAGCGGAACGCCCAAGAGAGAAATTCCCAATGCGATTTTTGCAAATTCAGGGAAGCCTGTCTTGACCTGAAAATCCATTGCTTCGTAGGTGAAAAGAGAATCATCTACCTCGCCTGTGTCGAAAAAGTGAGCTATTAGTCGTTCGGTTGCTTCTGGCTGGATTGTCATCACATCGCCGATATGCCCCATCTCGGATAAGGTGACCAACGCCCCGTTCTTCAGCTTGGGAAGTAGCGCATCGGACGCGTATTCAACTGGGGTGGAGAAATCAACATTTCCGTTCACAAGCAGCGTCTCGACCTCAGATGACTGCACCTGACGGTATTCTGCTGGCATCAACGCCGTCGGCCACGTGACACCAGCGTCATCTGTTGCGCTGCCCCAAATCAGCTTAGACATTGGTGCGCCAATGATCGAATCTGGCGGCTCCATATCAGCGAAGTAATCACGATTGGGGTCATAGTCTGCACTGACACCCTTTGAGAAAAACTCACCATATACACTCATGTTGGGGATGATGAAATCATACGCCAGTGACATCAACGCCAACCCACTGGCATCGCCATTCTCAGCCGCGAGCCAAGTGTCGAAGACCATTGCGGCTGTGTTTCGATGGAAAAGCATCGCAAAGCTGACGCTCTTGACCTTGCCGGGATCAATTTTGAAGAAAAGCCAGCGTTTGGGCATATCGTGGCTAATCTCAGACATCATCTTTGCTAAATCGGATGTATGCGGATTTTCAGTTTCTGCATAAAGTTGAGCATAATGCCCAATTTGGGCATCGACCATATCCGGTTCCCAGACAAAGTGCCCAGGCGGATTCACGCCAATCATAATGGAGCGATGAATCTGCTCTGGATGTTGATTGGCATAGAGCTGCGCAACCCGCGTCCCGTAGCTATTGCTGAACAGATTGACTTGCTGATAACCGAGTGCGTTTCGGGCTGCTTCCATATCTTCGATGACTTCCTGAATGGTGTAGCCGTCCAAGTCAACGCCTTCTGATTGCAGGCGTGCAGCACACTGACGCATTGCAGCGGACATGCCTGCTTGTGATGCTTCGCTCAACACATCTATGCCATCCCCTTTGATCGCTTCAGCGACCTCTGGGCAATCTAGCCTGACTGAGCCATCCACACCGCGATAGCCGACCATGATGAAATCATGCTTCTCCAACAATTTGACAGGCGGCTTCGCGCGCATATTGCTCATGCCCGGTCCGCCTTCAAGGTAGAAGATGGGTTCAGCGGGGTTCTCACCCGTTGCGCGGATGCGGGTGATGGGGAGACTGATCAGGCGGCTCTCCGCATCGGTGCGGTTTTCGGGTACGGCAAGCAAGCCACAATCTGCTGCGTATTCTTCCGAATCCAGTTTTACAGTACAGGGTTCAAGTTGCGCATCCCCTGCGGTAGCTTCATCCAAATCGATTTGGGGTGTTTTTCCTCCGCCACACGCTACCAATAAAAGTGCAAGTGTGGCTATGCTGAGAAATATCCAAGTTGTTTTATTCATACTATCTATCTCCTTCTCCGAACAGTATTCGGTTGTTGGTAAAAAAATAAATTATTTAAGACCCTTGATAAAAGTTTCGATTACTTTTCGGTTCATCGTTTCAAAATCTGCTTCAAAATTGCGAAGTTGCGTTAGGCGCAATATGCCAATCCCGTGGATGAGCGCCCAAAGGCCATAGGTGATTTCCTCTGCGCCGAAATTGCCTTGCGCGCTTATATCCCCCTCATCCATCGCTGCCTGTATGATCCTTAGGAAGGCAGTGTAAGACGATTCTGAAGAAGCTGGCTCATCTAGCGAAGCACGGCCTGTTGTAAGGCTGTTCATGATGATAAAGTGCTCGGCGTTATGAATGGCAAAATCAACATAGGCTAGGCAAGCCTGAATAAGGCGTTCTAGAGCGGGCAGTTCAGCGGGGATATTTAAGGCTGCCTTACGCAACCACCCGTCTCCTTCTTCTGCCAGCGTTAAGAGAATACCTTCTTTGCTGTCAAAATATTCATATAAACCTGCGGGGCTATACCCTACGCGGCGCGCAATCTCGCGCAAAGAGAGCTTGTCTAATCCCTTTTCGGCAATTAGCTCCAGTGCAGTTTGCAGGATGGCTTTTCTTGTATCAGCTTGACGTTCTTGACGTGTATTTTTCATCATTATACCTTTCTCCGAACAGTGTTCGGTATTATATGTGAAAAGTTTTTTTTGTCAAGAGGGCATGAAGTAAGCGAACTTAAAGCTGAATTTCAAGAAATTATTGACCGGAGCAGACACCAAGCATCAAAAATTCCATATATTAAACTTTTAGAGAAAGAGTGGTAAGGTATTATCATTATGTAGTATAAACAACATGTTTTGCATAATTTTTTGAACTAAGCAAACGGCAAAATTCACCTTTAACGCTGTTAAAGACAGCTAATTTATCTCATCTTATGATATATCTTGCCTAATCAATGAAAAACAAGCAAAAATTTCTTTCCCTCGCCAAAGCCTTACGGCTTGCCTCCATCCCCCCTCCACATGTAGCATTTGTGGGAGCAGGTGGGAAAACAACCGCCATGTTCAATGTAGCACACGATCTTGCCCCTTGCATCGTCACCACCACAACCCACCTTGGCATTTGGCAAGCCGAATTAGCGGACCAACATATCATCATCCACAAAGAAGAAGATCTTAACCAGCTTAAAAGAATTGCCTTCTCAGGCATTATTTTAGTCACAGGAGAAGCAAAAAATAAACGTTTATGCTCACTCCCCGATAAAAGCTTGACGTGGCTAAAAGATTTTTCTAGTTATCACTCTCTTCCTCTTCTTATCGAAGCAGATGGCGCACGACAAAAATCACTCAAAGCTCCAAAAGAGTATGAACCTCTTATTCCTGATTTTATTGACGCAGTTATCACAGTCGCGGGATTATCAGGCATTGGGAAATGCCTAAATAATAAAACTATTTATAACGCAGAGGAATTTTCCAAATTAGCTAAAATCAAAGAAGGGGAAAAAATCACTCCCAAAGCCATAATAAAAGTTTTGCTACACGAAAAAGGTGGATTAAAAAATATCCCACTAAAAGCAAGAAAAATTACGCTTCTTACGCAAGCAAATACCTCAGAATTAAAAGCAACCAGCAGAAAAATCACACGAAGCCTTCTTCCTAAATTTGACGCAGTTATTACCTACGAAAACTCAAGACCTCAAAACTTCGAATCTTCTTCTGCCATCATCTTGGCTGGAGGAAAATCATCCCGTTTTGGAGAAGAGAGCAAGCAGCTTCTTGATTATCAGGGCAAAAGTTTCATTCGCACTGTTGCAGAAAAAGCAATTCAAGCTAATTTATCCCCAGTTATTGTTGTCACAGGCGCAGAGCACGAAAAAATAAAAAGCGCTATAGAAGGTATAGATGTAGAAATTATACATAACCCTGAATGGGAAGAAGGCCAAAGCTCATCTATTCGCGCTGGCATAAAAGCGCTCCCTAAAAATACAGGTTCAGCTATATTTTTGCTCGCCGACCAGCCCCAAGTCACCCCAACTATAATGCGCGCTCTTGCAGAAGAACATAGCCGCACACTTCACCCCGTTATTGCTCCGATGGTAGAAGATCGACGCGCAAATCCTGTTTTATTTGACCGCATTACCTTCCCTGCTTTGCTCAAACTGAAAGGAGATATTGGCGGGCGCGGTATTTTCTCTAATTTTTCGCCCAAATATATTTTATGGCTAGATTCCGCATTATTACTGGACGTAGATAGCCCCGAAGATTATGAAAATTTGCTCAAAACTCATAAAAATATAGATTAGTTTCCCAACGCTTAAATCCCATTTTTTGATATAGTTGATTTGCTGAAAGGCGGCGCGGGTTAGATGTGAGCATCACACCTTTGGCACCGTACTCCTTGGACAGATCGAGACAAGCTTGTGTCAGCTTGGTTGCTGCGCCTTGTCCACGTGCTTCTGCGTCCACAACGAGATCTTCGATGATGGCCCGCACCCCTGTTGGCACGCGAAAGCAAGTTAGGGTCACGGTCGCTACAATTTTTTCATCTGCATCACAAGTGATGAAGAGATTTGTCGCATCTGCATCAATCAAATCCTGCAATTCCTTCCGCGAGGGAGGTGCTAGAGAAGTAAGCTGGGGAATCAATCGCTGAAAGGCTTCGTAAATCTCATCGGTAAGTTCGGTTAGATGGATGATTTTCATATAGTTTTCATAGTGTTAGATAATGCTGTGCTAAGGTTGTCAGAGGATGTTCAGAAGAAAGTTTTAGATGTATAATCACTGCCTGTAATATTCTATCAGTGATTATTTTTTAAGGTTAAACAAAGAGAAATATGGCAACAATTCAAGAGCATTATAATGAAGTTCTTTCGGATGTCTACTCATGGATGTATGGTGGATTTGAAAGCAATATTCAGCGCTATACTGATATTTTCAATAAAAAGAAACTAAGTCCTCAAGGTTCTGGCATTGCCATTGATCTTGGCGCAGGATGTGGGTTTCAATCAATTCCTTTAGCTAAAGCTGGATATTTTGTTACCGCTATCGATCTTGATGCCAAGCTACTAAATGAGCTAAAAAGAAACTCAGCGGATCTTGAAATCAAAGTTCTTCAAGGGGATTTGATGGGCTTTGACAAAGACCTAGACACTAAGGCTGAGTTAGTTGTCTGCATGACAGATACAATTCTTCATTTAGATTCAAGAGCCAAGGTAATCTCTCTTTTTGCTAAAGTTTTTGCAGCACTCGAAAGTGGTGGCAAATTTATTATAAGCTTCCGAGATTTAACGTATGAGCTAAAAGAGATTGAGAGAATATTGCCCGTAAGAAGTGATGAAAGCACCATTTTTACATGCTTTCTAGAATATGAGCCTGAGACTGTAAAGGTTCATGATATTCTTTATAGAAAAGTCAATGAAGAGTGGAAATTATCAAAAAGCTACTATAGAAAACTTCGCTTATCAAAAGCATGGGTTAACGAAGAATTATCTCAAGCGGGTTTCAGCAAAACAGATTTAGAAGTAGAAAATGGCCTTATCACAATCACCGCAAGCGTTTGACAATCTTAGGTAGCGCAAGTAGAATGTGCGGCGCCTTTTGAAAAAGACAGATAAGTAATATCCTACGAAATATAAAAAAGTTCATTCACATGATTTCCATAGAAGGAGTCATGTTTTTAAGGAGAAAAAATGTTAGATACGAAAAATGATTATTATGTGGCAGATATGTCACTTGCCGAATGGGGTCATAAAGAGATCGCCATCGCTGAAAAAGAAATGCCTGGCTTGATGTCCTTGCAGAGAAAATATGGGGAATCTAAACCTTTAGCAGGCGCACGAATTGCTGGCTCTCTGCACATGACCATTCAAACTGCTGTGCTCATCAAAACCCTTGTTAAATTAGGCGCAGATGTGCGCTGGGCTTCCTGCAATATCTACTCCACCCAAGATCATGCAGCCGCTGCTATTGCCGATCTCGATGTCCCTGTCTTCGCTTATAAAGGCGAAAACCTTGATGAATACTGGGAATACACTCACCGCATCATGGAGTGGTCAGACGGTGGCACCCCAAATCTCATTTTAGATGATGGTGGCGATGCCACACTTCTAATTATTCTTGGTTCTAATGCCGAAAAAGATGTTTCAGTGCTTGATAATCCTGGTAGTGAAGAGGAAGTTGCTTTATTCTCTGCTATCCGTCAACGCTTGAGTGAAAAACCAGGCTGGTATAGCGAACGCCTTGAAGCCATTCAGGGTGTTTCTGAAGAAACTACTACTGGCGTACATCGTCTTTATCAACTCTTTGATGAAGGGAAACTTCCTTTCCCCGCTTTCAACGTTAATGACTCTGTCACCAAATCGAAATTTGATAATCTTTATGGTTGTCGTGAATCCCTCGTGGATGGTATCAAACGCGCCACCGACGTGATGATTGCCGGTAAGATTGCAATCGTTTTAGGCTTCGGTGATGTGGGCAAAGGTAGCGCACAATCCCTACGTGGCCTAGGCGCTACAGTTTGGGTAACAGAAATTGACCCCATTTGTGCTTTACAAGCTGCGATGGAAGGCTATCGCGTTGTCAGAATGGATGAAGTATGCAACCAAGGCGATATTTTCGTCACAGCTACAGGCAATTACAACGTCATCAATCATGACCACATGGTACAGATGAAAGATGAAGCCATTGTTTGTAATATCGGTCATTTCGATAATGAAATTGATGTTGCCGGCCTCGAGAAATACGAATGGGATAATATCAAACCGCAAGTTGATCACATCACTTTCCCTGATGGCAAGAAAATCATCTTGCTAGCAAAGGGGCGCTTGGTCAATCTCGGCTGTGCTACTGGTCACCCCAGCTTTGTGATGTCGAATAGCTTTACCAACCAAGTTTTAGCACAAATGGAACTCTGGCAAAATGGTGAAGAATACGAAAACCGTGTTTACACACTTCCTAAGAAATTAGATGAAGAAGTTGCCCGCTTGCACCTTGCAAAAATTGGCGTAAACTTGACAGAACTTTCCCAAACACAAGCTGATTATATTAGCGTTCCAGTTGAAGGTCCTTATAAGCCCGATCATTATCGCTACTAAATCAACACTCATTTTAAAAGTAAAAGGCAGGAAGACCTTGTGGTCTTCCTGCCTTTTTTCTTTAATTTGGGCGTTAGCCCTAATATCAATTAATTATCTAAAAACTGGTCTAGTTTCCCGGCATCATCAAAATGGTCTCTGAAGCGAGCTACAAATTCTTCCCTTGAATAGTTATGGTTTTGAGTGCCGCTTTGTTCTAAAACATAAACAGCAGACAAAGAGCCAATTTGCCCGCAGAGTTCCCAATCCCAACCTTTGGTATAGGCAGCGATGAAGCCACCACGGAAAGCATCGCCAACACCAGTTGGATCAATAATTTTTTGTTCAGGTACAGTAGGAATATGCATTTCTTTGCCATCGGCATAAATATCTGCGCCATCTTTGCCGCGTGTAATCACAATAATTTCTACTTTTTCTAACATGCCTTCTAAATCAAGGCCTGTTTTCTTCGAGATTAGCCCAAATTCATAGTCGTTAACAAAAAGGAAATGTGCGCCACTCATATCGCGTTCAATTTCATCGCCTTCGAGGCGGAGTAATTGCTGGCTAGGGTCGTAGAGATAAGGAATATCCAGCTCTCGACACTCAGCAGCAAAGTTTTTCATTGCAAGAGGGTCATTGGGAGAGATAACAACCAAATCTGGTTTTGGATTTACATCTTTAATAGATTGTTCTGCGGCATGCCCCATTGCCCCTGGAGAAAAGCTGGCAATTTGAGCATTCGTTTGGTCCGTTGTCGCAAAGAAAGATGCAGTGAAAACATCGGGGATAACTTTGGCATATTCAGTATCAATGCCTTGCGCATCAAGCCATGCGCGATAGTCGCTGAAGTCTTGCCCAACAGTTGCCATAAGACGTGGTTTTGCCCCAAGCAAAGCTAAGGTATAAGCAATATTAGGCGCAACACCACCACGCTCGCGGGTCATTGAATCTACGAGAAAAGATAAACTAATTGATGATAAACGCTCTGGCAAAATTTGTTCTTCAAATTTCCCCGGAAAAGTCATTAGGTAGTCATAAGCGACAGAACCTGTAAGTAAAATATCCATTTTTGCTTCCTATTAATATGGCAATTAGCCCGAAAAAAGCGCGCTCTCTGAGCGCGCCATTACTGAACTGGGCTAGTTTAGCATGGGAAAGCAGGGATGTCAAAAGAAATCTAATATGAAGAGGATAATTCAAAATCTAACATTTCTCTATTCAACATCTACGTGCAAAATATGGCATAATACACCCATGTTAAATATCATCTATCAAGATAAACATATTATCATTCTCAATAAGCCCGCAGGGCTTTCTGTTCTCATTGAAGGTTGGAGTGAAAATATGCCCTATTTACGTCAGGTGCTAGAAAAGAAATTTGGCCGCATTTGGGTTGTGCATCGGCTCGACAAAGGGACTTCAGGCGTGATGGTTTTTGCGCGAACAGCAGAAGCCCACCGACACCTAAATACACAATTTGAGAAACGAGAGGTCAAAAAAGTCTATCACGCTCTTGTTGAAGATTACCCCGAATGGAATGAGTACACAGCCCAACATTCATTACACCCCAATGTGGGGAGGAAACACCGCACTGTTGTAGACAAGCATCGCGGCAAACGCTCGGTGACAGATTTCAAGGTGCTTAAACGGTATCAAGACCACAGCAAGATCGAAGCGAAGCCGAAAACAGGCAGAACGCATCAGATACGCGTCCATCTATCTGCAATGGGATTTCCTATTATTGCCGATATCCTATATGGCGCAGAAGAAAGCGAGCTTATTGCACGCCCTGCTTTGCACGCACAGAGTTTGAGCTTTCTCCATCCTATCACGCGAAAAGAACTTTCTTATACAGTCCCTTATCCCAAAGATATTGACGATTTAATAGAAGCATTATCCTAATGACCTACCAGAATTTTTCTGGTATCCTAAATATTTATCCCACTAAACTATAAAAAACTATGACCTCTAAAACGCCAAACGAAACTGACCCTAATAAAGCTTTTTTCTTTCCTGATCTCGATGAAATAAATAAAGAAAGAACGCCCCCTGAAGAAACGCGTATTCTTGAGTTGAGCGCAAAACCATATCCCGATGCAAGACGAGTGCGCGTTGAGCTAGAAATGTCTCCCTTTTTGGTGCGCCCACATCTCGATTTGATCATCCTTGACCCTCAAGGCGCAGAAGCCGCCACCGCCAGCATTATTGAGCCAATGACATGGAAGCAAGTATTCACCGTTCACCTACGCACAGAAAAACAAATCGGGGAATATACGCTCCACTTGCGCCTTTTCTACCCCCCGCGTGACGAAGAAGATCCCAAACTCTTTCGCTTAGATATTCCCGTAGAAGATACAGACCGAAAGGAATTAAAACTTGAACTGCCTACGAGTGAAGAGTAGTGAAAGAAAAAAATAAGGTTTGGCATTTTACAAGATGGATGATATTTCCTATTATCATCTTATTGGCAATATCAGGATGCACGCCCTCAAGCACCGAAACGCCCGTATTTACACCTGATAGCCCTACCGAAACACCTTTCGCGCCTGCACGAATTAGCATCCCCACGCCTGTCATCTTTTCTGATTTCCCTGGCATTTTTATCCTTTCTCTTTCTGAGGGTGAATACACACATCTTTTTGCTTACTCCCCCATAGACCAACCCATGCTACGCCTTACATCTGGTAAATGGCAAGATACTTCCCCCGCGCTCAGTCCAGACGGAGAAAAAATAGCCTTTGCCTCTAATCGCAGCGGCTACTGGGATATTTATCTACTCGAAATTGCTAGTGGTGAAACCACACGCTTAACAGAAACAAAAACCTATGATGGCGCACCAACATGGTCGCCGGATGGCGCATGGCTGGCAACAGAAACTTATCTTGATGGAAATCTTGAAATTCTCGTGCAGCCAATTAGCGACAGTAGCGCAAAAGCAATTCGTTTAACAAATAATGCTGCTGCCGACCATTCCCCCGCATGGGAGCCAGATGGACGCAGAATTGCCTTTGTCTCCACACGTGGCGGTGATAGCGATATTTATCTCGCAGACCTCAATGACACAAGCGGTGGTCGTTTTATAAATATCAGCAATACGCCTAAGGCCATAGAATCTCATCCAATTTGGTCACGGGATGGGCATACACTAGCCTGGGCATCTAATGCCTATAATGACCGCCCTAATGGCATTTATATTTGGAATAGAACTACGCCCCATATCCCTGCCTCATGGGTCGGTGAAGGCAATAGGGCTGCATGGAACGCGCGCGGTGATAGTCTGCTTGCAATGCTAAAAAGCGAGAATAAAAATTACCTCACTGCCTATGCTCTTGATGGAGCACTCTTACTTCAGCCCTATCCATTACCCGGTACACTAGATGGGATGATCTGGCTCCCAGATGCACTCCCCGAAGAATTACCCAAAAGCTATAGCGATTCCGCTGCTCTCACGCCAGCACCCCTTTGGGAGAAAAAACTCTCCACACCCGAAGCCCTTTCTGTACGTCAAAATTTAAGTGAATTAGAGAATGTGCAGGCTCCTTACCCTCAAATTCATGATGCCGCTGATGAATCTTTTATTGCTTTACGCGAAAGCACCATCACACGCGCAGGTTGGGATGCGCTCGCTAATCTCGAAAATGCCTTCATCCCTCTCACCACCAGCCTCGATCCTGGCTTAGGAGACGATTGGCTCTACACAGGGCGCGCTTTCTCTCTAAACCCCCTCATCACCAGTGCAGGCTGGATGGTTGCTGTTCGGCACGAAATTGGGCAACAAACTTTTTGGAATCTTTATCTACGCGCACAAATCCAAGATGGCTCAATGGGGCTTCCGCTTCATGATCCAATCTGGGATTTAAGCACTCGTTATAATCTAGACCCTGCCAGCTATGAAGCGGGCGGTTCATTTGCTCCTGTCCCCGCAGGATATTGGGTAGACTTTAGCGCCCTCGCAGAAAATTACGGATGGCAAGGCCTGCCCGCTCTCTCCAATTGGCGTAATTTTTATAAAGGCACGCGTTATACCCAATTTCTATATAAAGAAAATTTGAGTTGGTACGAAGCCATGCTAGAGCTTTATCCACCCGAGATTTTAGTGACTCCTACCTTGGTTTTGCCACCCAGCAAAACACCAACAATTACACCACGCCCCACAAATACACCGTGGCCCACACGCACGCCTTTTACACCAGTGCCAACATCTACACCTTTCTCCATCTTTGGGATTGGGACAGCTACGCCCTAGTCCTAAAAACTCTACACAAAACTGCCAAACAATTTTCTTGACAGCCTCCCTCAAGCCCTCTATACTCGTATAAGAACTTCATCAGACTCTTTACAGAGGGAAGATGCGCTTACTCAAGACCCT
>JABGQV010000221.1 GCA_018648655.1 Anaerolineae bacterium | reverse complement strand
AGATAATATAATCCATGGCCGAACCATTTCTGTAGGGGGTGATTCTTTCCCAAAGAGTTTGTATAGCAGTAGTATAGAGAGTAGCGTGAAGGACCAAGGATGAATAACAGTGAAGGTTTTTTTCATGACTAAGCTCATAATAAGTAGACTGCGCTTGATATCTAGTGGGAAGAAGAGTTCTTAGGATTTAAATGCTTCACTGTTTCCAATCAAAGCCGCAAAGCCCAATGCCTGCGTCTGCTCGCCTCTACCCGTGTTCCACGTAATCACCAACTCTTCCTTTGCGCGGGTGATGCCTACATATAATAAGCGCAGCCGCTCTCGCACATAATCTGTGCGGGCATCTAATGTGGCTTGCCCCTCGCTATACCAATCGTATTCGCCAGTTTGGGTTGCAATATCGAGTTGAGCGAGTGCCTCGGCTTCCAAATTCAAATTATCGCGCAGGAACCACTTCTCCGAAATATAGCTATCGTTCGGCTGCCCAGCGGGAAACGTATAATTATTCACCGAAGTCAAATAAACGCGGTCCCACTCCAGCCCCTTCGCCTTGTGCATGGTCGCCACGACCACTTTTCCCTTGTGACTAGATGGATCAAAACCGCTATCTTCTGCTGAAAAACCAATAAATTTACGCTGATTTTTCGCAATTACCGCTAATTCACTCGTCAATTCTGGTAGTCGCCAATCTGTGTGGTCATTTTGAGTCTGTTTTAGTACCAATGCCAATTTATGCGCCAATGCTAAATCTGCGGCTTCGCTAAAAAGGTCTTGCGCCAAAGTCAGGATTAATTGATCGATGGGAAGCGTGACTGCATCTAGCCATCTCGTGACTATTTCTCTGAAAAGCAGAATCTCTTCGATGACCGCCTCCGATTCATCCTTGTGTAGGCTTGAGAGCCATTCATCACCGTGGGAGGGGGCAAGGAGCATTTCCATTTTCCCCGTCTTGCGAATTAACGCAGCAATATGCTTATATAACTCGGCGCGCTCCGCGTCTTCTTTCCATTCTCTGCGCCATACA
Organism: Anaerolineae bacterium; assembly: GCA_018648655.1. GTDB lineage: Bacteria > Chloroflexota > Anaerolineae > Anaerolineales > Villigracilaceae > Desulfolinea. The sequence goes on along the minus strand of JABGQV010000221.1, from coordinate 11,336 downwards.
CGATAAACGCTCGCCAACTTCCGTGCAGATTGGGGGTCTGAGAGATATTGGATGATATTCCCCAAAGCCCCAGCCGTCTGACGTGTAGATTGTGTGGAAGTAAGCAACTCGACTACTTCTATCTCTTCTTTTTTGAGTCTATCTGCTAACTCTGCGCCACCTTTATTATAGGGGGTGAGAATAGCGCAGGTTTTATTTTCGTTTTCTGCCAACCATTTCTTGACCGATGTGACGATGGCATTTGTCTCTTGCTCGGAGCTGAATCCTTTGTTGATGAGATGCACTCCAGCCCAATTCAAGGGCGGATTCGGTTGCGGGTCCTTGGGCGCAGTTGGCTCTATATAGGGTAATCCCAGTGAGTCGCGGGCACCCTCGTTCGGATGTCCATCCATCACAAAATCAATCAGCTGATTTGCCAAATCGATTATGGCAGGTTGCGAACGCCCCGAGTTGGGGAGTTCGCGCTGATAATCGGCTTCATGGGCGATAAAATCGCGCAGCAATTGCGGATTTGCGGTGGTGAAGGTCTCGAAAATTGCCTGATTTGGGTCACCAACGCGCACCCAATTGCCCGAACTAAGCAGGCGCAAAATTTGCTCTTGAGTCTGGCTACTATCTTGGGCTTCGTCTTCGAGAATATAAGGGAAACGGTAACGCAGACGCTCACGGAAATCTGGGTCGCGCTCGAGGAGTTCGAGAGAAAGGCGAATAAGATCGTCAAAATCGACCGCGCCTCTATAGGCGAGAGCGCGCTGATAATCTTTATAGATGGCAAGCCCCATTTCGGCGAGGGGCAGGGATGTGGGTTGGTTTTCAAGTTGGGCGGCGAGATGCTCAGGCATAATTCGGCGATCTTTTGCCGAGCGGATGAAGGCGTTGGCGAGGCTCTCTAGCGTAAAGGGGAGTTGTTGACGGCGTACCCAGTCGGCTTTAGATTCGTCCATATCGGGGTCGAAATATTCATCGAGGGCATGTGGGTTGCTCACCAGCCACGCATTAACCGCTTCACGGCGAATATAATCCGCTTCACGTTGGTCTACGATGCTAAAACGCTCATCCAGCCCAACGGCATTGGGTTTTTCACGCACAATATCATGTGCCAGCCCATGTAGCGTGCGGACTCTATAGCCAACACGCGGCAATAATCCGCGTGCGGTGATAAATTCGTTGATGCTACTAGAGAAATTATCTACCGCCGAATTAACCAGCGTGACAATGAGCACTTCTTGCTCTGTGTCTAGTTCGCCGCGTCCGATGATTTCGGCAGCAAGGGCAGAGAGGGTAAAGGTTTTCCCTGCGCCTGGCACAGCGGAGATTCCCATTGTGCCGTGGGTATAAGCGAGAATTTTTTCTTGGGAGGGGCGATATTTAATGGTCATGGCGGTCTCTTTATTTGGGGGCGAATAGAGTAGTTTTTAAAGTTTTTGTGTTAAGCGTTCTTTTATCTCTTCAAACTCGGTTAACATCCCCTCTCGCCTTGACCATTCTTCTATTTCTTTGATGTCAATTTTTTGAGCAAGGGCGACATATTCTGCCTGTACCAAAGATTGCTTGTCTTTCCAATGATAATATCCTGCAAGACGATCTTTTACACAATCTGTTGGGGAAATAATGCGCAGAGTTCCTGTTTCTAATTTCTTTTCCACGATATTTTCAATTACTTCTTCTCCGATGGCAAGAGGTCCTGCTGGGAATTCGACAAAAAGTTGAGTTTCTTCATGCGTGAAGTATTTACCTTTTTCTTGAAAGCCAAGTTCAAGCATTAGGGCTTTAATTTTTTTATATTTAACTGCGTAGATATTTATCAGGTCTAAGTCTTTAGAGAGATATTTGTTCTTGCTGTAAATTGTTACAGCACCGCCACCAGAAAGAACAACATCAACCCCTGCTTCTTTCAGATGAGACTGAATATACGCGCTCAATTCTGCTTCATCCATTGCGCTGATTTTTTTCATAGCGGTTTTCCCTTTCTTCTTGGTCTACGTCTATTCATTTCTAATTTATCACGTAGTTCTTCAGGGTAAAAAGAATATGCTTTTTCGAGCAGCGCCTTTAATTCTTTCAAAAAAGGATAACGGGGATTAAATTCATATAGTCGCGTTCGCCCTATTTTTCTACTGACCAATATCCCACCTTTTTCTAATTTGTCCAATTGTTGTTGAATGGCGTAGAGGGTTGCGTTAAAAAAGCGCGTAATTTCGCGCGCATAGCCTGCGTCGCGTTTTAGGATGAAGATGAGAACACGTTCGCTGTTTTCGGAGCCGAGTAGAGGAGATAACATTGCCAATGACCATTGAATTTAGTTATAAGACTAATTATATTGGTCATTATATCAGAGATTGAGTAAATCTTTTGCTGAAGGGGTGTTTTTTGCAGAGTTTAGGTTCATATAGGTGATCACTTATCTTCTGATTTCAAAAATGAGATAAAATCTCTTCCATGAAAATTTACCTTGATTCCATAGGCTGTAGACTTAATCAAGCTGAGATAGAACGGATTGCTCTTCAGTTCCGCGCTGCGGGGCATGAGATAGTTGCTACCGCAGAAAAAGCAGATTTGGCCGTGGTTAATACCTGTGCCGTGACGCGCAATGCCGCAGCAGATTCACGCAAGGTAATTCGGCGTGCTAGGAATGCAGGGATAGAAGAAATTATTGCCACAGGTTGCTGGACAACGATGGAGTCAGAGAAGGCGGCAGAACTTTCTCAGCGTATTGTGCTTAATCATGAGAAAGAAAACCTCGTTGCCAATTATCTTAACCTTAAACCTCAGGATTTTGACTTTGAACCTATCGAAAGAACCCCGCTTCCTGGATACCGCGCTCGCACTCGCGCTTTTATCAAGGTGCAAGATGGTTGTGATAACGAATGTACTTTTTGCATCACGACAGTTGCTCGCGGCGCGGGGATTTCACGCCCCCTTGATGAAATTATTGCTGATGTCCAATCTGCGGTGGATGGCGGGGCGAAAGAGGTTGTATTGACGGGGGTGCATCTTGGGTCGTGGGGGAGTGATTTTGTCATTCGAAGTGGAGCGAAAGAATCTCCTCTTTCTATATTAATCAAATCTATTCTTGAGCGAACTTCTCTTCCCCGTTTGCGCCTTTCTTCTTTAGAGCCATGGAATATAGAAACCGATCTTTTCGAACTCTGGCGTGACCCACGCTTGATGCCCCATCTTCATCTTCCTCTGCAATCGGGAAGTGATAGCGTCCTTCGCCGAATGAGACGTAATACTACACGAGAAGAATTTAGTGCATTGGTTGCCTCTGCCCGTGCTGTTATGCCCGATGTTTCTATCACCACCGATATTATTGCTGGCTTTCCCGGTGAAAGTGAAGAAGAATTTGCAGAAAGCCTAGATTTTGTGCATGCAATGAGCTTCGCAGGCGGTCATATTTTTACCTATTCCCCACGTGAAGGCACGCCTGCATCACGAATGAAAGACCAGTTGGATAAGAAAACCCGCAAATTGCGTAACGCTAAATTGCGGGAAGTTTTTGCAGAAATGGAATTGAATTATCGCAAAAAATTTATTGGTAAAAGGATGAATGTTTTGTGGGAATCAAGTGAAGAGTTAGATAGTGGGGATTTTCAAATGCAGGGGTTAACGGGCAATTATCTGCGTGTACGAGCAGTCGCATCCGAGCCAAAATGGAATCAGCTTGATGAAGTTTCTTTGACAGAAATAGAAGGGGATATAGTTTTGGGAGAAATTCTGTAGATCTGCATTGCATCTAAAAGATGCGCTGCAGATTAGAACTTGTGAAATCAAAACAGGATTGCATAGCAATCCTGTTTTGTATTGAGTAATCCATGAAGCCTGTGGCTAAGTTTTTGCAAACTCTTTCAAATTCGATTTCAAAATTCTCTCTAATTCTCCGAAATTCTCTTCACGTGTCTCAAGAAATAAAAAGCCAAAAACAGGGAATTCTTTATAGTCAATCTTTCGTAACTCTAGCGGGTTTTCGAAAGTTGCCAGTAAAGCATCATAATCAAATTTTGTGATTTCTTCGCCGCTATAGCCCGTTGAATTATCTAGCACTACTAAGCTATAGAGTTTTCCGGCTCGGGTAGATAGAATTTCATCCCAGTTGGGGTGTTTGTTTTCAAAATAATAGAGATAGGGGTTGAATCCATAAGCTGCAGCAGTCATATCTGCCGTTGTGCACCAGCCACCAAACCTGAGTGGATTAACTTCTATAGGCGCAATTTCGCTAGCCTCTGTGCGCCGAACCTCAACGTGGACGGGAAAATTGCTCATCTTTGCTAAATTGCCAATTCCTTGAAGCCAATTTGTGAAATCGCTCAAGTTTTCTTCGATGACTTCTTTTGAAGTGATGTAAATTCTGTCACTGACATCATTTGCCGAAGAAAAGAGATGTTTATAAATACCTAAAATTATGGGGCTTCCATTTTCGTCAAAATAAGCATCGAAGGCATATTCTTCGCCATCTATATTTTCTTCGATGATAAAGGTGGTTGTATTTAAAACTTCGGTGGGATAAAGCTTATCTTTTTGCGCGGTCTCGGCTTTTATCGCTGCTTTCACTTCATTCCATTCGTCTACAGTTGAAACTTTATGCACGCCTAAGCTGAAAAAGCCTACGTTGGGCTTAATGATGAAGGGGAGGGGGATTTCGTCGATAATTAGATCATCTAATTTAGAGAGAGCGACTTCTTGAAAATAAAAATCGGGAAGCATTGGGCGCATTAGCTCACGAAATTTCGCCTTGTTTTTGAAAACCTCAATCTTGGCAGGCAGATCAGTGAAGGCTAAGTTTTCTGTGATCCAGCCGATCGCATTTTCTGAGTTGGTGTAAATGCGTGCGTCAGCATCTGCGCGTAGCCAGCTCTTCGCGTCTTTCTCAGTTATAAGATTATCGGAGGCACCCAAGTCAAAATCACGAGCGGCTTCGGTGTCTACAATTGGTATATCAAATTTAATGCTGGTCTTTTTCAAGAAATCTGAAAGGTAGGGTTTATCTACTAAAATCATCCTTGCTCCTAAAAATTCACACAAAACCACAAAGGCGCGAAGAAGATTTTTCACCTTTGTATGAGAAAAAAGTATTATGGAAAGCTGATTGTTATTTCTCTGGTTTCGCCCCAAAATACTGATAATATGCCACTTCAAGTGCGCCATTAAATAATTTTCGTCTTTTATTTGGGCGCGCTCGTTTGAAATAATCAGGGAATTTTCTGTCAGCAGTTAGCACATAGACTGACCAACCCAATTTATGTCTGAAAGTTTTATGCACCGAGATATAAATCTGGTTCAACTCTGCAAAACCGCCCATCTTTACGCCATAGGGGAAATTTGAAATCATAATGCCATGCTCTTGGTCGATCCATAAATCATGAATATCTTTTTGAGCAAATTCGATATCCCCGCCCACTCCAGCCGCCTTTGCATTAGATTTGCTGGCGTAAATCATATCTTCATCAATATCGTAGCCGAAAAGATTTAGTTCTTTATCAGATATGATGCAGGAACGCGCGTGGTTTCTGGCTTGCTCCCACGTAGTAGAGGGAATTTGTGCCCAATCTTCTGATGTGAACGTACGGTTTAGCCCAGGTGCGATATTGCGCCCAATCATCGCTGCTTCGATAAGAATTGTGCCAGACCCACACATGGGATCGACTAATAAACGCTCATCTCGCCAAAAACTGAGTTGAACGAGCGCCGCTGCCAATGTCTCTTTAAGGGGGGCTGGTCCGGCATGGATTCGGTATCCACGCCGATTTAGCCCCGTTCCAGATGTATCGAGGGTTAGTGTGGCAATATCTTTATGTATAGAAACTTTAACGGGAAACTCTGCGCCATCTTCTTCAAACCAATTTGTGTCATATTCTTCGCCCAAACGTTCAACAATTGCTTTTTTGACAATAGATTGGCAGGCAGGCACGCTCTCTAAAATCGAATTTACAGAAACCCCATTGATAGGAAAACGCCCATCTTCGGGAATCCACTCTTCCCAAGGAAGGGCATAAGTGCCTTCATATAAACTATCAAAATCTTTTGCTTCAAATTCACCTAGCTTAAGCAAAACACGATCTGCGGAACGAAGCCATAAATTAAGTGTTGGTATATCTTCGATTTTTGCATCCAATTCTATTTTGCCGTTTGAGACGCACAAATCATGAAAGCCAAGAGCGATTAACTCACGCTTAACGACTGCTTCTAGGCCAAAAGAGAGGGTGATGATGAGAGTGATTTTGTTTTTCATAATCTGATTGTACCTGATTAGAAGATGGTTTTATAGATAAATTTTATTATATTCAGAATATGACTTATAGGCAATGAAATTATGCATAGCCTGTTTTTGTCTTCAAAAAATGCTTTGCGAAGAGTTTGTTAGAAAACTTGACAAAGTCTGATTTGAATGTTATTCTTTCGACGTAAATTAGCCCTAATTGATAAGGTTTGATGCCCGTGAACGCTTATTTTCAGCATTTTGCAAAAAAGAATGTCAAAAATATTAACAAACATGTGATTTTGAGCTTGATTCAATTCACCTCTGGCGGGGTTGCACGGGCAGAGTTAGCGCGCCAACTCGGGTTAAGTCGTTCGGCAGTTACAACGATTGTTAGTGATTTGATGGCAAATGGCACAATTCAAGAATCTGCGAAGAAAACGGGCACAAGTGGTCGCCCGCGCACGCTACTTGAGATTAGACCAAAAGCAGGTTATGTGGCAGGTATAGACATGGGGGCAAAACATTTGCGTATCTCTATTGCCAATTTTGGTGCACAAGTACTTAGTGAGAAAGAAATCCCTTTTGATATTTCAGAAAAACCAAATCTTTGTATAAAGAAAGCCGATGTGCTTTTAAAAGAGTTGCTCTCCGAAGCAGGGCTAAGATTTCCTCAGCTTAAGGCAATTGGTCTTGGCGTTCCTGGCCCTATTTCTAGCGATGCTGGGATGGTAATTGCGCCGCCAATTATGCCTGGCTGGGATCAATTTCCCATCCGCAAGACGTTGGAAGATTTGTGGGCTATACCTGTTTCTGTGAATAACGATGCTGAGCTAGGGGCCTTAGGTGAGTGGGCTTATGGTGCAGGGCGCGATGCAAATGATTTAGCGTATATTAAAGTTGGCACAGGTATTGGAGCAGGATTGCTAATTGATGGGCAGATTTATCGTGGTTCAACTGGGGCGGCGGGTGAAATTGGACATTTGACGATAGACGTGGATGGCCCTATTTGCACCTGTGGAAACCGAGGCTGTCTCGAAGCTCTCTCCGGTGGAGGTGCGATTGCAGGTCAGGCTCGTGATGCTGTAAAAAAACAAAGTTATACAGCTTTGGCAAATATTGCTTTTGATGATATTTCTGCTAAAAGTGTTGCAAAAGCCGCTCAACGTGGTGATTTAGTTTCTCAGAAAATTATGGAAAAAGCTGGCGAGAGTCTTGGCATTGCCTTGGCTGGTTTAGTGAATATATTTAATCCCGATATGATTGTGGTTGGTGGTGGGGTGGCGCAGAATGGTGATTTATTTCTTGAGCCAATTCGCAAAACTGTTGAAGAGCGTAGTTTGCCTGCCGCTACGACCAACCTTCGTATTACTGCGGCGTTATTAGGCAAACGTTCTTCTAGTACTGGCGCAATTGTTCAGGCTCTAAGTGTGGCTTTGCACGCAGTTGGCGAAGCTAAGAAAAAAGATAGATGAGCTGATTTAACATATAAAAGAATATGCTCAGAAATTTTTTGGATGCGGCACTCAAATTGAAAAAAGGGTCGCTCCTACTAAATCCGATAAAAGGAGGTGATGCTTCTTAGGCGATGATACGCTTAGAAGAATATCCTTTTTTATGAAAGTTGGCCAAAAAAATAAAAGCCAAAAACTATTCACCCTATTTTAAGGAGTAAGAAGAATGAAGAAGTCCCTGTTCGTAGTATTTAGTTTATTGTTGGTCTCCGCCTTTGTGCTTAGCGCATGTGGTGGTGCAGCACCTGCCCCAGAAGCACCCGCTGAAGAGGCTCCCGTAGCCGAAGAAGCTCCTGCTGCTGAAGAAGAAGCACCCGCTGAAGAAATGGAAGTCGTTGAAGTAACTTTCTGGCACGCTTATGGCACTGGCTCTGCTGAAGAGACTGCTATGACCGCGCTCCTCGAGCAAGCCGCTGTAGATATGCCTCAATACAAAATCTCTGCTTTGCAGATTCCTTTTGATGATATCTATAATAAATATCGCACAGATGTTGCCTCTGGCGCTGGTCCTGATATGTTCATTGCCCCTAATGATTCTTTGGGTGATGATGCACGCGCTGGACTGATTGCCGATATTACCGCTTTGGCTGATGGTAAACTTGGCGATTATGCTCCTCTTTCCGTTGATGGCATGAGTGTTGATGGCGTACTATATGGTATCCCTGAGTCCCTTAAAGCTGTTGCTTTCTGGTACAACACCGATATGATGCCCACTCCTCCTGCAACGACTGAAGAGCTTCAGGCAATGATGGAAGGCGGCACCCCTGTTTCTTTGAGCTTCGGCTGCTACCACCACTGGGGTTTCTTTGGCGCTTTCGGCGGTCAAATTTTTGACGATAGCTGGACAGTTGTTGCCGGTGACGGTGTTTCTGATGCAATGGGCTATTTGAACGGTCTCTACCAAGTTTCTGTAGAAAATGGTTGGCCTAAGAATGATGGCGATGGCTTAGCTCCTTTCACCGAAGGCACCGTAGCTGCAATCACGAACGGTAACTGGGCAATGGGCGACTATAAAGCCGCTCTCGGCGATAAATTGGCTGTTGCTCCACTGCCTGCTGGACCCGGTGGTGCTGCCAACCCCATGCTCGGTGTTGATGGTTATTATTTCAACCCAAATAGCGCAAATATGGAAGCTGCTATTGAAGTTGCTCTCTACTTAACTGGTGCTGACGCACAAGCCATGATGATGAACGATGCTGGTCACGTTCCTACTCATACCGCTGTTGAAGTTACCGATCCTCTGATGATTGGTCTCCTCGAAGGTTTTGGCAATGCTTACGTCCGCCCACAAGTTCCTGAATTGGGTCTTTACTGGTCCAACTTCTGTGGTACCGACCAAGTATTTGAAGCTGGTATTCCTGCTGCTGACTGGGTTGCTGAAGGAACCACAAACGCTAATAAGAGCGAATAATTTTGATTTCGTGAGTTAAGAAAAAAACCTGACAGGTCTTTACGACCTGTCAGGTTTCACTCATTTTCTAGAGGAATTATGATGTCAGAAGCCGATAAAAAAGCACTTCGTTGGGTGAAATTTCGCCGTTTTATGCTCCCTTATATTTATTTATTGCCGGCATTTATTGTGATGGCTTTCATTACTTTTTACCCCCTTGTCTATCAGGTCATTATTTCTTTTACCGATTTTCAGCTCAAAGATCTCATGCATGGCTTGGAATCTCCCAACTTGAATCAGGTTGGCTTCAAAAACTATATTGATATTTTTACCAATGCTCTCCCTGTTCAGAATTTTCAATTTCTTCGCATTCTTACTTATAACTTTTGGTGGGCAATCTCAAATGTTGCTCTTCATGTCCCGGCAGGGATTGTGATTGCTGTTTTGCTCAATACACCTGGCTTATGGGGAAAACGTATTTATCGTGCTATTTATATTCTTCCTGTGGTTATTCCCCCAATTGTTGTGGCAACCGTTTGGCGCAATATTTTCCATGAACAATATGGGGCCATGAACCAATTCCTAACAGTGGTGATGGAATTTTTTGGTTCAACAGACCCCGTACGTCTTCGCTGGCTTGAAAGCTTTGCCCCGCCCATTAAATGGCTCTTGCCTAACTCTCCTTTACCGCTTGCTTATTATGCAATGATGATAGCCAACTTTTGGCTTGGCTGGCCTTTTATGACCCTTGTTGCAACGGGCGCACTTCAGAGTATTCCTAAAGACCTTTACGAAGCCGCCTCTATTGATGGTGCATCCAATACGCAGCAATTTTGGAATATCACCGTGCCTCTCTTAAAAACGGCGATGATTCCCGCCTCTATTTATGGATTTACAATATCCTTCAATTTATTTGCTTTCGTCTACTTCTTTACTGGTGGTGGACCCGCTCGCTCAACTGAAATTCTTGTGACCTTTGCTTATGACCTTGTGCGCAATCTAAATCTCTTTGGCGTTGCGGCTGCATTTGCCGTGATTGTTTTCTTTGTGGCGCTCTTTGTCTTCCTTATTACAAATCGCATCACCCGCGCGACCGAATCTTATACGGAGGCTTAAGATGGTTACTTCAGAAAAAAAGCAGAACTTCATTATTCGTTTTCTCAATATCAACACCTCCAATGAAACCAGTGGGCGAGATCTTCCTCTGTGGCGACAACTTCTTTTACAATTGCTAACGCTTTTTATCGGTGCAACAGTGATGTTCCCGATTATGTATATCATCACCATGTCGTTGAGTTCGCAAACAACACGTCCCTCTAGTTTGCAACTTTTTCCTAAAGAGATTTCTTTTGTTGCCTATCAGCAGGTATTAGATCACCCTACTGCAAATCCTGTCAGTTTTCTTGAGCTTTTAAGAAATAGCGTTGTTCTTTCTAGTGTGGTTGGGCTAATTGCTGTTTTGGTTGCCGTTTCTGCCGCTTACGCCTTTTCTCGCTTCAAATTCTCAATGCGCCAAACGCTCATGGTAATGGTTTTTATTCCCCTCCTCATGCCCGCAATTGGCCTTGCAACGCCTCTATACCTTTTACTCAATAGCGTTCGTCTTTTTGATTGTGGTGATGGCATTATGGCACTCGCTCCTTTTGCAAGCTGTGCTGTTGGTGCGGGAAAAATAGTTTTCAATTTAAGAGACTCCCTCTATGGCGTAGGTATTACAATGGTTGCAGGCGCACTGCCTTTTGCTGTTTGGAATCTCAAAGGTTATATTGATACCATTCCCGAAGCTCTTGAAGAAGCGGCAGCAATAGATGGCGCAGATGCCAATCAGATTTTCTTCCGCATCATGCTTCCTCTCGCCATGCCCCAACTCGCGGTCACATTTTTCATCGGCTTTATTGGACATTGGCAAGAATTTGCAATTTCATGGCTTTTCCTCACCCAGCCCGAAGATTACACCCTTGCAATGACCCTCTATAATATGACTGGCCAATACGCCAACAGCATTCCCTGGAATCGCTTTGCAGCGATGGCCGTTATTGTTGCTTTACCCGTTGCTATTATCTTTATTGCCCTCCAAAAACAGATTGTTGGCGGCCTCACCACTGGCGGTGTGAAAGGGTAGAATCAAAGAACTGCATTGCACCTGAAAGGTGCGTTGCAGTTCGATTCTAATCAACACGCATTGTACGTCCTCAAAGCTTTCGGACACAATCTAATGGAGACTTTCTGCCTCACT
>JABGQV010000148.1 GCA_018648655.1 Anaerolineae bacterium | reverse complement strand
TCGACCTAAGGCTTATGAGTCCTCCGCTCTGCCAACTGAGCTACCTCGCCATAGCGAAAGGGATATTACTATGGTCTCTTTTTTTTGTCAACAAAATTTTAAAATCAACTATAAAAAAGGTGATTTTTCTAACGTACTCGCCGTCTCCACTCTTCTTTAAGGTTTAGTTGCTTAACGCCGAGACCAGAATCTAAAGCAAGGAAATCTGTTAGTAAACGATTAAAAGTTGTGGCTGTATCCAGCATGGGAAAATACCCTGCCTCTTCAAGAAGAATATGGTGGCTCAACTCTGAAAGAACACTAAGTTGATTAAGACTTGGCTGTCCTATGAGCTCATCTCGTGCCCCACTTACTAAAAGACATGGCGTATGCTGTCTATTTACGGTGTTAAAAAGTTGAGGAACCTCTGATATATTTCGGGAAGCCTGAATTGCATCTTTATCTGTTTTTTTTGCATCTGCTAAGGCAGTTTCAGTGGTGGAAAAACCATTAGAAAGCCAACTAGCTAACTTCTCCGGGGAATCACTAAAAAGCTTAGGATTGATTTTTTCCATATCCAAAGAACAATTGGTGAGCATAATTCTATCTACAATTTCTTTGTGAGTTGAAGCAAAATCAAGCGCCACTAATGCTCCAAGACCGTGCCCAACCAAGGCTATTTTCCCAATTCCCATTTCATCCAAAAACAAACGAACGAGTTCTGTTTGTTTTTTTACGCTATATCTTTCTTTTTTATGCGCTGTATCACCAAAACCCCACAGATCAAGAGCATAGGCACGAAAAGATGTGGAGGTGACTTGCATAGAAGATATCCAATATCTCCATGAGCCAACCCAACCATGCAAAAAGATAACTGGACGCCCCCGCCCAAGTACCTCATAATGCACAATTCCATCATCTAATAATACAACGCTCATTATCTTTTATTTCCTGTTTTTTATTTTCCAAACTTAGCTAAAATTTCTTTTACTCTCAAAGTCAACTCATCTGGAGCAAAGGGTTTTAGTAAATACTCTTCTGCACCTGCTGCCATTCCTGTTTCTATTTCTGTTTCTTGACCTTTAGCTGAGAGAAAAACTACTGGTGTATCTACTAATGCTGGTTTTGTTTTGATAACACGACATGCGTCATAACCTGTCATACGCGGCATGCGCACATCTAATAAAATGAGATCTGGATTTTCTTTTTCGGCAAGCTCAACTGCTTCTTCACCATTAGACGCTGCAACAACCTCATGCCCTGCAAAGCGCAAGGTGAAGGCAACCAAGTCCCGAATATCACGTTCGTCTTCTGCTATCACTATTTTTGCCATTAAAATTTCACTCCGACTTACTATAAACAGGAAGAGTAAAGGAGAATACACTTCCTTCACCATCTTTCCCTGAACTTTTTACCCAAATATGCCCATTGTGCATCTCTACCAATTGCTTAACAATCGGCAACCCCAATCCCGTTCCTGGGGTAGCTAAAACCAAGGGGTCTTCGCCACGATAAAAACGCTCGAAGACTTGCTCCTGATCATTCACAGCAATTCCTACACCATTATCTTGAATATCAATCTGTACTTCATCAGCTTCTTTGGCTTTATGAAGCTGTACGATAATCTTTCCGTTTTCAGGCGTATAATTATAAGCATTTTCAACAAGATTATTTACGATTTGCCTAGTTCTATCTGCGTCAGCGTATACAGAAGGTAAATCGGGTTCAACTTCAAGAGAAAATGCCATAGGCTTTTCATCTTCTTGAGAGCGGCGTAAAATGCTGGTTATTGCATCCTCTGCAAGTTCTTTTAAAACAATTGGTTGAGGAGAGAGCGTAATTTTCCCAGATTCAATTCGAGAAATATCAAGAAGATCTGTTACTAAAATATTAAGTCTCTCTGTATTTTCTCGAATAATATCCAGAAAATGAGTTTGATTTTCAGATAATGCTCCAGCCGCACCCATCAAAAGAATATCTACATAACCACGTATCGAGGTCATTGGGGTACGCAACTCATGGCTTACAGTTGCCACAAATTCCGATTTCAAACGATCGACTTCTACTTGATGAGTAATATCTCTAAAAATAGAAACTGTTCCAAGGAAATCTTTCGTTCTAATCATTACCGGTGCTAAATGGACCAACACAATACGTCCATTCTCTAATGTTAGTTGTTCAGCATAGGTATCGCCTTCTTGATAAAGAGAGGGATTTTCAGACCAGCCTCGAATAATTTCATGCCATGTATTTGCCGCTTTACCAAAAAGGCCGCTAAAATCTTTTAGTGTCTGAGTTTTAACTTTTTCACCTTCAATACTCAGTATTTTCTCAGCAGAAGCGTTCATAAAGCTAATTCGATTTTCAGAATCAGTAACTAGCACACCATCTGCAACAGCTTCGAGGATAGCTTGTGAACGAGTAGCTTCTTCTTGCTCACTACGTAACATATGTCCTAAACGCTCAGCTTGCTCACGGATTAATTTATATAAGTTTGCATTATTAATCGCTACTGCAACCTGACCAGCAATAACATTAATTAGAATCAATTGATCTGGATCAAAGAAATTCACTTTGCGATTAAAGACCAATAAAACACCAATAATATCTTCACCAACCATCAAAGGAGCAGCTACAGCACTACGATGTCGCTGAAAATCATCTTTTCTAGGCACCCAACGCTCATCCTGATCGAGGTCATCGATCAAAATTGCATCTCTATGCTTAACCACCCACCCTGCTAAACCCTCACCCACCTTAAGCTTGAAGCTCTTTCCATTACTCTTCACATTCGAGAGATAACCATATCCCGCTCGGTAATGAAGCAAATTATCTTCTGGGTTAAGAAGCATCACTGTCCCTTGCTCAGCACCTACGGTTTCATTAAGCAAAGCGAGCGTTTGGTTAAGTGCCAAGTCAAGATCAAGACTAGAGGAGACCTCTGTAAGAATATCTAGCAAGGTCTTTGTATTGCGTTGTTCGCTTTCAAGCTCAGCAGTGCGCTCAACAACACGTTGTTCTAAAGTTTCTGTCAACGTTTGTGTTTCAGCAAATAAACGTCCATTTTGGATAGCAATAATTCCCTGATTCCCTAATGTACTCAAAATTTGCTGATCATCGTCTGTATATATTCCATGCTGAGCACTTTGTGCAACCAAAACGCCAACCACTTGATCACCAGTTCGCATAGGAACAGCTAAAATTGAAAAGGGCATTTTTGCCTGTGCGGATATTGAAGTCCCAAAAACTTTAGTGTCAGTTATATTTGAAAGAAGAATCGCTTTCCCTGTGGTCATCACCTTACCAATTGGGTTTGAATCCAACGGAATTTCCTTTTGTGCTAAGTGTCTATTTTGAATAACATGATGAACGCTTTTTATTTGCTTTTCTTCTTCATTATAAAGAGCAATCTCAAAAGATTCTACAGGCATCAAACGAGTGGCGGCCTCGTAAATAGCATGATAGATTTTTTCGGTTTCCAGATTTGCGCTTACCTCTGCGCTCATAGCATTAAGAATTTCTAAGCGCTTGGCCGTAGACAATGTAGATTGATATAAACGCGCATTTTCCAAAGAAACAGCAGCCTGCCCAGCAAAAGTTGCACCAATTTGAATATGCGTTAGCATATAAAAACCTGCTTCTTTCTTGTCCAAAGTCATAACCCCAACCACTTCTCCTTTAGAGAGAAGCGGAATTCCTAACCATGATAAATACTCTGTTTCTGTAATAATCTGAAAACGATCATCTACTCTCATATCGGGAACAGTAATTGCCTTTCCAGATCGTAAAATTTCTTCTATAAGCACAGCTTCTTCTAACAGATCGGAGATTTTCAGATTTACACGATCATCCTTAAAACCACGAGCTGTTACCACACGCAATTCATTTCTTTCGTACAGCCAAAGCATCGCTCTATCATAAGGAATAACACTTTCAAGCTGACTTAATAAAGATGGAATTAGTTCTTCACTTTGCAAACTTGAAGTAATTGTAGATGTAATATCAGTGAGCGCTTCAAGTTGTGTTGCGCGCTCCTCAGTAGATTGGATTAAGCGCAAATTTTGCAAGGACAAAGCAACTTGTTGAGACAGTGAAAGCAATAGGGTTTCATCTTCTTTTTGAAAAGCACCTGCTTTATTAAAATTATCTAATACCAACACCCCTAAACAATACTCACCTGTTTGGATCGGAACTAACAAACTAGATATCGGCATCCTACCTCCCGTTGCCTGACGGTACAGAAGCAGTTGGGAAGCCGAAAGAGTATAGTCACGGGTAAAATTAACTTCGTCTATATTGTGAGACTGTCGCTTTGCAAAAACATTTCCAGGCAAAGCCTCACCAAAACGATAAGAAATCTTCTTCATGCTCGCACTATTTGCATAATTCTGTACAGCTTGTGGTTCAAGACGTTCTGTAACCTCATTCCAAAGCAATATAATCCCTGCATGAGCTGCAGAAATAACCTGTAAAGCACTCGTTAACAGAGCTTCCATAATGGAAGCAGGGCCAAGGTTACTCAAGGTACGGCTAAAATCAAGTAAAAGATTTACTTCTTTCAAACGTCGCTGGATAGAAGTAAGCAAATGAATGTTTTGGAAAATAACAGATGACTGTCGTGCAATTTGATAATAAACCTGCTCATCTTCATCTGTTAATATAGGCAAAGACTCTCTGCTTACAGCCAAGACTGCAGCAACTGTTTCACCCTCTACTTTAATGGGTAAGGCAATAAAACTCTTACTCTGTAAAGTACTAAGCAATGGGGCCTCGCGCCACTCATCATTTTCATCTAAATTCATGACCAGCATAACATTACCTGTCCGCAAACAAGCGCGCAAAGGATTTCGCTGACCAAATAGAGCATCAGGATTAATTGTACGAGGCACATCCCCCATTGCATGCAATAACTGAGGTCCCTCAGCGGTATTTTCAGCAACAAAAGCTGTCATCATCCCCATATGTGTCAAAATTTCACGGCCCAAAGCCTGTAGAGCTGAAGATGCATCTACCTGCCTACTTACAGATTCTGTAATTTGCAACCCTGCTCGTACTCGGTATGAAACTCTATCAAGATTTTGAATTGTAATCGTTTGCTCTAAATCTTTATGCAACAAAATGGGCAAATCATTTTGGCTAATATCTAATAAGCGTTGCTGACGCTCGATACCTGAAGATAAAGCGTTCACTCTTTCTTTATATTCTGATAAACGTGCATGATTGCTAATGACAAGAGCGGCTTGTGCAGCAAAAACTTCAATGGCTTCAACCGCTGCCAAATCTGGAGCCACACCATCTCGAGGCTGATCGAGGCTAATCATGCCCAAAGGGCTATCGTATTGATCTTTTAATAAGAAAAGAAATAAGTCCTCTGAATGCCATACCCCTTGTTTTTTCTCACCAGATTCATTATCCGAACTTATAATATGAAGGTCACTGGGCATAATTGGTGCTTTATCTGTGGGTACATAATATGCGCTCCCAACCATAAACTCAGGCTTCAATAACTGTTGAACCCCCAGAAAAGGTTGATCCCGTTCTCGAAGAACATTCCAGTTTTCCTCAGAGATGCCTGTTCCAATTATCCGGCGCATCATCTCGGTCCCTGCATCGTAAACGCTAACCAAGACTACGTCAAAGGTCGTTGCCTCACAAATCCCACTAGAAATTATCTGCAAAGAATCGCTAAGTGGTTGCTCTACTTCAAGCGATGTAGTCGTGTCCAAAAGGCTAGAGAGAGCACTTGCACGTTGCTCTAACATTCCCCCATACCTAACCTGTTTTTCATAGCTATAGGCATTTCCCATAGCAATTGCGGCCTGTACCACCAATGCTTTGATTACGTTCAAAGTCGTCTCATTAAAGTGGTCTGGAGACTTAGAATGCAGATGAAATAAACCGACAGTTTTTCCTTGATAAGCAATTGGAGCAATTAAAGCAGAACGGACGCCCTCGTGACTAGCTGGATACTCATCATCATCAATATCATCAACGATAAGCAGGTTGCCGCTATCAATTACCTCACGCTCATTTGCTGAAAGCGGCACTCCTCGAGCACAACCTAATGCTAGGATACTCTTAGGTGAAACACCATTTTTTTGAATTGAGTCGAGATCAAAAATTGTAATCGTGCCACAATCTGCTTTAGATGTTTGCAGTCCTTCTTCATAAACAACTTCTAGTAAATGTTTTAAATCAAGACTTCCGCTCAATTCACGATTAACGCGTGAAAGAGCTGATAGCTCTTCTACCCGCAAGCGCAAACTTTCATCGGTTTGTTCTGAAGATTTTGATGCCTCTAATCTAACTGAAAGCTGGTCAGCGACAGTACGTGCTGATTGAAGGTCGTATCGTGTAAAAAAGTCTGGTAAGCGACTCGTTAGCATCAATTCGCCAACACCACGCTCCCGAATTACAATCGGCACCACTAAAGCAGAGAGCATTTTATAAGCATCAACTAAAGGGCGGTAAAAATCTAAAACACGATTGTCTGTTCGTAAATTTCCAGAGATGAAAGAACGTTGGCTTCCCGTAACAGTAAGGCGGTATTGAGGATCATCAATATATAGCTTGCTATATTCCCCTATGCTCTCGATATCCTCATCATATTTACCATAGAGAGATGTTTCATGAGCAACCAAAGCTCCTTCATTATCGTCAAGTAAAAAGACAATAGCTGCATCTGTATTAATTAGCTGAACTAGTTCCTGGATAGAAAAACGAATAGTTTCTTCTTCCGTTGCAGAGGAGGAAACTAAGCTAGCAACACGTCTCATTGTTTCGGCACGTCGAGCGCGTTGCCTAGTTTGTTGAACAAGGCTTGCATTATCAATAATCGTCGCAGTCTGATTTGCCACAACACTCATTAAGTGGATTTCGTTCTTAGTAAACTCTCTTATACCCTGAGTGTGATTAGATAATTGCAAATAACCTAAAAATCGTCCGCTAGAACTGAGGGGAACAAGTGCAGATTCTTGCAAGCTAGCGGCTTGAGCAATATTATGAATACGAAGCTCTTCCCAATTTTTATCTGTTTTTGCATCCTCTGTAAGAAGAATCTGTTGCTTTTCAATGATAGCATTTGCTACGCTATCTGCTTTGATTTCTGTACGATAAATCGCGACAATATGAGATGGGATACCTTCAAAAGGAATTTGCCCTTCCAGAATACGTCTGTCTTCATCAAATAGTAAAAACCCAAGCGTAGTTATCGCAAAAAGCGGCTGAATGCTATTTATTAATGCACCAAAAAATTCTTCTCGGTTCTGTAAAGAACCAGCTGATTGGGCTAAATTTGCTAACCCAGAAAGTTCCATGGCTCGTCGTTGCTCATTTTCATATAATAGCGCATTACGAATAGCAACCGCAGCTTGCCCAGCAACCAATTGAAGAAGATTTTTGTCTTCATTGGAATACATATCTACTGCAATCTGCCCTACTTCCAACATACCAACAAGCTCCCGACCTGCCAATAGGGGAGCTCCCATATAGGAACGAATTGAGTATTGATCTGTCTCATCAAGAAAACGAATTTCTTTATAAGATTCTGTATCTGAAACGAATAAGAACTCTTTATGCTCAGAAAGATATGCTGAATAATTGCCAAAACGCGTATCAAGACTGCGCTCAAGACGAGGCAGCCCATCGAGCATACCAAAACGATATGAGATAAAGGTTTGGCTAGCTTGCTCCCAAATTTTTATCTCTAATATATCTGAAGGAAGAAGTTTCTCTACATTTTCAAGTACAGCCATTAACGTAGCATCTAAATTTAGATTCTCAGCAATCTCTTGTCCAAAGTCTGTGATAATTCCTAAAACTGACCCAGAAACTTCTCGTGTCCCATCAATCCCCGAATTTAGTTCTGGGCGGCGCAGGGACAATAATATGGTCGGCTCTACACCAGGAACCTGATATGAGATTCCTTCTATTAATTTACCCCCAACAGAAAAACGCATTTTGCCTTCAGACGTGCACAGCTTCCAAAAAGCATCACTAGGCCGTGCTCGCCGTGCAAGACGCTCAAGATTTGGTGTTTCATTTTCAGTTACGCTAAAGAGTTTTCGAGCTGCTGTATTTATATGATTAACTCTTCCCCCAGCTTGTATTAACAAGACGGCATCTCCGTGATCGGGCATTTCTTCTGTTGGTGACTTAATTGCAGCTTGCCACGAAGGTTGTGAACGCAAAGCCCAACGTGTTAAAATCCAAATTAACACACCTATTGCTAATCCAGATGCGATGAGAATTAGTCCTGTCTCAGAATTCACGATGGAATAAACCTTTACGCCTCGGTGATTGTATCTTTACGGCGTGCTTCTGCTGCCATCTCAGTAATTTCCCGAATATCTGAGAAGCGATGTATCTTGGGTGAAACAATGCCAGCAGTAATTGTCATCAAAGGCGTTTTTTTTATCTCGTCAGATGAATTTGTTGTCTCTATAAACCCTTGTTCACGATCCATAAAGTTATAGTGTGTTTGTACTTCTTCATCAAAACGTTCTTTTAGTATTTTTTTAATCTTTGGTGCAGATTCATCGGTTGAGATAATAATAAAATTATCTCCTCCGGCATGTCCAATAAAGTCATTTGATGCGCCAAGCTCATCAACCACTTCGCCAAGCAACATTGCAGAGAAACGCAAAACATCATCACCCGCAACAAAACCATAGACATCATTAAATGCTGAAAACTGATTGATGCGTAAATCCATCAATGCCCATTCCTCTTCGCGGATGATGCGGCGCAGTTGTTCTTCGATCAATCGTCCAGCTGGCAGCCCTGAGCGGGGATCAGTAAGGCTCTCACGTTCTGAGCGGCGAATAGCGCCCTGCACACGCAATTTAAGTTCTTCGATATCAAAGGGTTTAGTTATGTAATCATCTGCACCCAACTCCAGCCCTTGTAGCTTGTCACTGCGCTCATCTTTTTGCGTCAGGAATATGACAGGAATATGGCTTGTGCGCGTACTTGTTCGTAAGTTACGGCAGACTTCATAGCCATCAATATCTGGAAGCATGATGTCTAGAATGATAAGGTGGGGCAAGACTTGTCGGGTTTTTTCCAACGCATCATTCCCTCGAAGCGCAACATCAACATCGAATCCTAAACCGCTGAAATAAATTTTCAGCATATTCGAGATGTCGGGATCGTCTTCTACAACCAAAAGGCGGGCTTTTCCCATAAGGGACCTCCAAAGGTTTGGAATAAAACTAAAGAATAAGGTTTAGGGTGAATACCACTTTTATACCTTGTTATATTCCTACTGTTTTGCTATTTTTTTCTCTTTGCTGCGCTAAAACGCACAGCTTTGATTTGCTCGGGCGTTATTTCTTTTTCAAAAGAGCGAAAACCGCTTAGGCGAAATCCATGTTTCTGGGCAATTTCTGTGATTTCATCTACACGGGTACGCGTAATTTCTTTTCCTAAAGTGTAATCTTCAAAACGCCCTTCTAAAGCTAAAGCCATTGTCTCTGCCATACAAGCATAAGCTTTGCCTTCAGGAAAGCCAAAGTCAAAATTAAAATTAACGGGGCCAGGGATGTCTACCATCCCACCATCTATCACTAATATATCATCTCTCGCGGCGGCTACCATTGCAGAAACATCACGAGGTCTGGCAACGTCACAAACCACGCTTCCAGATCGGAGATGCTCGGGACGAATCACATCTTCGTTGACCGCGCTTGTCACCGTCAGGATGAGGTCAGCACCCGCTAAGTGGGAAAGGTCTGTGCTAGACTGCAAATCTGCTTGAGATAAGCCTTCCAATTTAGTTTTTAGCTTTTCTAAAGGTTCAATTCGTCTTCCTAGCAAATAGAGTTTTTTAACATCATCTGCCAAAAGCTCTGCACAAAGACTGCCAATCGTGCCTCCAGCGCCGACAACAGCAGCTGTTGATTCTGCGAGATTTATATCCATCAATTTTGCAGCTTCACGAAGTGCTTCAACCGCAATAGAGATTGTATAGGCATCGCCTGTTGTAACAGGGACATCTAAACTCTTGGCGATGGTGACGCCTGCATCACCCACAACTGAAGTAAATGCACCTAAGCCAAGCATTTTTGCCCCGAGTTTTTCAGCCATACGTCCTGTTTGTATAATTTTATTATAGACTATTTTTTGAGGCAAACTCAACATACGACTAGGTGTATAAGGGCAGGCAATAAACCAGCCTTTTATTTCTTTTCCAGTCGTTTCTGAGCGAATGCCTTCTATTTCTGAAAGGTAAATAGGCGGAAAAAAAGTTGAGAAAAAATTTATTTGACCTTCACTAAGAATACGTCCTAAGAAAGGAAATTTGCGGCTCACATCTCGTTTGGGATCGATGGGGTGTATGATGAAGGCGAAGCTATCCATTTACCACGATTCTAATTCATCTTCTTCTTTATGATAAGGCGTTTCATGTAAATGCCCCAAACGAAGATTGTGATGATCGCTCTCTTCAAAAGAAATATTTTTATCAATCAAACGGCGTTCTTTTGTCGCGGCTAAAACTACATCTGATTCTATTGTTCTCGCGGGGTATACAATCATCCCAGAGCCAATTCTACAATTATGCCCAACACAACCACCTAGCACAGGGCGATTTGCATTTTTAAGCTCATTATTACCATCCATCGCTCGTATTTCAACAGGGATTAAATTATAATCGGTAAATGTTGAGCCCGCACCAATAAAAGTGTTACGGCCAATCACACACATTTGCAAACAAGTATTTTGTGCAACCATGCTATTTTCCATAATTGTAGTCATAAATAATGAAGCTTTAAAGGGTAAAAAAGTCCCGTCGCCAACTACAGAAAGCATTACCTGAACATCTTGCGAGATATTAACTTTATTGCCAATAATAGAATTTTCAACTACAGCCCCAGCGCCAATAGTGACATTATCACCAATAATCGTTGGGCCGTGAATAACAGCCTTTGGGTCAATCGTACAATTTTTACCAATTTGCACCAACTCAGAACATTCTAAAACTTGCCGTCCTTCATAAAGAGCTTTACCTAAAACTTTAATTTTAAATTTTAAATCTTCTTCAAGTCTTTTCTCAATACCAACACCACTAGAAAAAACACCAAAAACTACATCGGCTATAAAAATGTGCACCCAAGAATCAATAGCCAATAAAGAACGCAAAGGAACTTGAAAAACTAAATCCCCTGATCCTTCTGCCATATAGGTGGGCACACTATAATAGCCAACTTCCTTTGGCTGCATGTCAATAATTAAGGGACGAGTATCTGCAACTGGCCCATGCGGGTAATACCAAAGATCGGCAAGATATAAATTCCCCGCAGGAGTATAAGAAGTTGAGAGAGGAAGTGCATGTTCACTGAAAGCTGGATCATCTGCATGAAAAGCCGCTCTACAGGCACGCCCATGTTTTTTAGCTTTCTCTATAAAAGAATCAATATACCCTTGATTGAAGAAGAGATTATTACGATAAACAATCATTTCTTCCCGTATTTGCGGAAGATGCTCTCCAATCTGCAGCTCGGTGGTCTTCGTTGTATACTTTGCCAAAACGCGCTCCTGCAAAGTGTATAAAGGCTCATTATGAATACGCAAATCTCGCGCAGGTTCACCGAAGGGATGGATTTTTTTGGGGGATGTAAGAATAACTCGTCGCATAAAAAACTAAAAGCCTTAACTCATATTTATTCTAAAAATAAAAACTTTTTCCAATAGAGTATCTTACCACTTCTTCGCTTAGATAGGCGAGATTCAAAAGAAAAAACTCCCTAAAATCACAGCGGTTAACGTAATTGTTAAGTTGTCAATATCCTTATAAGGGAGAGATTCGATTAACATCACGCCAAAGGCAATTATTGCAATTGGCACAAAAGAATTTGCGGATGAAAAGCCCGAAACGCCCGCATACTCGTAAATTGCTACCACTAAAACAGCAAGTGCCCAGCCCCCAACAAATACCGCCAAAGACCCGGCAACAGACTTCTCTTTGCTCCATGGCAATTTTGCAGATTTTACATTTCTCCCGACCACATCTGCAATCCCATCACCACCGCACATTAGCATTAGAGCAACAATCCCTATGGGAGAATCTTTCCAGAAAATAATGGTCATCAAAACAAAAATAATGCCATAATAAAGCGGGCCCCGCAAAATCTCTTTGGGGTCTCCCGTGCGAGATAAGGCTTTAACTGAGGCTTCATCTTTGAGAATACCAAGGCCAATTAATGCAAATTGTATGGTAATCGCAAAAGGAACAAGAGCAGCCATCCAGCGCACACCAGGTGCGTTATCAAATAGAAGCCAACAAAAGACAAAGATGGGGCCTGTCCCGATATGAATGATCTTTCGGCTCAAACGAGATTCTATCCATCCGCGATGAGCAAAAAAGTCCATCAAGCGCAAAAATCCGAGCGCTGCAACAAAAGTGATGATGAGAGCTATCCAATTATTCATATTTTCTCCTATTTTTATTCTTCTTGGATTCAAGTCGTAAGTGCAACAGGTTGATATCCGAAGAATACCTCATA
>JABGQV010000124.1 GCA_018648655.1 Anaerolineae bacterium | reverse complement strand
TGGTCGTAGATATTGGTGGAGGCACAACTGAAGTTGCTATTATGTCAATGAGTGGCGTTGTTGCCTCACGTTCTTTACGTGTAGCTGGCGATGAGATGGACCAAGATATTATTCAGTATCTACGCAATAAATACAATTTACTTATCGGGCAAGGGATTGCAGAGAAAATCAAAATGAATATAGGCTCTGCTTTTCCGCTTGGAAAAGAAAAAACAATGGAGGTACGTGGACGAAACCTGGTAACGGGTTTGCCTGAAACAGTAGAAGTCTCCTCTGTTGAAATTCGAGATGCCTTAGCAGGTTCGGTACAGGTCATCGTTGATACCGTCAAGGATGCGCTCGATGAAATTCCTCCAGCAATTATTGAAGACCTTATGGACTTAGGCGTTTGTCTTGCCGGCGGCGGTGGGCTTCTGAATGGATTAGATCGCAGGCTTGCAGAAGATATTCGCCTTCGCACTTGGGTAGCAGAAGATCCATTGACATGTGTTGCGCGGGGCGCTGGCATGATTTATGGTGATTTTGAAAATCTCTCAGCCTATCTCGTGGGCTTAGAAAGACGTCAATCTTGAACCCAGACTCTTTAGTGTCATTATTTTTCTTTAATAAAACTTCCCCATGAAAACTACATTTTCCCGCTCTTTGCAGACGACCATCATCTTTTTAATGGTGGCGGGGGTTTTGGCATTGGCATTGGGCGGATATTTCAGTTCTACCTCCGACTTTTTCGGTTCTTCATTTATCTCAGCGCAGACTTGGGTTTCGACGCGTTATCTGACCGTGCGAGACTTTTTTAACGCCCCAAATGACATCGTCTCTCTTCAACAACGGAATGCGCAATTGGAAGCTGAAATATCTGGTTTACAAACACAGGTAATTCAGCTTCAACAACAACTTACAGATACTCAAGTCCTGGCAGCGCTGGTTGATTTTTCCCAAACTAGTCCAGAGAGCGTTTATAAAGCTGCTTCAGTAATCGGACGCGACCCAAGTCCCTTTTTGCATTATATAATAATCAACAGTGGCTCTAGTGAGGGGCTTCGGAGAGGGATGCCAGTGGTTACTAACCAGGGATTAATTGGACGAATTGATGCGGTAATTGCAAACGCAGCACGTGTACAGTTGATCACAGACCCGGTTTCTGCTGTTAATATCCGTTTACAAAATGCAGATACAGATGCGGTATTGATTGGATCATTAACTGGTGACTTAGCCCTTGAAATGATTTCGCAGGATATTGAGGTCCAAGAGGGCGATGTCGTTCTTACCTCTGGCTTAGGCGGCAATTATCCACCAGACCTCCTCATTGGGCAGTTATTTAATCTCCGCACGAGAGATTATGAGCTTTTTCAACAAGCCTCAGTGCAATCCACTGTAGATTTCTCGCGCCTTGAAATCGTCTTGGTTATCATGAACTTCAAACCAATTGATGTTACACCGCTAAACCCAGAAGAGACGCCATAACTGGTGAAAGAGTTAATCGCACTTCCTTTGCTATCTCTGGTTCTTGTTTTTCAGACGGCAATCTTTAGTCGTATATCTCTCCTTAGTGGATATGCTGATTTGATGCTCGTTGCTCTTGCGGCTTGGGCTTTACAAGAGGATGTCGAAACATCCTGGCACTGGGCAATATTGGGAGGTGCGCTCATTGGGTGGACATCGTCACTTCCTTGGTTTATCCCCATTATTGGTTATATTCTCATGGTTGCTCTAGCACGGCTTATGGTTAGACGTATTTGGCAAGCACCGATACTGGCGATTTTTGTGATCGTCTTTCTTGGGACGCTAATCATGCACTTTTTGTCAATTCTTGTTTTGCGCCTAATGGGCAGTCCGCTGAATATCGCAGATGCCTTAAGCATTATAACTTTGCCCAGCCTTTTCTTGAATCTCTTTTTGGCTTTGCCAGCCTATCCCATCTTTCGAGATCTTGCTGTCTGGATTTACGATATTGAGGATGTTCAATGAGCTCGAAAATACCTGCTGACTTTCGCAAAGAGCCTTGGCGTGTATGGATTTTTTATCTTGTTGCGGTATTTGTTTTTAGCCTCCTGGCTTTTCGCCTTGTTAATCTCCAAATTCTTGAAGGAGAGAACTGGCTTGTCAGCGCGGAAGATAATTACACGCGAGAAATCAGTGTTCCTACCTCGCGAGGCATTATTTACGATCGAACTGGGGTGATTTTAGCACGCAATATCGCTTCCTATAACGTTGTTATAACCCCTGCTTTTCTTCCTGATGATGTTGCCGATATTCAGCATATATACCGTGAACTTTCTGAAATTATTGATGTCCCTGTCAATAATGGCACAGTAGATGATGCAAAGCTCTTTACCGTTTGTGTGCCAGGGCCAGGCATTGCTCAGCTAGTAGAGTTGGGGGATTCGCTCGCTCCATACAGGGCTGTACCTATTAGTTGTGATGTAGATGAAGAAACAGCTCGCATCGTGCGTGAACGTGCAGTGGGTTGGCGTGGTGTTTCCCTAGCAATTGATCCAATCCGAGACTACCCTACTGGTTCCCTAACCGCTAATATCGTTGGCTTTCTTGGGCCAATACCAGCTTCCCAAGTAGATCTTTACGAAGAGCTAGGCTTTATCGCGGGGCGTGACAAAATTGGTTATGCTGGGGTAGAACAAACTCTTCAAGATATTCTTGCGGGAACAAACGGAAAAAAAGTAGTTGAAGTGGATGTGGCAGGAAAAGAGCTTCGAAACTTAGAACCTCCTATTCAACCTATTGCTGGGCGCAATGTGCGCCTTTCCATAGATATTCGTTTGCAACAAGCTGCTGAGAGCGCATTGCTAGTTGAAATCAATGGGTGGAATGCCTATTTTGGGCAAATCCGTATTTCCAGTGGTGTGACCATTGCTATGAACCCCAAAACGGGAGAGATATTAGCAATGGTTTCTTATCCCTCTTATCAAAACAATCGCTTAGCGCGCTTTATCCCTGCTTATTATTATCAGCAGCTTAGCGAAGACCCTCGTCACCCACTCTTGAATAATGCTATCTCTAGCGAATACCCGCCAGGCTCCGTTTTCAAACTCTCCACAGCTACTGGTGCATTAAATGAAGGCGTAGTTAGTTTAGATCAAATTATTCAAGCCCCTGGCCAACTTATTCTTACAGAGAAGTTTTCTCCTAATGACCCCGGCAGAGAGCGCCCTTTCGTAGATTGGATTTATGATGAAAACCCAGCCGGTTTCGGCACAATTGATTTTTTGCATTGTATTGCCTATTCTAGTAACGTCTGCTTCTATAAATTAGGTGGTGGATATGAAGATGAAATTCCAGAAGGTTTAGGCATTCTTCGTTTGGGAGAATATGCTCGCGCATTGGGTTATGGTGTGCCATCCGGGATAGAACTTCCCGGTGAAGCGGATGGACTAATCCCTTCACCACAATGGAAGAGAATCAATCAAGGGGAGAACTGGTCAACGGGTGATACCTATATAGCAAGTGTTGGGCAGGGATATGTTCTCGCGACCCCTTTGCAAGTTCTTATGTCTGGCGCAACAATTGCAAATGATGGAAAATTGATGCAACCCACAGTCGTTTATCAAGAATTAGACGATGAAGGGCGAATCTTAAAACCTTTTATCCCCCGACTAAAATGGGATATTACCGAAACGCCTCTTATCACAAATTTTGATTGCGATGATGGTTATTGTTTAGAGATGGAAACCAAAAGTGCAGTTGATCCCTCCGTTGTTCAAGAAGTCCAAAATGGGATGCGCCTTGCCGTTACGAATACGCTATACGGTACGCTCAATGATGTTTTTGGCGATTTCCCCATCGCAGTTGCTGGAAAAACAGGTACAGCAGAGTATTGTGATGACGTGGCTTTTAGGGCAAATCGGTGTACCTTTGGTAATTGGCCTACTCATTCATGGACTTTAGCCTATGCCCCTTTTGATGACCCTGAAATTATCATTATGGCATTTATGTATAATGGTGGCGAGGGTGCTGCTGTAGCAGGTCCTGTTGTTGGTCGGGTAATGGAGGCCTATTTTGAACTAAAAGAAATAGATCTTGCGGAAGGCGGTGGGGGGTAATAGGCTTTATTCTGCTTGCAAATATAAAAGGCTCGTGATTTCTCGAAAAAAAGTATGCTTTTGAAATAATGCTTTTTGCGCTTCATGCTATAATTTGCCATCGAATTTACCTCAGCTCTTATCTTTTTTACACAATTATGGAACACGATTCATCATGCCCACTTCCTCCCTTGTCCAAATAAAAGGTTTACGAGACGGAATACTCATTACTCTTGGTTCGGGGGAGTGGGATTATATACAAGCCCTACTGTTCACGCAGATAGACGAGCGCTTGGGTTTTTTTACAGGGGCAAAGCTCGCTCTTGATGTAGGCTCTCATTCTTTGCGCGTAGCCAATATGACAGCTTTGCGCGATAAACTTTCAGAGCGAGAAATATCTCTTTGGGCTGTAGTAAGCGAATCGCCAAAAACGGTGAATACGGCACAGCTTTTGGGATTGGCAACGCGAATTTCAATGCAACGCCCAAATGAGGGCTCACCAAAAAAGGCAAAAGAAAAAGAGATTCCTAAAGGTAATTCCGCGCTGTGGGTAGAAAAAACACTCCGCTCTGGTGAGCGAGTAAAGTATGCTGGCAATATTATAGTAATGGGAGATGTAAACCCTGGAGCTGAGATTATGGCTGGTGGAAATATTCTTGTATGGGGACGTTTGCGCGGTGCTGTATACGCTGGTGTAGATGTTGAAAAAGGACATACAGGACAAAACAAGGACGCTTTCATTTGTGCATTAACCATGACCCCGTCTCGGCTGCAAATTGCATCTGAGATTAAAAATCCGACTGATCATGAGAAATTTCAAAAAGCGGTTAAGGTTAGTTTGAAAGACGGCAAATTTCATGCAGAAAATTGGCGTGAAAAATAAATAATAGATATGTGATCTCGAAGATGATTGCTTTACGGAAAGAGACATGACATGACAGAATTTGATAAGGTGAATTTATGAGTGCAAAAATTATTACAGTAACATCAGGAAAAGGCGGCGTGGGCAAAACGACTGCCATTGCGAGCTTAGGTATTGCGCTGGCCTCGTTAGGTGAAAAGGTGGTCTGTGTAGACGGTGATATTGGTTTGCGAAATTTAGATGTGATTATGGGCTTAGAAAATCGCATTGTCTATGATATCGTGGATGTTGTAGAGGGGCGGTGCCGGTTGCGGCAGGCGATGATACGTGATAAGCGTGTACCTGGACTTTTCCTTATCCCTGCTGCACAAACACGAGATAAAAACGCGCTTTCACCTAGTGATATGATACGCCTTGGTGACGAGTTGCGCCCAGAGGTAGATTGGGTGCTAATAGACTCACCCGCAGGCATTGAGCGCGGTTTCAAGAACTCGATTGCCGCAGCGGATCGCGTATTGGTGCTAACAAACCCTGAGATTTCTGCTGTACGAGATGCCGACCGAGTAATTGGCATTTTGGAAGCCGAAGAAAAGGGTAGCCCAGAGCTTATTATTAACCGCGTTAATTATGAGATGGTGCAAAATGGAGAGATGCTTTCCACGGAAGACGTATTAGACCTTTTGGCGATAAAATTGATTGGTGTAGTTCCAGAAGATAAATCGGTTTTAGTAGCAGCCAATCAGGGAATGCCCGTTTCTCTGGATAATGATAGCAGAGCAGGACAGGCATTTAGAAATATCGCGATGCGCCTTACCGGAAAGGAAGTGCCCTTTATGGACTTGGCAGAGAAGGATGGTTTCTGGGATAAGTTTTCTAAATTGGCGGGAGGAAACTGAAATGAGTCTTTTTAAATCAGTCTTTAATAATGAAAAGAAGAGTGCGCAGAGCGCAAAAGAACGTTTGCAGCTTGTTCTGACTCACGACCGCACAGATATTACCCCCGCTCAATTAGAAGCTTTGAAAGATGAGTTGATTGAAGTGATTTCTCGGCATATTTCTATTGAACCAGCGGCAGTAAATATAAATGTCGCCCGCGAGGGGCGTGAGCAACGCCTTGTGGCAGATATCCCACTTAAAGTAGCGCAGCGAAGGGGAAAGTAAGGAAGCTAAACTTTAGCTCGCAATCTCTCACGTAGAGACGCAAATCCGCAGAGAAAAGTTTGCGTTTTTACGACTTTGCGTGAGTTTTCTTTTTGTATCAGCTTTCAAATTTTTCGTTATAGCAAAAAAAACTATGCTAAAAAATATCTCTTGGCGACATTTTGACTTCTGGCTTCTCGGTGCCGTAGTGCTAGCGATAGCCTTTGGCATTGCGATGATTGATTCTGCAGTCGCTGGGAATGCAGAACTGGCAGATTACCCACAAAGGCAGGCTATTTTTGCGGGTATTGGCTTTTTCGTCATTTTGCTTGTTGCTTCTATTGACTATAATTATTGGCTTGCGCTCTATCGCCCTATTTACCTCGTGATGGTGGTTTTACTTATTTTTCTATTTATGAGCGCGCGCGCGGTTTTTGGCGCGGCACGTTGGTTTAGGCTGGGTGCAATTTTTATTCAGCCTACAGAATTGGCAAAATTGGTTGTTATTCTCGTTTTAGCGCGTTATTTCGGGGAAACAGATAAGGAACCACGTGACCTACGTTGGATTGTTGGTAGTCTTCTCTGGACAATGGGGCTAACTATTTGGATTTTGCTTCAACCTAACCTTAGCAATGTTATTGTTATTATCGTTATTTGGGCTGTAATGATTTGGATGAATGGTTTACGTCTCAAGGATCTTGTCTCTTTTGCTGTGGGAGGGCTTGTTCTCGTTGTAGCCGCCTTTCCCTTTTTACAGGAATACCAACGGCAGCGTGTTCTCACTTTTATTTTCCCTGATCCAAACGCAACCTATGGTGAAACTTATAATATTCAGCAAGCTCTCATCGCTATTGGTTCAGGTGGTTTAGACGGAAAGGGCTACGGCCAAGGCTCTCAAGTTCAGCTCCGCTTCCTCAAAGTGCGCCATACCGACTTCATTTTTTCAGCAATCTCTGAAGAATTTGGCTTTATCGGTGCGCTCATAGTTATCGCCACCTTAGCCTTTATTTTATGGCGGTGCATTCGTGCCGCGCAACTCTCACGTGACACAGCGGGCTCGACAATCGCGTTTGGCGTAGCTGCATTAATCTTTTTTCAAGGCGCAGTCAATATTGCTGTAAACCTCAATATCATCCCCGTCTCTGGTTTGCCCTTACCTTTTATTAGTTATGGTGGGAGTGGCCTGCTCTCGTTAATGCTTGGGATAGGATTGGTAGAGAGCGTTATTATGCGCCATAAAGAGCTAGAGTTTTAGGGATTCTCTCTAGAGCGTAATGTTTTTCGCTACACCTTTTCTTGGGATAAAAGGCCGCGTCGCACGTGACCTCAACTTGCTTGCCCTTATTTAGCTTTTCTTGATCTAAGCATTTTTCATGCAATAACATTCAATTCTAAACCTTCAATATTGAACTTAGAAAAACGGAGAATTATGACAATTAAAAAAGAAAACCCCGTCCGTGTCCGATTTGCCCCGTCCCCAACAGGGAGAACGCATTTGGGCAGTGGACGTACCGCTTTATATAACTATCTTCTTGCGCGCCGAACGGGTGGGCAGTTTATTTTACGTATCGAAGACACCGACCAAAAGCGCTTTGTCGAAGGTGCAGAAGAAGAGTTAATGCAAGGGCTACGCTGGCTGGGATTAGATTGGGATGAAGGTCCTGATGTGGGTGGGGATTATGGTCCCTACCGCCAAACAGAGAGACGTGAACTTTATGCAAAATATGCTAAGGAACTCATAGAAAGCGGGCACGCATATTATTGTTTCTGCACCGCAAAAGATGATGGGCACGAAGAAGCCAAAGGTAAGCGTCAACAACATAGAGATATTTGCCCCAGCAGAGAAGTTGTTTCGGCGGAAGCAAGCCAGAAGATCGCGAGTGGCACGGCGCACGTCATCCGCTATAAAATGCCACGTGAAGGAAAAATCACTGTTGAAGACGCGATTCGTGGTGAAATCACTGTTGAAAATGCTACGTTAGATGATTATATTTTAGTCAAGAGCGATGGCTTGCCGGTTTATCATTTGGCGGTAGTGGTTGATGATTATCTGATGAAGATAACGCATGCTATTCGCACATCGGAATGGTTGCCAACTTTTCCACTTCATGGACATATTTACGCGGCCTTTGGGTGGAAGCAACCGACTTGGATTCACCCCTCTATTTTCTTAAAGCCAGACGGAAAAGGAAAAATGAGCAAGCGAGATAGCGAAGCTTTGATGGAAGCTGGGAAGCCAATTTTCTTAAGCGATTTTGCGAAGCTGGGCTACTTGCCAGAAGCGGTGGTGAACTGGGCAGCGTTAATTGGCTGGAGTTATGATGATAAAACTGAAGAATTTACGCTTGATGAGTTGATTGAGAAATTCAGTGTAGAGAAGTTGAGTCCCTCACCCGCCGCATTGAATTTCACAAAATTGGATCACTTTAATGGTGTCTATATCCGTGCGATTTCTCCAGAGGATTTAGCAAAACGAATCAAACCTTTCTTTGTGGATGCTGGTTATGAGATTGATGATGAAAAGAAGCTTTTGCGCGTAGCCAAGTTGCTGCAAGTTAGATTAAAGAATTTAACAGAATCCCCCGCAATGGGTGGATTTTTCTTCAAAGATGAAGTTTTTCCTGAAGCTGAGACATTGATAGGGAAGAAAATGGACGCCGAATCGGCTTTGGCGCTTGCGCGTGAGATCGAAATATTGGTTGCGAATTTACCTGATTTCAGCATGGATACTGCAAATCAGCCCTTTAGAGATTTAGCGAAAAAGATGGACACAAAGGTAGGCAATGTTTTTGGATTTTTGCGCGACTCTTTGACTGCGCAAAAGGTGAGTCCCCCAATTTTTGAGACAATGGAAATTATCGGACGCGAGAAAGTGATGGCGCGGATAGAGAGAGGGGTTGAGTTATTAGATGGATTGCTATAGCGCAATAGTTTTATTAGATATAAAAGCGGGATGCCCTATGAGGAGTGTCCCGCTTTTTCATAGAGTAGAGAAGATAGTATAATAAAACACGCTTTGCGCTAGATTTTAGGATGATATGAATAATTTTTTCCGAAAAAAGGAGCTAATCAAGGAGCTTCAGGAGCAATGAATTTATTAGCAATTATTGATTTGGTCAATAATATTGGCCTTTTATTGGCTTTGGGCTTGGTCTACGATATGCTAGGGTATCGGGTGCGAGGTAGTGAACCCTCCCTTCAGCAAGTTTTAGCAGGTATTATTTTGGGGGCTATTGGAATTACATTAATGGCAACTCCCTGGGAGTTTTTACCAGGATTGTTTTTTGATGCGCGCTCCGTTTTATTGGGGATATCAGGATTTTTCTTTGGCTTAATTCCTACACTATTCGCAGTATTAATGGCAGGTGTATATCGTTTTTATATTGGCGGAACTGGCGTATGGCCTGGTGTGGCTGTTATCTTCACCTCAGGTGCCATCGGCTTTGCCTGGCGACATCTTCGTTCGCAAAAAATAAATAAGATAACTATAAAAGAATTATATATACTTGGCTTAATCATTCATCTAAATATGCTCTTTTGGATGCTGACTTTACCTAAACCACTTGCTTATACTGTAGTTAGGCAAGTGGCTTTGCCCGTGATGATTGTTCTCCCTGCGGGGACGGCTCTTCTGGGGTGGTTGATGGTAAATCGTTTAGTCTATCGACACTCAATAACAGCGTTGGGGCAGAAAGAGGAACAATATCGCTTATTAAGTGAAAATATAGAGGCAATTCTTTGGGAATTTGATATTGCAAAGAATTGTTGGACTTATGTAGCGCCACAAGTAGAGCGTATGCTGGGCTACTCCCCTGAAGAATTTCTTGATATTCAGTTTTGGATTGACCATATTGATGAAAGAGATCGAGACTGGGCATCCACCTATTGCGCAGAGGCTGTCCAGAGGGGCATGTCGCATACTTTTGAGTATCGCTTTTTGAAAAAACACGGTGGTTTTGTTTGGTTGCGCGATATAGTTCATGTTGAGTTAGATGGTGCGGACCCAATCAAAATGCGCGGACTTATGATTGACATCACAGAGAGAAAAGAAGCAGAAGATGCCTTGCAAGAAAATGAAGAGCGCTATCGATCGTTATTTGAAAATGCCCCAATTGGTATTCTTTCTGTAGATAAGGAAGGCAAGATCCTTGAGATCAACGAAAGTTTTTTGATAATCTTGGGTTCGCCTTCAATAGAGGTAACAAAGAAAATTAATATACTTTCTTTTATTCCTCTGGTTGATGCGGGTATTTCTTCGGCGGTGGCTCGTTGTTTTGAAACTGGCGAACAAATATCAGCAGAGGTCTCATATAAAAGCAAATGGGGCAGGTCTATCTATGCTCACTATCGCATAAACCCAAACCTTATCAATAATGAAGATGTTGCCTCGGTGCTGCTATTGATTGAAGATATTACCGAGCGTGTTTTAACGGAGAGAAAATCACAAGAAGTCAATGAGCAATTGCAAGAGAAAATATCAAAAATTGAAAAATTAAAAACCTCCTTGGAGGAGCAAGCGATTCGTGACCCCTTAACTGGGTTATTCAATAGACGCTACTTAGATAAAGCTATTCAACAGGAGCTTGCCAGAAGCACTCGGCAAGGAGGCTCTTTTAGTCTTGTTATTCTTGATCTTGATTCTTTGAAGAAAATTAATGACACTTATGGTCACGTAAGAGGGGGCGATCAAGCTTTGAAGGTGCTGGCTGATACCCTTGTAGAGATGTGTCGTATTGAAGATACAGTTTGCCGTTATGCTGGAGATGAGTTTTTAATCATCTTATATAATACCCCTGCACTAGTGGCACACGAACGGGTTAGGGTATGGAAAGATATTATCTCGAAAATAAAGATAAAGTCTGATAAGGGTGAATTTACCATTACTTTTTCAGCAGGTCTATCGGAATTCCCAAAACATGGGCGCACTGGTGAAGAACTTCTAATTTGTGCAGATCAAGCGCTTTATCGTGCGAAGAAGTTGGGGCGCGATAGAATAGTTGACTTTGAATAATCTTACTGGATATGAAATAGAGTGAAAACTAAAATGCAAAAGCTGGACTGATATTGAGATTACGCTCCTATTATTTGCGCAAAAGGGGCAGAATAGGGCTCTCTAATTCTTTTATGTGAAAGATAAGTCCAAGGAGTTGGGAATGATTAATGCTACTATACCTGCAAAAATTTTGATTATTGATGATGAAGATTCTATTCGTCATAGTTTTGCTGACTATCTTCAAGATCGCGGTTTCTTAACTTCAATGGCAGAAAATGGGCAGTTGGGTTTGGATATCCTACGTCAGGAAAGACCACAGCTTGTGCTTGTTGATCTGCGAATGCCCAAAATGGGTGGGCTTGAATTTATACGAGAGGCAAAAGCTATATTCCCCGATTTGCCAATTATTGTTATTTCAGGAGCCAATCGGATTGAAGATGTAGTAAAAGCACAACAGTTGGGGTCTTGGGACTATCTAATAAAACCGATACAAGACTTATCCATGTTGGCGTATGCGGTTAATAAATCCCTAGAGAAAGCATATTTACTCAAGAAAAATCTTGAGTATCAAGAAAACCTTGAGGGTCTAGTTCTTGAACGGACTGCTGAACTTGAAGAAAGTAATGCGCGCCTAAGAGCAAGTGAAGAACGGTATCGCACATTATTTTTACGGTCTACAGACGCAATCTTCATCGTAGATGCAGCGACGGGGCGTTATATTAATGCAAATCAGGCTGCTGAAGAGTTAACGGGTTACTCCCTCGCTGAAATTAAAAAGAAAACCATTAAAATGCTCACGCCAAAAGGTGCAACTGGAAGACTTGACCAACTTAGGACCCTTGATGCTACAAAGGATTTCGGTGAGATTACTTATCTAAGAGCAGATGGCACAGAGCGAATAGCTATCTTAAACGCTTTTCCGCTTCAAAGTGAAAGGCTTGTAGTAGATATCGCACACGACATCACTGAGCGTAAAAAAGCAGACAAGAGTATTCAGCGATATATTAGCCGATTGGCGGCACTTCGCAGCATAGACCAAGCTATTATTGGCAATTTTGATCTAAATACTTTTTTGAACGTTTTATTAGAGCATCTCTCAAAGCAATTAGGTATAGATGCTGCTTCAGTTTTGATTTATAACAAAGACAATAACTCTCTCTCTTTTTCCCAAGGCAAAGGCCATTACACTAAAGCTCTTCAATACGCAGCCCTAAAGTTGGGAGAAGGCTATGCCGGAAAAGCTGGTTTAGAGAGAGAGCATATCTTTATTTCTAATTTAAGTCAGCTGAAGACAGGCTTTTTGAGATTGCCTGAGTTTGAAAAAGAAAATATTATTGCCTATTATGCCCTTCCCTTGATAGCTAAAGATGATTTAGTGGGTGTCTTAGAAATCTTCCAGCGCTCACCCTTACATCCAAATGATGAGTGGGTAGATTATTTGCAAACTCTTGCAGGGTTGGCAGCTATTGCGATAGCTAATATCTATTTATTAACCAATTTACAGCGCTCCAACAAGGAATTACGCTTAGCTTATGATGCCACGATTGAGGGTTGGGCGCATGCACTGGAAATGCGCGACGAAGAAACAGAGGGGCATAGTCGTCGAGTGGTAGAGATGACCATAGATTTGGCGCGGAATATGGGAATAAGTGATAAAGAAATGGAGAATATATACTTTTGTTTCGCCAAAAGTGGCGTAATTGACTAAAAAAGAACCGTAAAAGA
>JABGQV010000147.1 GCA_018648655.1 Anaerolineae bacterium | reverse complement strand
TGAAAATCTTGGGAAGGATCCTGCTTTTACCTGCGCGAAGCGCTTAGTTCAACTACGTTTATAAGAAATATTCGGCATAAACACCCAAATAAGGGTATTATCAAGAATGTTTCCTGTTAGAGCTTATATGTTTTTTTAGGCTATATAACCGTGGACTTGCTTTCTTTGCTTGCCAGCCTATAAAAAGCAGCAGAAAGATTATATCCTAATATTATTTTGTATAAAAAATCCCCGTTCATATGAACGGGGATTTTAGCTTCTAATTCTTTGGCTCAATGACCACTTTGCGCTGCGGGTCTTCACCGATACTATTTGTGACAACATCAGGGCTGTTTTGCAGGCTCATGTGAACAATGCGACGTTCATTAGCGGGCATTGGCTCAAGGCTTTGTTTGCGCCCGGTTTTTATAACCTGTTGGGCCATTTTTTGTGCCATTCGCTTAAGTTGTTCTTCACGGCGGCTGCGGTGTCCTTCCACATCTATGGAAAGGCGCACCCAGCGAGACATTTCCTTACTCACGATCAGTGCCGAGATGCGCTGAAAAGCGTCGATCGTTTTTCCACGTCTGCCGATCAGCACGCCGAGTTCTTTTCCTTTTACTTCGACATAAACCGATTTGCGTCCTTCACGGTCAGGGTCGTCATAGCGGGCGGTAGCTTTTGCATCGAGATGCATTAGCTCAAGAAGGGTGTTTACCACTTCTTCGGAGCGTTCAAGGAGCGGCTCATCTGTTGCGGGATCAGCAGATGTGCTCTTTTTAACGGGAGCAGGCTTCTCGTCCACGAGCGTTTCGGGAGCTTTATCCACAATGGGAGCGGACTTTTTTTCAGCAGGCTCACGTTTTTCGTCTTCTGCCTCATCATTCACATCTTCGCCGTTCACGGTTAGCCGAATCCGTACTTGTCGTTGTCCAAGTCCGAGAAAACCTTTACCGCCCGAATCCAGTACCTCGAAGGAGACATCGGCTGCGGTTAGACCTAGATCTTCCAAACCTTTGGCGAGAGCCTCTTCAACGGTCGGGGCGATCACTTCAAGCGTTGTTTTTTCTTGCATTTTACTCTCCCTGTTTATTTTTTGCCGGGTATTAAGTTGCTCCAGTTTGCGCGTCCCATCATGGCATATTGTGCGACACCGAGAACGTTGCTGGTGATGAAGTAAAGCGCCAGACCAGAAGCAAAGGTCATCGCAAAATAGCCCATCAGGAAAGGCATATAAATGCTCATCATATTGCCCATCGCGGCACTTTGATCACCAGGGTTGGCAGGCGGGGTCATCAGTTTGGATTGAATATAGGAGGTGATGACAACGATAACTGCCAATGTGGGGAAAGCGAAGCCAAAAATATCAAGAGATTCGGGGCGACCCAAATCCATCCACAGGAATTGGCTGTTGAGGGGGACGATCTCTGTCACATCGAGGAAGGGGTAGAGGTTTCTTGAGAAGTTAAGCAGAGAGAGGGGGGTAGATGCCAAAGAGCGGATGATGGACTGATAAAGACCAATGATGATCGGGAACTGGATCAGCGTGGGCAAACAAGAGCCAAAGGGGTTGATGCCGCGCTCTTTATAAATGCGCATTTGTTCTTGCGCCAGTTTTTCTTTATCGTCCTTATATTTCTTTTGAATGCCGAGCCATTCTTTATCCTTTTGAAGTTCCTGCATCCCTTGTGTGCCTTTAAGCTGTTGGGCTGTAAGGGGCCAAGTGACGGCACGGATAAGCATGGTGAAAAGAATGATCGCGATGCCAAAATTATGTCCAATGATGTCGTAAATGAAGAGCAAGACATTGGTCATGGGGATGATTATGTAGGTATCCCACATAGTGTTGCCTCCTTAGTTTTCGGGGGTGAATTGCCAAACTTGTTTGCCTTCGTTATCGAGGGCGACGAGAATGGAGTCGTTTTCCATCGGCGAGAAGAGGATCAATTCTCCACCTTGAACGGGCGCACTGTATAGCTGCCCGCCAATGACTTGTTGCCAAAGGGTAGAACCGTCATGCTCATAAGCGTAAGCTGTACCAGACTCTGTACCGATAACAATGAAGTCATCGGTAACGAGCGGCGCGCCAAGAATTGTGCCATTTGGTTTTACGGGCCCCCAGATCAGGTCGCCATTGGCGGCATCAATAGCGTAAAAATTGCCATCGAGATCGCCGACATAGAGACTTTCTCCATCAAGAGCGAGTGCATCCCAAACCCAGCCAGCGGTTGCGAAATCCCATTTTGTGCTGTGGGTGGCAGAATTTACAGCTTCGACTTTGGCACCAAAAGAGCCGCTGTAGAGTGTTCCATCTGCGCCAAGAAGAGGGCTGCCGGGGGCGGCTCCGCTTAATTTGGCCGCCCATGCTACATCTTCTTTTGCGATATCAAAGGCATAAAGATTATGATCGAGAGAGTTGATATAAAGAAAATCTCCATCGACCAAGGGCTGTGACCATAAAGGCCCACCAAGGTGTTTTGCCCAGAGGAAATTACCATTTAAATCAAAAGCATAGAGTTTGCCATCTGTATTAGGGGCGTAAATTGTTTCGTCAACAGCAATTGGGCTGGCTATCCAAATGCCATCAGAATCGCCGAAGCTCCAATTCATAACCCCTGTTACGGGGTTCAACGAAACCAAGCTATGCGCTGTACCTGCGCTGGCGAGCAATAATTGCCCATCTTCTGTTAGCACTGGTGCAGCAAAATATGCTTCTTTCGTATCTGCTTTGTCGGCGGGATATTGCCAGACAACGCTCCCATTATCCAGGCTAATTGCATAAACCAAAGAGCCGTTTGCAAGGTAGGCTTTCTCTGTATCTGCACTCAGACCAGACCAGCTATTTGCGTTCATCGCAGAGGCGGAACATCCACTTAATAAAATGGATAGCATCACCGCCATCATGATTACTAAAAGTTTTTTCGATTTCACTTTTTTCTCCTACGGGACGGGGTCGATCCCGCCTTCGTTGAAAGGGTTACAACGCAAAACACGCCAGATCGCCATCACCGAACCCTTTAGCACACCATATTTATAAATTGCCTGATACCCATAATGTGAGCAAGAGGGGTAAAAGCGGCAGGTATTTACAGGCATGGCACGCGAAATTGTCATTTGATAAAGGCGAATTAACCCCAAAAAAATCCAACGAGGGATGTAAAGAGGGTTACGGGATAGATCACGTAACCGTGGCTCGTTTGGATATTCAGTGGGGAGGTAAAACTCAGACATTTTTATGTAAACTGGCGCGTAGCAAAAGTTCTTGCATTGCTGTGCGAACTACAGGCATTTTAACTTGGATGATCGGTGTGCGAGCGATAAATACCAGATCGTACCCCGATTTAATTTGCGGATACAACTCTCGTGCAGCGGCTCGTATCAGACGTTTGGCTCGATTCCGTTTGACGGCATTTCCCACGCTTCTACCGGCTGCCACGCCCACTCGTGTTGTCGATAAATTTTTCTCGCTCTCTATCGCTATCAACACAAGGAGCGGGTGGGCATAAGACTTGCCATTACGCCGCACCCGCTTGAAATCGGTTGATCGGGTTAGGCGAAAATTTCTTTGCACCTATGCCCTCACATATTGTCTTTTCACGATCTTCCAAGTCTGTGCCATGAATTTTGCACAGACGGCTTTTTACCAGTTAACTTTCTTGACGTGTTGGTTCGCTTTTACGCTCAGGCGAAGACGACCTTTCAGGCGGCGGCGTTTCAGCACTTTGCGCCCACCTTTGGTTGACATGCGCTGGCGGAAGCCATGCACACGGACGCGACGGCGTTTTTTAGGTTGATAGGTTCGTTTGGGCATTACACTTTCCTTTAGAAACTAGATGTTGAATAATAGCAAAATTAGACAGTCTTCTATCTGAAGACTAGCACGACATTATACCGTAAGGCAATTGATTCAGCAAACAATATCAGGGGAAAAAGATATATTTCTTATAAAGAATCTAGAACATCTTGCGCAATTTCTTCTGAGAGACCAATATAGCTTTGGGGGGAGAGTTCACGCAGTTTAGCTTTAAGATTTTCGTCTACATCTAAATCATCGATCCATTCAAGATAGGTTTTCTCACTAAATTCTTTGCCTCGTGTGAGTGTTTTTAGTTTCTCATAACTTTTTGGGATCTTTGCTGCACGCAGAATAGTTTGTGCGCCTTCTGCGACGACTTCCCAATGATTTTCGAGATCGGACTTGATTTTGGCTTGGTTCGCTTCGACACGATTTAATCCCCGCGAGATGCTTGAGTACGCGATAAGACAGTACCCCAACGCTGCGCCGAAATTGCGTCTTACGGTGGAGTCGGAGAGATCACGTTGCAGGCGTGAAACAGGTAATTTGCGGATAAACTGTTCGAGCAGGGTGTTGGCAATGCCCAGATTCCCTTCTGCGTTTTCAAAGTCGATAGGGTTCACTTTTTGGGGCATCGTCGATGAGCCGATCTCTCCCTCTACCGCGCGGAGTTTAAGATAGTCATTGCTGATATATCGCCACATATCCTGAGA
This sequence comes from Anaerolineae bacterium, assembly GCA_018648655.1. GTDB lineage: Bacteria > Chloroflexota > Anaerolineae > Anaerolineales > Villigracilaceae > Desulfolinea. The sequence goes on along the minus strand of JABGQV010000147.1, from coordinate 8,281 downwards.
GAAATCCAGGAGAATGGAGTTTGTCAGATGCAAGGCTTGGAAGAAGACCAGCCAGTTATCGTAAGGCAGGATCTGTGTTGTGACAGTATTTGCTTGCAGGTCTAATCTTTTGAAAAAATCGAGATTGAATTTTTGCCAATTCACTTCGGGGAAGGCTGCGCTTTGGGCGTTATAGCTGCCAACTGCACCACTGAATTTGGCTTCAAATATATGTGTGGAAAGGGTGTCTCGTTGTTTTATCAGGCGTGATAGAAAAACGGCAATTTCTTTGCCAAAGGTGCTGGGGACGGCTGGCTGCCCATGAGTACGTGCCAAAATGGGCGTAGATTTGGTTTTCTCGACAAGATCGGCTATTTGGGTGAGGAGGTTGTTCACAGCCGGTAGCAAGACAAAATCACGGGCGTTTCGCAGAGAGAGGGCATAGGCGGTGAAGTTGACATCTGCGCTGGTTAATCCAAAATGGAGCCATTCCCCCAGATCAGCCATCGATGTTGTGTTTAGCCGTTCTTTTAGGAAATACTCAATTGCCTTGACATCGTGACGCGTCTCCTGTTCTATTTCTTTAATCCGTTCAGCGTCTTCGAGAGAGAAATCTTCTTTTAGGGTATTGAGAAAATCCAGTTCTTCTTTGCTAAGCGGACGGATGATTTTTAGGTTTTGTGAGAGGGCTTTTAGATAATCTATTTCTACTTGTGCGCGATTACGGATATAAGCAAATTCCGAAAAATGAGTACGAAGGGCTTTGGTTATTTTTGCGTAGCGGCCATCTATGGGTGAGAGAAAGGTGAGTTTGTGATTTTTCATAAATAAATTATACGCTATGAGCGGCAGAGACGTTATAATGGAAAGTGTTTCAAAAAATAGTTTTAGGAAGGAAAATATGAAAATTTTGCCTGATATTGCACTGACTTATGATGATGTTTTGCTGGTGCCGCAATACTCAACAGTGAAGTCTCGTAAAAAACTTTCGACGAAAACCAAGTTAACTGAGAATTTGTCCCTTCAGATTCCGGTTGTTTCGGCGAATATGGATACAGTTACCGAAAGTGAGATGGCAATTACCATGGCGCGTGCCGGCGGGATCGGTATTATCCATCGCTTTATGTCTATTGAAGAGCAAGTGCGTCAGGTTCTGCGTGTAAAAAAGTCCGAGTCTTTTGTGGTGAAAAATCCGCTCACATTAACCGGTATGCATACGGTTGCAGATGTTAACCGTGTTGTAAAAGAAACTTATACTGGTGGAATTGTTATTCTTGATGAGAATGAACGAGTTATTGGAATCGTGACAACGCGCGATCTTCTTTTTGAAAAGAACGATAAATTACTGCTTAAAGATGTAATGACACAAAATGTGATCACAGCTCGTGCTGACACGAGTCTTGAAGAAGCGGAAAAGATCTTGCATAAAGAACGTATAGAGAAACTCCCTTTGGTAGATGCCGATGGAAAATTGGTCGGCTTAATTACTTCCAAGGATATTCTCAAGCTCGAAAAATATCCCCTTGCGAGCAAAGACTCTTTAGGGCGTTTGGCAGTTGGTGCAGCGATTGGTGTGAAATCGAGCGAATTAACGCGCGTTGAACGCCTTCTGGATATTGGTGTGGATGCTCTCGTGGTCGATATTGCACATGGCGATTCAAAACTGGAAATTGATATTGTCAAGGAGATGCGTAAAAACTTCCCCGAAGCTCAGATCGTTGGCGGAAATGTGGCTACAGCCGAAGGCACACAGCGTCTGATCGACGCAGGCGTAGATGCGGTTAAAGTCGGCGTAGGTCCCGGCTCTATTTGTATTACGCGTATCGTGGCAGGGGCGGGTGTGCCACAATTTACGGCAGTCAAAAATTGTGCCGAAGTTGCTCGCTCGCAGGGTATTCCCATCATTGCCGATGGTGGCATTCGCACATCGGGAGATATTGTCAAAGCCTTGGGGGCAGGCGCGTCTACGGTCATGCTGGGCAGCATTTTGGCAGGAACCGACGAAAGCCCGGGCACTTTTGTCACACGCAAAGGACATCGTTATAAATCTTCGCGTGGCATGGCTTCCTTGCAAGCAAATTTGGCACGGAAAAGCCGTGAAGGTGAAAGCAATATAACCAAAGAAGAAATTGAAGAATATGTTTCTGAAGGCGTAGATGCTTTGGTTCCCTATCGCGGTACAACCCGCGAAGTTTTGGCCCAACTTGTGGGCGGTTTGCAATCGGGCATGAGTTATACAAACGCTCATTCCCTGGACGAACTCTACGAAAAAGCGACCTTTGTTCGGATGACCCCCGTTGGCTTGCGCGAGTCGCATCCGCATGATGTGAGCTTAGGGTAGTCCCCTCTCCCTGAGGAAGAGGGCGGAGGGTGAGGGCTTTACGAAAAAAGGAGAAAATCTAATGAAACTCAAAGGTACAAATATCGTTATTGATACGGCTTGGGGAGATAGCGGCAAAGGCAAATTTGTGGATGTCTTTTCAGGGGATGCGGATCTTATCGTCCGCTTTAACGGCGGAGCGAATGCGGGGCACACGGTTGTGAACGATTATGGGGAATTTAAATTCCACCTTATCCCGACAGGGATATTCAATCCGAACGCACTCTCGATTTTGGCTGGCTCGGTGGCGATCTCCCCCCTGACATTGGTCGAAGAAATCAACGAGCTGCGTGAGAAAGGCGTTTCCATTTCACCCAAAAACCTGCTCATCTCAGAATATGCTCATATGATCATGCCTTGGCACATCGCACGTGACAGCCTGCGCGAAACGGCGCGCGGCGATGCCAAAGTCGGCACTACCGGGCGCGGAATTGGCCCTCTCTACGCGGATAGAACTGAACGAGTCGGTGTGCGGATGGGTGATATGCTCAAAGAAAATTTTGAAAAGATCATCTTGCGCGAACTGGATTGGCAAACAAAGCTGATCGCCTTAATGGACACAGAAGAACCATCTACTTATCTCGAAAGTCTTGCCCCAGAGAAGGTTCTAGCCGATTTCCGCGCCGTACAAGAAATATTAGCCCCGATGATCGGTAATCCGCTACCCCTGATTTGGGAAGCCCAAAAAGCAGGCAAAGAAATTCTAGGTGAGGGTGCACAAGGCATCTTGCTCGATATTGATCTGGGAACCTATCCCTTCGTAACATCCAGCCATCCGGGCGTGACCGGATTTTCGATTGCAACCGGCTTACAGCAAAATGATATTGCGCGCGTGATTGGTGTCACCAAAGCCTACCAAACCCGTGTTGGTGAAGGCCCTATGCCCACAGAATTGCTCGGCGAAGTGGGTGATAAGTTAAGAGAACTAGGCAATGAATACGGCGCAACAACGGGACGGCCGCGTCGTTGCGGCTGGCTTGATCTGCCCTCCCTGCGCTACTCTTTGCAGGTTGGCGGTGTGAATTCCATCGCCTTAACCAAAATAGATGTTTTGGATGGCATGGACGAGATCAAAATTTGCACCCACTATGAGCATAATGGCAAAAAATACGATACTTTGCCCACAGCAGATGCCGTCTTTATGGCAGAAGCGAAAGCGATTTATAAAACGATGCCAAAATGGGATGGTGCTACCTTTGGCGTAAAAGACTTCTCTGACTTCCCCCAGGAAGCACAGGATTATGTGCAATATATAGAAGATGCTGTTGGGGTTTCCGTTGAGATCATTTCAAATGGCCCCGCGCGGGAAGAAGTTTTTTATCGAGTGTAGCTTGCATCAGATTTACATACTGTAGGGGCGGGTCTTCGCGTAGTATCCTATAGGGCAGACCCTCCCTTACTTTTCAACTAGAATTTTCAATATAGAATGAAAATTGCCTTTGTCAAACAAAGGCGATTTTTGTTAACAGCTTGCGTTAGCGGCGGACGAGGGCGGGATGAGAAGATGCTCACAGACGGAAAATGTCAAAGCCAGAAGACTGCTATTTTGGCGGGAGAATCCCCGCCGTCCGCTACACGCTTTGTTGGGCAGTGCTAATTTTTTATATACTTACTTAATCTTAACATTCACTGCTTCTCCACCAAACTGAAATTTGCAATCTACCGATACGCTAGTGTAACCACTAATTTTGGCAGATAAAACATTTGGATATTCAGTAAAATCAAGATAGCTTGAATCTGCACGAATGTCGGCTCCACAAAAATCGGTATCTTTCTCTACATTGTGGATGAAGTGAACAAGTTGCCCAATATCTAATTCAATATAGTTTTCGGAGAAAACGAGTTCATCGCCCTCTCTCCAGAAATGAACTTCCTTAGTGCTTGTTGGTAATTGAAAAGTGGTTTCTTGGATATTTACTCGCTCCCCATTCCATTCCAAATAATACAATTTATTGTACAAATAAGAAGTTATATAAGCTTCTTGATTAACAACTTCAACCAATCCGTTAATAGGGTCTGGTAATTTGTAAAGGAGATTAGAATATTTAAATCCACGATACTCATAAATTTCAAGATAGACAAAAGAGCCTGTTCCACATTCCTGATAAATTAATAATTGGCGTGAATTATCTTTCTTTAGGTTTAGAAAATCAAACTTATAAGGGCATGCCATTTCGTCGCGTAAATATAAGACTTGCGACCATTCTTTGTCGTTTTCAAGATAGGCGAATACTGAAATATAGTATTTCATTGAAGCGTTATCGGTATCAGTGATTACTATTTCCTCGGGTCCTACTCCATCTAGGTTAATGTACCCAACTGGTCTGTTTGGATATAATCCGCCTACTAAGCTAGCAATACTCACTTGTCTTGCATCCACAGTATCGGTTGGGAATGAAGTAGCAGTAGGGCTTGAACTACTCGTGGGGGGTGAAAGAGATGATATTTCTGATTGTACTTGTGGTGTGCTGGCAATGCTTGTTGTAGGAAATGGGGTCGCCAAATCCACAAGTGGTCCCAAGAACTGTATGGCAATGCCAAATACAACAAATACACTGAAAGCGAGTGCTATGATCCACCAGTTTTTTCTTAAAGAATCCAATTTCTTTGGAATTTTTGTGGATATAGGCAGGGTTGTGGAATCGGATTTTTGGTTTAGAACTCGCAAGATTTCTTGAATTACTACATCTAAGCCATCAGAAGAGGAAACACTCAATCTGTCAGCAAGAACTGGGGAAAATTTTTCAATATCCTTTCGAGTTACTTTGTGCCAAACGGGCAGTATGATTTTCCCAGAACTAATTTCCCTGGCAGTAAGACCATCTAATTCCCTTTGAGTCCATTCTTTTGTGAAAAAGTTTGGACTTAATATAACAATCCCAAATTTAGACTTTGATAACCCAACATCAATTGAACGGCGGAGGCTATCCCCTACAGTTAACGTGAATTCATCAAACCATACCTTATAGCCAGCCTTAGCAAGTGCATTAGCTAAAGGGCGCGCAATCTCATCTTTGTCTTCCCAGGCATGGCTTATGAAAACATCCCACATAGATATTATTCTTTTCTTCCTTCAGGAAACTGCCCAACGGTTTGCGTTAGTGGTTTGCGGGCGGGCTGGGAAAATGCCAGAGAGCAGAAAAAACCCGAAGCCAGAAAAATGCTTATAAACCGCGCAGACTCCCGCAAATCCACTGCACGCTTTGTTGGGCGGTGGTTTAACCTTTTATATCTTGACAATCTATACGCTTTCCAATTCAATACAAATTAGCTCCTTTTGATCGATTACATTTTTCGCAAAGAAGCTGAATGTTGCGTGTTGTATTGCTTCCACCTTTTGCAACAGGAATAATATGGTCATATTCTAATTTCTCCTGACTTCCACATTTGACACAATGGCCACCATCACGTTGCCAGACAAATATCTTAACATCATCAGGAATAGGTTTTCTACCATTTTTGGGTTTAATTTTTTGATTGCTGGTTCTGGCTATTGCATTTTCTACTTTTCGTTTTTTTTGCTGAAGTTTATCAAGAATAAGGGCTTTTACTTCACTTTCAGTGTATCCTTCGTTTTCCCAATAGAACATATTTTTGAACATCCACCACCGCTTATTTTTGGATTTCTCGTCCATTACGACAACAGGTTTATATGACTGTGTCATAATAAGAATATCATATTCTTCTTCTTCGTATTCTCTCTGTGAATAAAATTTTCCGGTGTGAAAGCAAAAAAGACGTCTTTTTTTGAAGAAACCTACTTCCCTGAATTTAATTACACCATTAGTATCTCTTTTAAGCATGTAATGGAACTCCTGAAAAAGTATTTATTTGTGGAGCATTCACTCGTTTATAGAACTGGCACAGCGAAAACCAATAAATTCGTAGGCTGATAAAGAAGAAAATATTGCGCGTGATGTGGCGTTAGTGCCACCTGAATCACTCCATGCTCCTCCACGTATAACACGTTCTTGGCTTGATTCTAAATTAGACCAGTCCGCAACCCATTCATAAACATTACCAGACATGTCAAAAACGCCATATGGACTTTGTCCTTGCGGAAAGGCTCCGATAGGCGCTGTGTCTGCGTAGCCGTCGTTAAATTCTTTAGACTTCCATTCTAGTGGACAGTTTATATCGCAAAAATTTGAGAGACCTTCCTTAAACTCATTTCCCCAAGGATATATCCGACCATCATTTCCGCGAGCTGCTTTTTCCCATTCCGCTTCAGTAGGCAATCTCGCTTCACGCCACTCACAAAATGCGTTTGCCATGTCCCAAGTAACATATATAACAGGGTAAGAGTCAAATTCAGGATTGCCGAAATAAAATGGATTTGAGGGAGAATCGCTTTTAGTAGGAGATACACAGAATCCAGCATTTACGCATTTACCATACATAGAATTTGTTACTTCGAATTTGTCAATGTAAAAATCATTTAGATATACAAGGTGAGGTGTTTCATTGGATGCGTCGTTATTTTGTCCCATAGCAAATTCCCCAGCAGGTATGAAAATCATGCCGTCAATATAATTATATGTATTTGTTACGATTGGTGTAACAGTAGGTAGGGTAATTACTTCATCTGTGGCGTGGGGTACAAGATTTGTATTTGTAGGTAATACTGAATCTGTTGGTAAAGTTGCCGTCTCCGATGATTGGTTATTCAAAGAGAAGATCAGTAGAGTTACACACAGCAACACACCTATAAGGCTAAACACAACTAATAACCCAGTCAATCTATTCTTAGATTTAACAGGTGCGTTTTCCCTTTTGGGTGTTTCTTTTCGTTGTTCGTCTTTGAAATCAGAATTTTTAGACTGTGTATTTTCTTCGCTACGTGGCTCTTGTTGGTAATTTATTAGCCTGTCATATTCTCTTCTTTTTGCTGGATTTCCAAGTGTGCTGTAGGCTTCATTTATTGCCTTTATTTTTTCTTCTGCCTTTTCTTTTTGTTCAGGCGTTGGAAATTTATCTGGATGCCATGCTTGCGACAAAAATCGATATTGTTTTTTGATTTCATCATGTGTTGCCGTTTTAGAAATTTCCATTATTTGATAATAATTTTTCATAAGCTCACTTTTATTGTTTATTGTATATTACCATTTGATAGAATCTTTTTCCACGCCGTCGAAGAAAGACATAATCGGTTTTATATCAAGAATGTCATGAACGGGGAAATTTAAATTGCCATTTGCAGAAATTGCAATTGGGTTTATTAGTGGCTGTTCATCTATTACAAATAACCAATAACATCCGCCAAATACGAATGTGCAAACTTGTTTATTCTCAAATTCTTCCATCATTGGGGAAACAATTAGGTTATCTAAAATCTTGGTTGTGCCAGGTGACAGGAGCAACGAAGCAAATATCTGATATAAGGTTTCTTCCCCTGGGTCTTTTTTTAGGAGCATTTTACGGATTTGTTCTTCGTGCTTTTTAGGCAATTTCACCATCGCAAATACATCACGAGATGAAATGCTTGCTCTCCATAAGATTGACAATAGACACAACTTAAATTTTGAATAATCTATACCGTTAACCGTAAATACCTTTTCATTGAAAGTCGTTGGCAGTGTCTTATTGCTATACCATAGGTTGTCAAAATAGGTTTCATATTCGACATTTAGAAATGTTTCGCAATCGGCACATAGAAGTTTCTCATATTGTCCTTTTGGTATATAGCCAGCTTTTGACCGTCCATTTGTCAATTTAGCCATAAAATGCTTATCATTATAAGTTGAACGATAGAAAAACTCTGGAATGATATGAGAATGACAAAGTATTTTATCTTGGAGGCAAAGTTCGCACTTCATGAGAGGACGTTCCTATTAATCCTGTGTTTTCTCTTTAACGGATGAATGCTCAGCCGCCCAACGGTTAAGGGTTGATACGGCGAAAAGGATCAAGTCTGTCAGAAGG
>JABGQV010000145.1 GCA_018648655.1 Anaerolineae bacterium | reverse complement strand
AGTAAGAACAGGAAAATAATATTTTTCTCCGTGAGCGGATTGATAAAGATTTGCATCGCAGTTTAGCGTGATATTGAAGGCAAAAAGCAAAACGCCGAAGTTTTCAAAACTTCGGCGTTTTTTGTGGGGGGGGGTAGGGATTAGGTAATCGGGAATTGGGTATCGTGCAAAAGGAGCGAGATTGAAATCTCCGCATCCGCACGGGCGTGAACGCACCGTGCTAATTAGCCCAACCCGACTAAAGTCGGCTACGCGTTCGGAGATGGAGGGGCTGCTTGAGTGGACTTTAGCTTTGAGCGTGGATGTTTACATCCATGCGGTGAAAGTTTTATACCTTTCAACGAGATTTACCAGCCGTGTGGAAAAAATGGGTAATCAAGGATTAGATAATCGGGAATCGGGCAAAACGAGCAAGACGACGAGTCCGCTTGAGTGGACTTTAGCTTTGAGCGTGGACGTTTAAATCTATGCGGTGAAAGTTCTATTGTTTTATATTGTATTTTTTGTGTTTTAGATTATAAGGCTCTGGTCCGCCCTCAAGATGCTCAATAATTGCTTGGCGGACATCCGCTCTATCAATTGCTCCTCGATATGATACTTTTGCTCGATTTCCAGATTGAGGTGTTAGAACCATAAAATTATCAGAATCGCTCCCTACCGCCAAGCTAGAATTATGAGTAGTTAGGATAAATTGTCGCCCGTGCTTGTTCCGTCGTAGCTTCTTAGCAATATCCTCCCATACAGAAGCAATATCCAAGGCATCTTCAGGTTGGTCTATAAGTACAGGTTGTTGCCCGTCACAAAGAGCAATAATTAACAAGGCGGTACTTTTTTGCCCAACAGAAAGTTCATCTAATGGCGCAAAATTATCACTTCCTTTATTAAATTCTATCAAGGGAGTATCTTCAAGAGAGTATGCGTACTGAATAGAGAGAGAATCGTCTAAATCATTTGACCATACTTTATCAAGAGCACGCTCTGCCATCTCCAGACTTATCTCAGCCTCTTCCACTAATCTTTCAATGCTTCTCTCCAAAATAATATCGCCAAGAATACGAGGCGATAGGTTTTCTGCTATTTTCTTTCGATTATGAGTTGTGATTGTGCTTGTCCCACTTCCCTTCCATAACTCTTTTACGGCATTACTGAATAGGGCACGATTTGTAGCATGAGTAAGGCTAAGGCGTATTTTGTTTTCAGACGCAGATTCTAAAATTGAAAATTTTTCAGACCGAATGGAATAAATTTTTGTAAACTTCTCGTCTAGACTGTCTAACAGTGTATTCCTTTCTTCTTGTAAAGCAGGCAGACCTTCTGCTTCTTTCTTATGCTTTTCGTACCCCTCTTCATATCGCTCTTTTCGAGAGACAAGTATTCTGCGTTTGTTTTCTAAATCTGCTAAATCACTTCCCTGAATTTCTCTTTCGTAATTTTCCTTGTTTTTTTCAAACTCTGGCAACCACGCTTTATAGGTAGACTGAACATCATTTTGTTTTTCACTTAGCATTGTTTGGATTTCTTTTAGAGCTTCCTGAAATTTTTTCTGGGCAAATTCTATCTGCTCTCGTTGTTTCTTTATGTGTGGTTCAATAGATATGTCTGGCTCAACATTGGGAAGGCTCTCTTTTTCAAGTTCATTAAGAAATTTTTCCTGCAATGTAATCATACGTTCAACAAATGCAATATTTTGCTCTTGACTATTCTTTAGCTCTTCTACTTCTCTCATTTTTGCAAGCAAAGGACTTTTTAAAACACGGTCAATATTGGCTATATCTTCATCTATAGTTGCAATTTCCTGTTCTGATTCTAATATCTTCTCTCTAGCATTTAATGCATTAACTATAGCACTGTCGTTTTGGGACAATTTTTCTTTTATTATTTTAATTTCTTTTTGATGTACCCCGATATTTTCAAATACCAGTGAATCAATTAAATCTAATTGAGCACTTTCGTCTTTTGCTATTTCAATAACTTCTGTTTGACTATATGCTAGAACAGGAAATAACTGAGCAATATCCCCTGTATATTTTTCCTTGGTCTCCTGATTGACGCATTCTAACGAGCTTAAATTATCATCAGAATAAGATTGCTTCAATAAATAAACGGTGCCATTTTCTAGTTGTATTACTAACTCAATTTCATTAAAAGGAGTAAGACACTCTCGTAACTTACTAATATGATCTTTGTGGATACCTTTATTTGTTGATGATTGCCCTAAAATAAATCGTATAAACTCAACAACTAGCGATTTTCCAACTCCCTTGCCACCAATAATACAATTCAAACCAGGATGAAATTTAAACTTTTGATAAGCTAAATAACCAGAACTACCAACTTTCATCTTGATAATATTGGGCCAAGCAGTAGATTGAGAAATTTTATCAGGTCTTCGTATTCTGGACTTTGGATCTGCAAAACACTGGCGTAATCCTTCTATTGTTATTTCATCTAAATCAAATACTGTGTATCGTTTTGCAATACCATCCTTTGAATGTTTTCTAGGATTTTGAGTATCAGGATTATCTGAAGCCCAATAATATGCAGGGAATCTAGAAAACCCATATTTTTTTTCGTATCCTTTTGGTAAAGAATTTCCTGTAATCTCAATAGCATCATAATCACTGTCGTTAAAAATATCACAACATATCTTGGGAATAGTTATCTTCCCATCGTTTTTTATTCCAGCTGTTTCAAAAAAGACACCTTTGCGATTGTCTATGTGCGCTAGAATTGCTAAGCCATCACGAGCATGGATTTTTTTAAGTAATTTATAAACTCCTAATTTACAAGTTTCCTCAGAACGTCCATATTTGTCTGTAGATATATCTATTGATCCTAAAAAATTCTCGACATGGGCTTGATCTTTAGATGGGTCAAATAAAGCAATTACATGATACCCCTCATGTGTTGAAATTTCTACACCAGGAAAAATTACTAATTCCTGTCCTTCCTCACTAAGCTCTTCCGCTGATTTCTTGATCGCATCAATCATTGCTGCTGAATTATGGTCTGTTATCGCTATACCATCTAGTCCTTTTTCAACAGCGCTTAAAACAATATCTTTAGCCGTGTCTTCTTTGTTCAAGTAGCAATTTGACGCAGGACTATGTACATGCAAATCTAAGCATCTCGGGCGCAAACCTTGTTCAATTTTCATATTAAATTTTCCTGTGTTTCAATTCGTTTTCAGTATTGCTTATTCCTTAAAAACAACTACTTTTCCCATATCGTTGTGGTATTTTAGAAAAATGTAAATTTTATAAATATCAGTTTCGTTACCCACTCATATTCTTCCATCTAATCCCCGTCACACAACAAGGTTACAGTAAAGTATACAACAGAACCCATTTAAACCAAGTATAATCTCCCCCGCAGAAAAACCACTCACTCATTACCTAATTCCTGATTCCTGATTCTCTAATTACCTAATGTCCTTAATCATTGCAAACAACCTCACTAAATCCTACGGGCACGTTGATATTTTCAGCGGGCTGAATTTTACTATTGAGCATGGCTCGCGGCTGGCGTTGGTTGGTCCGAATGGGGTGGGGAAAACGACTTTATTGCGGATTTTGATCGGGGAAGAATCTGCATCTGAGGGACGGGTGACAAAGGCGAAGAAGTTGAGAATTGGGTATTTGCCACAGGCGAAGGATTTTCAATCCGATAGCACGGTCTGGGATGAATGTTTAGCGGTATTTGCCGAAGTGCGGGCCCAGGGGGAGGAGATGGAGCGTCTCGCCGAGCAGATGTCGGACGAAGCCTCCGCAAGCCAAATACTGGCGCGTTACGGGCAAATCCAGGCAGAATTTGAACATCGAGGAGGCTACACTTACGAGACGCGCATCCGACAGGTTTTATCTGGTCTAGGATTTGCCGATTCCGAATTTAATATGCCCATCGACCATCTTTCTGGCGGACAGCGGACGCGGGCGTATCTTGCCAAATTGCTGCTCTCTGAGCCAGACGTGCTTCTGCTCGACGAGCCGACCAATCACCTTGATATTGCGGCGGTCGAATGGCTGGAGGGCTACCTGAGCAAATGGGCGGGGGCGGTGCTGATTGTTTCGCATGACCGCTATTTTCTAGACCATGCCGCCAACGGGATTTTAGAAATGACGGCGGCGGGCGTGGAGACTTATAGGGGAAATTACAGTCATTATGTGGGGCAGCGGGTGGAGCGTTGGGAGCGGCGGCAGAAGGTTTTTAAGGCGGAGAAGGAAAAGCTGCTCAAGGAAGCCGAATATATTAAAAAGCATATCGAAGGACAGCGGGTTTCGCAGGCGCGGGGCAAATTGCGCCGCCTGAGCCGTATTGTACAGGCGATTGAGCAGGTGGGCATGGATGCGGTCATCAACCGAAAATGGAGCGCGGTCAGCCAAGATATTCACGTCGCCACCAGCGATCTCAGCCCCGATGAAGCCGAGCGGCGTGTGCGCTCTTTGCGCCTGCCCGACCATCGCCCGCCGCAACTTCATTTGAGCTTGCGCGCCGAAAAACGCTCTGGCGTAAAGGTGATCCGCACGAAAAATCTGCAAGTTGGCTTTGACACGGCACTGTTTAGCGCACCCGATATTGAACTGGAACGCAAAGATTGCGCCGCACTCATCGGACCCAACGGCGCGGGCAAAACCACTTTTATCCGCACCATTTTGGGGCAAATTCCGCCTTTTGATGGCGAGGTCAATCTGGGCGCATCGCTAGAAATTGGCTATTTTGATCAAGCCCACGGGAGCCTTGACGAAAAGAATACTCTCATGCAAGAAATCGAAAAAATCTCGCCCATGCTTCCCGGCAGCGTGCGCGAATATCTCGGCAAATTTCTCTTCTCTGGAGACGATGTTTTCAAGCAGGTTAGCACCCTTTCTGGCGGCGAGCGCGGTCGCCTTGCCCTCGCCAAACTCTCCCTGCAAGACACAAATCTGCTCCTGCTCGACGAACCGACCAACCATCTCGACATCCCTGCTCAAGAAATTATGCAGCAAGTTTTGGATGCCTACAAAGGCACGATTCTCCTCGTCACGCATGATCGTTATCTGATTGACGCCCTCGCCACGCAGATTTGGGAAATTGGAATGGATGCCGCGCGTTTATCAGTTTATAAGGGGACATATTCCCAAATGCGCACAGAACGGGATAAAGAAGCGGAACGCGCGCGGTTGGAACTTGATGCCGCAAAAGGAACTTCGGGCTCGGCGAAACGCTCCCGCCGTGATCCCGCCCAAAAAGAAAAACGCCGCCGAAAAGCGCGCTTGCAGGAAGTGGAGAATAAAGTTGCTACGCTTGAAAAGAAATTAGCAGAATTAGAGAAAGAATTAGAAACTCCCCCGGAAGACTCGACAGAGTTACGCAAACTCGGCGAAGAGTATACCTCCGTGCAAGACGAGATGGATGCGATGTTGGTTGAGTGGGAAGAGTTGGCAGAGTAACACAAAAATACAGTCTCTGAGCGGAGACGGAGCGGTAGCGCAGTCGCAGACGAAGAGCGATATTCTGGAGTGCCCCCGCCCTTCGTTTACAGGCTCAAAGTGCATTCGCCTTCCGCTCAGGAACTGGATGCTTTTATGGGAAGAAATTGGAGGAAATAATGCCATATTGTGTTTATATTCTTCATTGTGCAGATGGCTCATATTACACAGGAAGCACATTCGATCTTTCTATACGATTATTTGAACATCAAGAAGGAAGTGTTCCAAGCGTGTATACTTATTCTCGTCGCCCCGTAAAGTTGGTTTGGGCAGAAGAAGCAAAAAGCAAAAGAGAAGCTCGACTTTTTGAGCATCAAGTTAAAGGATGGAGTCGTAAAAAGAAAGAGGCATTAATACGGGGAGATATTGAAGGAATACATAAGATTGTGAGTGAAGAACGTAAAAGAAGAGAAAAAAAGAATCCAGTCTCTGAGCGGAACCGTAACGAAGTGGAGGTGTAGACGAAGAGCGGCATTTCCTCGCGTGATCCGGCCTTTGTCTACAGGCTCAAGTACAGTCGCCTTCTGCTCAGGAATTGACATTGTTTTTTATTCGTGCCATTCGGCTTATTCGTCTATAATTCGTGATTATGAAAATCCCCCAAGAAACTATTACCTACGAATACTTCCGTGCTTCTGGTCCTGGTGGTCAGAATGTGAATAAAGTTAGCACGGCTGTTCGTCTGCGCTTTGATGTGGCATCTGCTAATTTGCCCTATGCTATACAGACTCGGTTGGAGAATTTAGCGGGGAATAAGATGACCAAAGAAGGGATTCTTATTATCGAATCATCGCAATATAGGACTCGTAATCGTAATCAGGCTGAGGCTTATGTACGTTTAGAGTCTATGCTAGAGCGTGCGGAGAAGCCGCCAAAGAAAAGGCGCAAAACGAAGCCTACACGAGCATCGGTAAAGAAACGCGTCGATGCAAAGAAGCGTAGAAGTAATGTGAAGAAGTTACGGGGAAGGTAATGAATGACGAGTGAGAAGTGAGCCATTAATATCCGCGACTTAGCGGTTAAAAATCATCTATCCAAACAAATATCATCGTGCGAAATCTCATCTTCGATGGGTTCAAGATGTGTGAACGCGACTGAGTTCTGCACCACTGCACGAATATCCCCTTCTATATCTTCGGCGATGTGGTGAGCATCGTGCACTGTCCACTCGCCAGGGACAAGGACATGCACAGTGATGAAATGCCGTGCGCCTGCTTGGCGTGTGCGCAGAGCGTGGAAATCAATCTCGTATTTGTCACGATATTTATCGAGTACCTTTTCAACCGCTTCCATTTCATTTAGGGAGAGAGAAGCGTCCATTAAACCATCCACTGAACGACGGATGAGTTTTATAGCTATATAAACGATATTTACTGAGACAGCAAGAGCGATAATTGGGTCAAGAATCTGCCATCCAGTTAGGGTAACCAAGCCCAAACCAAGTATGATTCCGCCTGATGTCCACACATCGGTCATGAGGTGATGAGCATCCGCTTCTAGGGTGATGGATGCGTGTTTTTTTCCCGCGGTGAGTAGAATTTTTGCAACAACAAAGTTAATCAAGGCGGCGATGACGGAAATCACCACGCCAATTCCTACTTCTTCTATCTCCCGTGGATTAAATATCCGCTCTACAGCCGTGACCGCGATTCCTGCTGCAGCGACGAGGATTAATACGCCTTCAACATTACTTGAGAAATACTCGGCTTTACCGTGCCCGTAAGTATGGCTATCATCTGGTGGGCGTGCGGCGATAGTGAGCATGGTTAATGCCATAATTGCGGCAAGCAAGTTGACGATGGACTCGATGGCATCTGAGAGTAGCCCGACAGAGCCGGTGAGCATATATGCGCCAGCTTTGAGCGTGATTGTAGCCACGGCGGCGGCAATAGAGAGCCAAGCATAGCGAGTGAGTGATGGTCGTTTCATGGTTTTCTGATTATATCCGAAACTTATCGTTTAAAGACTTTAAACACAAAGACCTCGAAGATACACAAAGTTAAATACTTTTCTTCGAGTTTCTTTCTGTCCGTTATGTTTAAAGCAAAAAGGGCGGACACGATGCCCGCCCTTCCTAATTTTTGATTTTCTATTCTTTATATCACGTCCAATTTCTTTCCAACTTCTGCGAAAATCTCAAGTCCCTTATCTAAATCTTCGCGCTCGTGAGCGGCAGAAATCATTACACGGATTCTGGCTGTCCCTTGTGGCACGGTCGGGAAGGCGATGGCAGTCCCAAAGACGCCGGCTTCATAAAGAGCCTTGCTGAACTTCTGCGCTAGAGATGCTTCGCCAAGTATGACTGGAGTAATTGGTGTTTCGCTTTTACCTGTATCAAAGCCCAGTTTTGCCATTTCTTCTTTGAAATAGGCTGCATTGCTCCAAAGTTTATCTACCAGCTCAGTGGATTCTTCGAGCAGGTCTACAGCCGCTAAACAAGCCGCTGCGTCTGGCACGGTCATTGCAGAAGAGAATAAAAAAGGCCGCCCACGCTGTTTGAGCCAATCAATGATGACTTTCTTGCCTGCCACGATGCCGCCGACCACGCCAAAGGCTTTTGACATAGTGCCGATTTCTACATCCACTTTGCCATGCAAGCCAAAATGATCCACAATGCCGCGCCCACCTGTACCAAGAACGCCTTCGCCGTGCGCGTCGTCTACCATGAAAAGCACATCATATTTTTGGATTACTTCATAAAGTTCATCAAGTGGAGCGACATCGCCATCCATGCTGAAAACGCCGTCGGTTACAACCAATCCACGATTATATTGGGGGAGATGCTCTTTAAGCATTTCTTCCAGAGATTCTGCGCTATTATGTTCATAAGCTTTAATTTTTGCGCCCGAAAGTCGGCATCCGTCAATAATGCTGGCATGATTTAGGCGGTCTGAGAAAATCACATCGCCTTTGCCAACTAGCGCGGGGATTGTGGCAGTATTCGCATTAAAACCAGATTGAAAAGTAAGCACAGCTTCAACTTTCTTGAATTCAGCCAAGCGCTCTTCGAGTTTGGTATGCAAATCCATCGTCCCAGCAATGGTGCGAACTGCGCCTGGTCCCACGCCATATTTATCAATTGCTTTTTTTGCAGCTTCAGCAATTTTAGGATGATTTGCCAAGCCTAAATAGTTATTTGAGCAAAAATTTAGCACCTTTTTGCCATCCACCATCAGCCACGCCCCCTGCGCCGAGCCGAGCGTGCGGATATTGGTGTACAAACCCGCTTCTTGCAAAGCTGCAATTTCTTCTTTAATCCAGTCAATTTTGGACATTTATGTCTCCTAAATTATATGAGAAAAATATTACTGTCGCATATTATGGTATTGCAAATAGTTTCAAGTGTCATGTGTCAAGTGTCACGTTTTCACTTAGCGCGCCATCACCTGAAATGCTATCGCTTATCTTCCATAAAAATTCCCATCTCAATTAATGCAGACATCACTTTTTCGGATGCGCCATTCTTGACAACTACCCTTGTCGGACTTAATACCTCTCCCAAAAATCTATTTGCTCTAGACTCTCGAAGCGCACGCAAATCCTCGGGCTTGCTGAGGCGTAAAACAGCCAGAGTCTCTACCCGAGCCTCTGTGCCGTTAACCGCCCATCGACGTAATGCCTTCCCTAAGCTTGGCGGGATTTCATCACTGGCATATTTTTTGAGCAATGCTAGTAAATGTGAAATTTTTAGCCCTTGTTCTTTGGCTCGCTTGAGTGATGATGGGGTGATTTGATAGAGAAACTCATCAGGGTTTTTGCTATCTTCCCACGCACAAAAACGGGAGATTTGATAGCGCGCCACTCTCTCTGAAAAACGAGAGATTGTAATTTTCCCGCTTGATGTAATAATAATCTTAGCTTTTTTCTCTTTTCCACTTTCTACTTTTCTTTCTCGTACTCGAAATGCTTTTATTTCACCATTTTTTTCTTTTCTTGCTAAGTCTACAAAACCCAGCCAAGTTAAAACACCTGTGATGAAATAGCGAATTAACGCACCTTCTACTTCATCCCAATGTTCGAAGCCGCGTAAGTCAGCCCTAAAAGTTTTCTCTAGCGAGGTTTCCTTTTTGTTTTTATCGTTAAAACCTTTCAGGTCTTCGGATGAACGAATAAACCAAGCATCATATTCTCCCGCTTTGCGCTGAAAATCTGGAGACTTTTCTTTTATATCGGCGATAAAAGAATTTAAGTTCCACCATTCACCACGTGGGATTTTTGCAAGAAAATCAAAAATCGCTTTTCGTGTATCTAAAACAGGGTTTTTCCATTCCCCTTCACAAATTATGCTCGGCACTTGAAATAACTCATTGAAACTTTCATTCTTGCGCCAAATTACTCTGAGTTGATCGAAGGTTTTAGCACGATTTTCTTCAAGATGCATCTTCACGGTATCTGGTTGAATCCCGGCAGATATTATTATACGCGTAGCAAGCCCAATTTCACGTGTGAAGCGAGGAGATGTTTCCAGCGGGGTAGGGGGGGCATCCCATCCTAATCTTAATGCGGAGAGTAGCGTTGTTAGGTCATCTAAAATAAAATCATTAGAAAGTTGGATATATTTATACTCTTCGGGGCGAGCGAGCCTTCCTAAAAAGGCTTTTCCTTCAAGACTTTCGTGTTCTTTGTGAATCAATTTGAAAAGATCATCTGGGATATAGGCAAATTCTTGTGCGCCGGTCTCGCTGTCGAAAAAGGCACGGGAAATAATGGCATAATAAAAGAGACTTTCCGTAGGCGTTGCGGGGTTGAGGTAAGGCTTTTCTCGGTCTCTTTTGCCTGCTCCCATATCACGAATTTTTCCATATCTTCGTTCAAAAAGAGTCCATGAAATACGTCCATTATTTTGGAGGAGTTTTCTAAGGGCATTGTGCGTATTTCTGGGGAGAGCGTCTATGATTTCGTTAGCGAGTTTAGCATTGAGCATTTTTTCGCTTAATTCTTGGTGTGCTTTTTTGCTTTCTTTTGCGTTTAAATCTATGCCCCAAAGCTGGGCGATGGTGCGTAGCTGGGTAATATCGTGTTTATAGAGGCTCTGTTCTAATGACGACATACTTTTTACTGGGTTATGGGTTTCACTACTTCTAGGGCGTTTGGCACAACTTCTACTGAAAGACCGCGTAAATTGGAGCCAAAACTTGTATATGTTTCACCATCTAGGTGAACATAAAGAGGCCCATTGGCAGTAAGGGAAAGTTTTTTGAATTCGCCCATTTCAATTTGTTGAAAACTCTCTTGCGTGCCTTTCATAAATTCTGGTAAGAGGCGCAATTGCATGAGACGGGAGACCTTTTCGGCAATCATATAATTTAAAATACCATCATCGGGGCGCGCCGAAGGTGCCATCAAAAAGCCGCCACCTTCGCGGGGGCCATTGGCGAGAACGAGCATGAAAATTTCTTTTTCCCAAGTTTTTTCTTCACTTTCAATTTTTACGCGCACAGGGTCAGAGTTGAAAATAATGGTCTGAAATACAGCCACAAGATACATTAGAAAACCACGTAAAAGAGGCAAACGATGTGAACGAATTCCTACAACCGTATCAAAACCGATGCCAAGTGAATTGTCTAAATATTCTTGCCGACCATTTTCGTCTGTCATTAGCCCTAAATCTACGGGAAGAGTTTTTCCACTTAACGCCAATGCCATTGCCTGGCTTGCACTCTCTGGGATGCCGCAAGCGTGGGCAAAATCATTTCCTGAGCCAATGGGGACAACCCCAAGCGCGGGGCGATGCTTGGCGTTAACTTGCATTAGCCCATTGACAACTTCGTGAACTGTACCATCTCCCCCCAATGCTACGACGAGATCGTATCCATCCTCCCCAGCTTGTTTTGCCAACTCAGTCGCATGGCCGGGGTAGACTGTCCCGCTCCATTCTACTTTGCCATCATACTCATTAGCGATAGGGCGTAAATCACGTGCTACATTCCATGCGTTTCCCATATCTGCCATGGGGTTAAGGATAAGTTTTACTTTACGGGGCATTATTGCTCCTCTGTATCTTGTGAATGAGTTTTTTATTGCTTTGGTCTTATTACTTCTAGGGCATTGGGCACAATTTCTACTGAAAGCCCACGTAAATTGGAGCCAAAACTAGTATAGATTTCACCATCTATATGAATATATAGAGGTTGCTCAGAACTAAGTGAGATTTTTTTAAATTGCCCAATTTCAACTTCATCAAAACGCTCTTGCGTTCCATTCATAAACTCTGGGATCATACGGAATTGCATTAAACGAGAAATATTATCGGCGATCATATAGTCTAAAACACCATCATCTGGACGTGCATTAGGTGTCATCGTAAAACCACCGCCTTCGCGGGGGCCATTGGCAAGGACAAGCATGAAGACTTCTTTATCCCATTCTTTATCTTCACTTTTTATTTTCATTTTCATTGGTTTAGAGTTGAGAAAAATGGTTTGAATGACAGCAGTGAGATACATCATAAAGCCACGTACAATCGGTAAACGATGCGAGCGGATGGTTACTATGGCATCAAAACCGATTCCAAGCGTATTATCTATATATTCTTGGCGGCCATTTTCATCGGTCATCAATCCCAAATCTATGCGAGATGGCTCACCATTTAGTGCCAATGCCATTGCTTTATTTGGGCTAGTAGGGATTTTATTGATATACCCGAAATCGTTGCCGGACCCGATAGGAACAACACCCAAAGCGGGGCGGTGCGCAGCATCTATTTGCATCAAACCATTCACAACTTCATGAACTGTACCATCTCCCCCCAAGGCTACGACTAAGTCATAGCCTTCTTCTCCAGCTTGTTTTGCCAATTCTATTGCATGTCCTGGATAAACTGTTCCGCTCCAATCTGTTTTGCCTTCATACTCGTTTACGATAGGTCGCAGCTCGCGGGCCACATTCCAGGCGCGTCCCATATCTGCCATGGGATTTAGAATCAACTTTACTTTTTTTGCCATTTTTGCTCCTCTGTAAATTTGGGTTCGCAGATTATAACCCCGAGAATCAAAAACAGAGACGTTTGCCTCTGTTTGATATTAAAATATGTTCTTGTTCTATCCTAGTTGTGTTGTTGGTAGTCTAGCAATAAGAAAAGTTCCGCGTTGGTGTTTTTTAGAACGATATAGAGCTTCATCTGCTGCTCGTAAAAGTTGTGATGCTGTTTGCCCATGAATTGGGTATAGTGCTATCCCTCCAGACATGCCAATATTAAGTTTAGAGTCATCAGGCAAAGTATATACAAAGTTCTCCAGTTTCTCTAGTATCTTCTCTGTTACTAGATTTGTTGCAGGCATATCACTTTTGTGAAGTATCAAAGTTAATTCATCGCCCCCATATCGGGCAAGAAAATCACTAGTACGAAGCCCCTGAGCAAGATAACCAAATAAAGTCTGTAAAACCTGATCTCCAACTGGGTGCCCAAATTTGTCGTTG
>JABGQV010000155.1 GCA_018648655.1 Anaerolineae bacterium | reverse complement strand
ATTAAGGAAAGTGATTCTTGAGGAGGGTGACTTTCATCCTTTTTGCAGCAGGGTCTAATATATAATACTTAAAATATGCTCAAAGAAACTCTTACCCTGTCTATGGAAAAATTCTCAGGTCATCTCGCCCTCCAACAACGCGTATTGCCCCATTATCGTGTCCCCTTTTTTGACGCGCTTGCCTCTGCGTGCAAAAGTGGCATGTCATTATATGCAGGTGAACCCAGAGCTATAGAGCATATTTCCACAAGCCAAAATCTTGAAATCGCTAAATATACACAGGCAAAAAATCGTCATATTCTTAAAGGCTCTTTTTATTTCTGCTATCAAGAAAATCTCCTAAATTGGCTATCCAAAACCAATCCAGATGCACTCATACTCGAAGCAAACCCGCGCTACTTAGCGACCCCCGCTGCAATTAACTGGATGAAAAAACGCAACCGTCCAGTTATTGGATGGGGGCTAGGCGCACCGCAACGAACGGGGATTTTAGCTGGGGTGCAAGAAAAAAACTGGATGCGTTTCCTCAACAAATTTTCTGCCCTCATCTCCTACAGTCAACGCGGTGCCGAAAACTACGCCGCACTCGGATATCCTATAGAAAAAATCTTTGTAGCCCCCAATGCAGTGGCGCACAAGCCCATAGGTGGGTTACTGACACGCCCTGTTCGACAAAATTACGAGAAATTAATAGCCCTATATGTAGGCCGTATACAAGAGCGCAAAAAAATAGATAACCTGCTTCGTGCCTGCGCGGCCTTACCCAAAAAGACACAGCCCAAATTATGGATTGTTGGCGAAGGCCCTGCACGAAATTCTCTGGAGAAATTAGCAAAAGAGATTTACCCATCAGCGCGCTTTTTTGGCGAAAAACATGGAGCAGAACTGAAAATGATTTGGGCAGAAGCCGACCTCTTTGTGCTCCCTGGTACGGGGGGACTTGCCGTACAAGAGGCTATGTCTCACGCCCTTCCTGTCATTGTTGCGCAAGGAGACGGAACACAAGATGACCTTATTCGCCCCGAAAACGGTTGGCAAATCCCACCCAATGATGAAAAAGCATTGCGAGAAGCACTAAAAAACGCCTTAGAAAACCAGCTTCATTTACGCACAATGGGCGCAGAATCCTATAATATTGTTGCTAAAGAAGTCAATATAGAAAAAATGGTAGAAGTCTTTATAAAAGCATTAAGAGAAAGTGTTTCATAAGATATAGATTTATCAATAAAAACCCCCCAACAAGTAGTTGGGGAGTTTTCTTTTTTTATCTCATTTAGGGCGAAGACAAAGTAACTTAACGCGGGGTTATAAAATTCCTTATCTGTATACTAGACCTTCGAAATATTTTTAATCTTGAAAATGAATAATAGCTTCAAAAATATAATGGGGAAGCTAGATAATAAATTAAAAATACCAAAAGCTAAAATAGAAGTATCATTTTGCATGAGTGAATAAATTGTCCAAACTAACCCATCCATAAAAGACAAGACCCAAGTACCAAGGGATAAATCAGACAGATCTCTTTCGTGATAAGCAATCCAGAGTTGTGGAATATTTGAAGCAAGAACACTAACTGGTAAAACAAAACCTAGCCCAGCACTTCGATAAAGAAAAAATGAAAGAAATAATATTCCAAGCCAAAGTGGGGCAATTTTTAATTCCTTAATATTCCGCCCATATAAAATAGCCATAATAGCAATGATGGCAAATATAATTCCAGATATACCTGTTGCTAAACTGACATAAATTTGGTTCGTCAAAAACCCATATAAAGCCCATCCAAAACTGACAATTGAGCTAGTTGCAACAGAATCCAGAGATAGGCCTCTAGCTTCTTTTGAACGGATAATTCGTATTAGCTGAGGCAAAGCTCGAATCAAGCCAATGAAAGTACCAAGCAAACCTAGAGAAGATATATAAATCATAAATTATAAGAGAACTGATGCAAAAACCACGCCATATAGCCAGAGCCAAAAACGGGACAGATTACACGGGGCTTAGTAGCTATATATTTTTTAGAATTCCATAACACTATCAAGTCCACGATGAAGACCGACCAGTTTTCCTACTTCTCGAATAG
>JABGQV010000144.1 GCA_018648655.1 Anaerolineae bacterium | reverse complement strand
CGTGAATATGGTTATGCCCTAGAGTGTTCCACGGGTGGAAATTATAGTTTGTGAATGTAGAATCAGCCGTATTGAAGCGATTTATTCCACCTTTGCTAGTGCCAACCCATAGCATATTACGACTATCTTCATATAGTACCGTGATGTCATTTCCAGATAGGCTAGAGGCAAGGTTGTTCTCATCTTTAAAATGCTCAAATTCGCCAGTTTCGAGATTAAGGCGGTTTAATCCGTCGTCTGTGCCTACCCAGAAATCACCTCGGCTATCTTCTAAAATTGTTTTGATGCGATTACTGCTAAGACTATTTGGGGTTTTGGTATCGCTTATATAGTGGGTGAAGGTCCCGCTCTCTGGGTTGTAGCGATTCAAACCGCCCTGAACGGTACCAACCCAGAGGTAGCCTTGAGAATCTTCATAGAGGTAAGATATCCAGCGGTCGTTGATTGTGTTGGGGGAATCTGGGTCGGGACGGAAAATGGTAAAGCTGTGTCCATCGTAGCGATTGAGTCCATCTTGAGTACCTACCCACAGAAAGCCAAAGCGGTCTTGTAAAATAGCGGTGACAACACTTTGTGAGAGACCTTCTTCGAGACTCAATTCTTTGAAGCGTAAGGGCGTTTTGGGTGGTGGTGGAGGGGTTGGGGGGATTACCCTTTTAAAAAGTGGGATGGGGGTTGGCGTTGGTGTTGATGTGCCTGCATAAGTCTTTTCGGGGGATGTCATTAAAAGAAAACTAAAGAAAGGGATTATTAGTATGACTAAAATTGCTTGTGTTTTTTTCATTAGGGTTCTGGTGGATAGGAGCTTTAAATTGGGGGGACTAAAACTGTACTGCATTTGCTTTTGGATGCACTATATTTGAGTGTCTTCTATGAAAGTATGAGGCAAGACATTTTCATAGACGTAATATATCCCTTTCTGAGCAAAAACAATCTTACTTCTCTGGGCTTATTTTATCACCCCTCTACAGAGGGGTCTTTTTTGTTTTTGGGTGCGCTTTGTGATGGATAGTTTTATGCTTATAGAGGGGGTGATCTATGGATGGAGAGGGGGAGGATAACTATCTTTATGGGTGGAGAAAAACCCGTTCTAGGTGTCGTGCCATTTCGTAGAAAGTTGTTTAGTATTTAGCGCACAAGATTGCTCTTAGATTTATTTTATAGATATGCTCGATAGGTAGTGCCTTTTTTTTTATTTTTCTCCTTTTTGTGAAAAAGAGAAAGGTTTTTTTGAAAACTAAGATTGTTCTTCATCAGTCACGGTTTTCAGAGTTGGAGAAAAGAGCTAGTGGTAGCTGGCTCTTTTCCCAAGCAAGTTTGTATAGCGAAAATCTATCCATGCAGGAGCAAGTTTGGGGCACATGCGAGACGAGTGTTTGGGGCAATAGAAAAGATAATGTTTGAAAAATGCTTTTTGGGCAAGCACCTAGATGATGTCCGAAATCCAAAGAAAAAAGTTAAGGCAAGACAGAGGATACGAAATGCAGAAAAAGATTTTAGACGTAAAAGGTTTAGAGACTCGCTTTCGCACTGATGAAGGTGTTGTTCATGCCATTAATGGTGTTTCCTTTGAAGTAAATGAAGGCGAGACGGTGGGAATTGTAGGAGAGAGCGGTTGCGGAAAGAGTGTAACGATGCTTTCAGTGCTTCGTTTGATCCCAATGCCACCGGGAGTGATTTCGGCGGGGAGTGCGGAGTTTTATGAGCAAGATTTATTGAAGTTGAGCGAAAAAGAGATGCAATCTGTGCGGGGGGCGCAGATTGCGATGATTTTTCAGGATCCTATGACTTCTTTGAACCCAGTTCTGACGATTGGCAAACAATTAACAGAGCCAATGTTATTGCATTTGAGCATCTCTGAGGAAGAGGCAGATAGGCGTGCGGTTGAACTTTTGGAGATGGTCGGGATTTCAGAGGCTGAGGGGCGGTTGAAGGATTATCCGCATCAGTTTTCAGGCGGAATGAGGCAGAGGGTGATGATTGCGATGGCTCTTTCTTGTAATCCGAAAGTTTTGATTGCAGATGAGCCAACTACGGCTTTGGATGTGACTATTCAGGCACAATTTGTTGATTTAGTGAAGCGTTTACAAGCCGATTTGGGTATGGCGATTATTTGGATCACGCATGATTTGGGCGTGATTGCCGGTTTGGCACAGAGAATGATGGTGATGTATGGTGGTCTTTTTATAGAAGAAGCGGATGTGAAAGAGTTATATGCAAATCCGCAACATCCTTATACGGTGGGCTTATTGGGCAGTTTGCCTCGCTTAGATGGAAAACATGCTGAGCGTTTAGTTTCGATTGATGGCTTGCCTCCTGTTTTATATGCGCCACCAACTTCTTGCCCCTTTGCTCCACGTTGTGAATTTGTGGTTGAGAAATGCTTGGAGGAAAACCCCGCTTTGGAGGAAGTTGCCCCAAATCATAAGGTGGCTTGCTGGGTAGATATAGCTACTGGGAGAATGAAATAATGAGTGCTTTAGTTCGTGTTGAGAATTTAAAGAAATATTTTCCTATTCGTAAAGGATTATTGCGCCGTGAAGTTGGGTCTGTTCACGCTGTGGACGGAGTGAGCTTCGAGATTAAAAAGGGCGAAACTTTGGGTTTGGTTGGAGAATCCGGTTGTGGAAAATCTACCACCGGCCGCACTTTTTTGCGGGTTTATGAACCTACAGATGGAAAGATGATGTATGACGGCGTGGATTTGGCTTCTTTAAACGCAGTAGAGATGCGCAAGATGCGCCGTAAATTGCAGATGATTTTTCAAGACCCTTATGCTAGTTTGAACCCGCGTATGAAAGTATTGGATATTGTTGGTGAATCTTTAATTGTGCATAAGTTAGCAACAGGAAAAGAAGTTCAGGCACGAGTTGAAGAGTTATTGACATTGGTCGGCTTGAATCCCGCTTTTGCTAATCGTTATCCGCATGAGTTTTCAGGTGGCCAACGCCAGCGAATTGGGATTGCGCGCGCTTTATCTTTGCAACCAGAATTTATTATTTGTGACGAGCCTATTTCTGCTTTAGATGTTTCTGTGCAGGCACAGGTGATTAATTTATTAGAAGATTTACAAGAAGAGTTTGGCCTCACTTATTTGTTTATTGCACACGACCTTTCTATGGTGCGACATATTAGCGACCGCGTGGCAGTGATGTATTTAGGGGGGATTGTTGAATTAGCAGATAAAGACGATTTATATGAAGAGCCTTTACATCCTTATTCGCAGGCTTTGCTTTCAGCAGTCCCCATTCCTGATCCAGTTGCGGAGGAAGGGCGCAGGCGCGTTCTTTTAAAGGGCGATGTGCCTTCTCCTATTAATCCTCCTTCCGGTTGTCGATTTCATACGCGTTGCCCTATTGCCGAAACTATTTGTGTAGAAAAACGACCTGAGCAACGTGAAGTAAAAGCCAATCATTTTGTTTCTTGTCATTTAGTCGATGCTGAGGAGGTGGTTGCCTGATAAATCGCGCTTTAGAAAGTTCTTTTCGGATAATCCGAATAATCTTACCCCCTATAAAAAATCCTTTCGAGGAGGAGAAAAAATAATGCGTTCAAAACTACTATTTGCTTTTAGCCTACTAATCGTGGCTAGCATGGTTTTATCTGCTTGCGCTCCCGCATCTACGCCTGTAGCTGATGATGCAGAAGCCCCTGCAGCAGAAGAAACGGTTGCCGAAGAAGCTCCCGCGGCAGAAGAACCTGCTGAGGAAGCCTCAGCACCGGCTCTTGATATGAAAAACCCTGACACCTATGTTTTTGTGACTTTCGGTGAGCCTCAAACCTTAGACCCTGCGTGGACTTACGAAACAACTGGTGCCGCACAACAAAATAATATCTACGAAGGTATGGTCTGGTTTAATCGCGAAGATACTGGCTCATTTGTGCCCGTTCTTTCAACAGGCTGGGAAATTAACGAAACTGGCGATATCTGGACTTTTGACATCCGCGAGGGTGTCACTTTCCACGAAGGTGGCACATTAGAACCTCATGATGTGGCTTATTCCGTTCAACGCGCCCTCTTGCAAGATCGCCTTGATGGTCCTCACTGGATGACCTTAGAAGCCTTCTTTGGGCTTTACTCAGTTGAAGATCTCGCCATTGGTGATAGCGAAAAAGAATTTTCCGATTTATCAGATGCTGAACTAGTCGCCGCTTGTGAAAAAGTAAAAAGCGCAGTGGTAGCAGATGATGAAGCCGGTACTGTCACCTATAACTTAGCCACGGCTACGCCTTGGTTCTTAGCCATGCTCACCAATAATTTCTTAGCCGCCACCTATGATATGGAATGGATGGTTGAACAAGGTGCTTGGGATGGCTCTTGCGATAATTGGGTACAGTGGCATGACCCTGAACAAGAAAACACCGTTCTTTTCAATGTTGCAAACGGCACAGGTCCCTATATCCTAGATCACTGGACTCCAGGTGAAGAAATTGCCCTCGTTGCTAATGAAAACTATTGGCGTGCAGAAGGCGATCCCATCTGGGAAGGTGGACCTAGTGGTATAGCCAGCATTAAGAATGTTGTTTGGAAGATCGTGGATGAATGGGGTACTCGCCAAGCCATGTTTGAAGCAGGCGATGCTGATTTCATTGCCGTTCCCTCTCAATACCGCCCACAACTAGAACCAGATTATGGCGTAATTTGTGACGAAGCAGGCAACTGTGAAGATGCCAGTGATGGATATATCCAAGCCTGGACAGATCTCCCTAGCCTTGCCATGACTCCTGCTCAATTTAACCAAAGTATCAATGTAGAAGGTGGAAACCCCTTTGCAGGCAGTGGTGAACTTGATGGAAATGGTATTCCTGCTGAATTCTTCCGTGATGTTCATATCCGCAGAGCCTTTAGCTACTGCTTCGACTACGAAGCAATGATTAGCGATGCTCTCAATGGAGAAGGCATTCAATCTCAAGGGCCCATCATCGCCGGCATGTTAGGCTACCGCGAAGGTGAAGACCCCATTTACTCCTATGACCCCGCCAAATGCGAAGAAGAATTCAAACTCGCCGATAGCGATGTCTGGGAGACAGGTTTTTATCTCCAAATTGCCTATAATACAGGCAACGACACCCGCCGCTTATCCTCTGAAATTCTCAAAGCCGGTCTTGAAGCCGTCAACCCCAACTTTAGCGTTCAAGTGGTTGGCATGCCCTTCGCTGTCTTGCTTAACGCCCGCCGTGCAGGAAAACTGCCTATCTACGTTGGTGGCTGGCTTGAAGATTTCCATGATCCACACAACTGGGCACACCCCTTCTTGCACTCACAGGGTGCTTACGGACGTGTTGTCAATATGGAAGAAGGTTTAGCCGCAGAGTTCGATGCTCTCGTAGAAGAAGGCGCAGCACTGACCGACACTGAAGAACGCCGAGCTGTTTACGAAGAAATCCAACTCAAAGCACAAGAAGATGCACCTATGATTTGGCTTTATCAGCCCGTAGGTCGCCGTCACTTCCAACACTGGATTAAAGACTATTATTACAACCCCGCTTACCCCAATGCCGCGTATTCTTATATCTACGCGCTATCAAAAGGCGAGTAGAAACTAAATAATCAAAAGCTGACAGGTCTTAGGTTTCGCAGAAGCACGACCTGTCAGCTTTCTTTCAACTTTTTATCCAGCAAATCCTAAAATCTGACAGGTCTTTAAGACCTGTCAGATTTATCCCGAAAACATAGAGGAAGGTATTCTATGCTGACTTATATAATCCGCCGTTTATTTATTTTGCCCTTAATTCTCATCGGCGTAACCATGCTTGTTTTTGCAATGCTTTCTATGCTAACGCCTTATGAGCGTGCATCTTTATACGTTTCTGACATCCCTAAAAGGCAGGGAGCAATTGAAGATATTGTCAAAAAATATGGTTTAGACGATCCTATTCACATCCAGTATTGGCGTTGGATGGTGGGGCAAAAAGATGAAGTGACTGGTGAAATTGATGGTGGCATTTTGCGTGGCGATATGGGCTTTTCTACCGTTGGGCATATGCCCGTTGCAGAAGTAATTAAACATCGCTTGCCCGCCACCGCAGAACTGGCTCTTTTATCAGCTATCCCGCTAATTGGTTTATCTGTGTGGATGGGCATAAAATCAGCTGTGCATCATAATAAATTGCCTGACCAAATACTGCGCGTTTTAGCAATTATTGGCTGGTCTGTGCCCACCTTTGTTTTGGGACTTCTCTTGCTGATGTTTTTTTATGCAAAACTAGATTGGTTTCCGCCCGAAAGACTCTCTTTATGGGCTTCTCAGATTGTGCAATCGGGTGAGTTTACGCGCTATACACAAATGAATACGATTGATTCTTTGCTCAATTTGCGTTTTGATATTTTCTTAGATGCACTTAGACATTTGGTTTTGCCAGTAATTACGCTTTCTATAATTAGTTGGGCATTTTTGCTTCGCGTAACGCGTTCTTCTATGCTTGATACTTTGCGCCAAGACTATATGACTACTGCCCGCGCAAAAGGGCTAAATGAAAGAAGGGTAATTAAAGGTCATGCTGTGCCAAATGCTCTTATCCCTGTTATCACTGTTGGCGGGATGACGCTCATTGGGCTTTTTAATGGAGTGGTGATTACAGAGACAATCTTTAACTATCCTGGTTTGGGTAAATTCATGGCAGCCTCTGCTGCAATGCTTGATGTTGTCTCAGTATTGGGGATGACGCTCTTTAGTAGCTTTGTGCTCGTTTTTGGCAATCTTATTGTAGATGTTTTATACGGCATTGTTGACCCGCGTATTCGTTTAGATTAACTAAATATAAAGAGTACAAAGAAAAAATATTTACGTATTATATTTTACACAGCACGCATCACTATTTCAGGTATTTACCATGACCATACTCAAAAAACTACTCAAAAACCCGACCTCATTAATCGGCATCGTCATTCTCACCCTCTACGCGATTATGGCAATAGGTGCTCCCTACTTTGCGCCTATCCCAGAAAATGCACGCGATCCTTATATGATTCCGCGCGATGGCTTCAGTACAACGCCAAATCCACCTAGCGAAGAGCATCGTTTTGGCACTACAGAAGGTCAATATGATATTTATTATGGCGTAGTTTGGGGTGCGCGTACTGCTTTTAGAATTGGTGTTGTAATTACTCTCATCACCACCATTGTGGGTGTGCTAATTGGCTCTCTCTCTGGCTTTTACGGTGGCTGGGTAGACGAACTTCTGATGCGTTTCACAGAAATTTTCCAGGCCTTTCCCTTCCTTTTAGCCGCTATTACCTTAACCTCCGTTTTACAAACGGTATACGGTCGTGGTGAAGCCAATGGATTGGTTTTTATGGCAAAAATAGTTGCTTTTCTTACCTTTGGTCAAAATCCAGCTGAAAAAATAGATCCTGTTCAACTTCAGGTACTTACGGGCATGTTAGCCATTATCTTTTTCGGCTGGATGGGTATTGCTCGTGTGATGCGCGGTAATATCCTCGCAGTCAAAGAATCTGAGTACGCTACTGCGGCCCAAATTATTGGCGCGGGTAATATGCGCATCCTCTTCCGTCACCTTTTGCCCAATGCTGTTTTTCCTATCTTGGTCATTGCTTCCATGAATATCGGCTCTTATGTGCTAACCTTTGCCGCGCTCAGTTTTCTGGGCTTGGGCGCACAACGTGGCTACGCAGATTGGGGTCAAATGATTAGTTTTGCTCGCAACTGGGTACCTTCTCTTGGAGAGTATTGGTATATAGTCGTCTTTCCCGGCGTGGCTATCGTTCTTTTTGTTTTAGCTTGGAACTTGGTTGGAGATGCTCTACGTGATATTTTGGATCCGCGCTTGCGGGGGAGCGGAAGCGTTTAGTTTATAAAAAAGGATTAGCTTTAGCTAATCCTTTTTTCTTGGATATGAGATAGATGAACACTCTTCATCTGTCACGGGACGCAGAGGGTATATCATAAGGGGCAAAATTTTTATAGAGTTTGCCTCTTATTCATTCACCATTTCCTCACTGTTTTTTAGATTCTTCAGCAAACGCACTAACCCGTATCCGATCAGTAAAATTCCAACTAGGATATTCAATAATCTAATAACCGATATAGGAATTGCCCCACCAATTAGGGAAAAAATAATTACAGATATTCCTAGAAATAAAAATGTAGCAGAGCCTGTAGATAGCCCAAAAATAAGTAGCTCTCGTTTCGTATAATTATATTCAAGAGCTTTTGTGGCAAAGAGACTTGTAAAAAAGACAATAGTCATTGGACTAGAAATCGTGAGGAAAAAAACTGAGAGAAAACTTGTAAAGAGATTAGATGAATCAGCGTTTACTGCTACAGAAATATCGCTACCAATAATATCTTTGATAATTATTCCACCAAATATGATAAGCACGATAGAACTAAGAATACCGAAAATTTTCTTAACTTTCTTTTTCTCAAGTATTTTTCCGATGCCTAGTATTGCTAATGCTATATAAAAATAATCCACGATTGTTACTGCTAGAACAGCAACAAGACCATCAAGAAGGGAACGTTCTAATGTGAGACCAATGATAAAAAAGAAAACAGGTCCAATGGCAAGTTGAAGCAATAAGCCCGTTGATAATCCATTTTTGAATATTTTCATGTAATTTTCTTCCTCAACCCATTAAATATTGTCAGCAATGACGCCCGTGCCACTTCTTCTGCGCTCACTGTGCCTGAATTGACTGCTGGGATTTTATTTTCAATCAGCAAAGTGGAAAGTCCATGTACTGTAGCCCAAAGAGCTAATGCCAACTGCACCGTATCTCCTGCTACGACATCGTTGGCCTCTTGCCCAGCTATAATTGAATTAACCAGCAAGGCAAAAGAATCCCCTGTTTCTAAAGTACAAGACTCTGAAAAATCGGTGAACATAACGCGCAAATGATTGGGGTTTTCTATAGCAAAATGAATATATGCCCAGCCTAACTCTATGATTTGCACGCTTGAATCATCAGAAAACTCGGTAGTTACGCTATTCATCTTTTCTTCTAATTTAGCATAGCCTTCGTCTGCAATTGCGGCAATCAAAAGTTCTTTATTCTCAAAGTGCCTGTAGGGTGCAGCGTGGCTTACGCCAACTTTGCGCGCTACTTTTCGCAAGCTCAAGGCATTATTTCCCTCTTCTTCTAAAATTTCTACGCCTGCTTCTATTAGGGCATTTCGTAAATTGCCGTGATGATATTTATTTGTCATATTTTGCTCCTAAAACAGTGTTGACGCCGTAAACATTATATTGTAAAATGATTACATCGTCAATATTATTCTACTATAAAGTCTCTTTCGACAAAAGGAAAAAATATGAGCTATAAAAAAGTAATCTTAAACGAGTTTGGTAGCCCCGAAGTTTTACAGGTAGTCGAAGAAGCTGCCCTCCCCGAACCGGGTGCGGGAGAAGTACGCGTCAAGGTTTTAGCTGCCAGCGCAACCTTTACAGATACGATGGTGCGTAAAGGTATCTATTTTGGATTTAAGGAAACGCCTCCGCTTTCACCAGGATACGATATGGTCGGTATCGTGGACAAAGTCGGAACAGACGTAAGCGGACTTGCCCCCGGTTTGCTCGTTGCAGATTTAACAGTATACGGTGCTTATACAGAATATATGCTCCGCCCCGCTGATTCTTTGGTGCCCGTCCCCGAAGGGATAGACCCTGCCGAAGCTGTGAGCATGGTCTTGTCTTATGTTTCCGCTTACCAGATGTTGCATAGAATTGCCAAAGTAAAGCGTGGGCAGAGCATTCTTGTTCATGGGGCGGGCGGAGCTGTTGGGTCAGCGTTAATCGAATTGGGCAGACAGCTTGACCTTAAGATCTATGGGACGGCATCCGCGTCTAAACGGGAATTGGTTGAGGGTTTGGGTGCGGTGCACATCGATTACGCCAAAGAAGATTTCTTTGCGCGGATGCAAGCCGAGGGCAAGGTCGACGCGGCTTTTGATGCTATTAGCGGCGAGAACTTCAAAAAATCCTTCAACTCTCTTAAAAAAGACGGCACACTCGTCCCCTATGGCTTTTATGATAACTCAATGGGCAGAGGCGGAAGTGTGCCTATAGATTTCATGAAAGTTGCGCTGTGGAATATTCTGCCGAACGGTCGCAAGGCATCTTTCTACTCAATTGGCGATTTGCGGAAGAAAAATCCTGAATGGTTCAAAGAAGATTTGGCGGCACTTTTTGAGTTATTAAAAGCAGGAAAAATCAAGCCCGCTATTGAGCAACGCATGAAACTCGAAGATGCAAAACGTGCACATGAGTTGATTGAGCAAGCCGCAGTGAAGGGTAGAATTGTGTTGTTGGTGAACGAGGGGTAGTCATTTTAAGAGATAGTCATTTTTAAAGTGACTATCTCTTTTTTTTATTTTCCCTTTAACAATATTGCTGTTAATTCTGAGGTTGTCTCCAAGATAATATCAGCACCGCGTTGGCGAAGTTCTTTTTCCTCGCCAAAGCCGCACAGTACGCCTACTGTTTGTGCCCCAGCTATTTTTCCTGCACGGATATCTACTGTAGTATCGCCAATCATGAGACAATTTTCAACGGGGGTATTCATCTCTTTTGCAGCATAGATAACAGGGTCTGGATAGGGTTTAGAATGTTCAGCTGTTAGGGCTGTCACGACTACATCAAAAAAGGGGAGCAAATCGTATTGTTCAAGAAATTGCATAGTACCTTCTTCATTACGCGCGGTGACAACAGCCATTGGGTAGTGTTCACTTAAGGCTGTGAGCATTTCTTTTATGCCCTCGATGAGGATGAAATGTTTTAGCTTCGGTGGTTTTTTCCGCGTCAACCAATCAGTAAGAGAGGCAAGTTCATCGTCAAGTCCGAGCACGTCGGGGAGGCCAAAAATCATATTGCCAGGTGTTTCACTCCACATTACAAAACGCCGCGCGGCACGGTGTGCATCCTTATTCTTAAAAAGGAAAGAAAGTGGGCGGAAAAGTTTTGCGAATTTCTCAACATATTGATCGTCAGTATCGCTAAGGGTGCCATCTACGTCAAAACAAAGGGCTTGAATACGATTGATATCTAGGGTCATTTTTCACCTCTATATAAGTTTTCCTTGATTTTACTCTATCTTATTATGCTATACTTTTAGGCATGCCTACCGATGAAAATCGTTCTCTATTAGAACTGCTATATCATGTGAGCCGAGAAGTTGCTACAGCCCTCGATTTGAGGACTGTTTTGCAGCGTGTACTTTATGCTGCAATAGATAATGTGGGTGGAGAGCGCGGAAGCATAATGGTGATGGACGATCATGGAAAACCACTCGATTCGATCATTGTGCACGGGCGTCAAGTTCAAGGAAATACGACGAGACAACTCCGTGTGACTGTTGAGCGTGGGTTGGCTGGATGGGTGGTACGTAATAAAAAATCTGCACTTGTGCCTGATACTAGCCTTGATAAACGTTGGGTACGTCGCCCTGATGATGCCATAAAAGAGAGTGGGGCAAAATCTGCGCTTTGTGTGCCATTAATGGCGCGTGAGAAAATTGTGGGCGTTTTGACTCTTGTTCACTCTGTGCCCAATGCTTTTGATCGTGGACATCTTGAATTGATGCAAGCTATCGCAGACCAAACAGGTATTGCTATTTTAAATGCCCGTTTATATACTGAGAGCCAGCGTCAGGCACGTGTGATGACGGCATTAGCAGATGGTGCAGCAACGCTTAATGCCTCGTTAAAAACGGATGATGTTTTTCAGCAAATTTTGAATCAAACCATGCAGGCCTTACAGGTTGGAACAGTTGGGCTGGCATTACAGGAATCCTCTAGTGGTGATTTTGTCTTTCTTGCCGCAACTGGAAACCAGGCAGGGAGCATTTTAGGAAAACGTGTACCTAAAGGTAAAGGGTTAATCGAGAAAGTAATTCAAGATAAACACGGTATTGTTATTCCAGCATTAAGAGACGAAAACCCTTTTGAAAAATCACAGATTGATAATGATATCAATTCTAAGGGAATTGCCCTTGCTCCTATTCAGGCACATGGCAAAATTATTGGTGTAATTCAAGCAATTAATCCTATCTCCGGGGAGTTTGACCCAGATGCTTTATTGGTAATGACAGGTATCGGTAGCTTGGCAGGCACAACTATTCAAAATGCACGTTATTTTGAAGAAGCGGCAGAAGCTCGTAAGCGTTATTATGAACTTTTTCATAATAGTGTTGAACCAATTCTAATTACCAACTGGGAAGGAAAAATACTCGAAGCTAATCGTAAGGCCTTATCATTAAGTAAGTATGATGCACAGAGTGTCCGCTCCATGAATATTGAAGATTTTCATACTGTAAACTGGAATGATGTAGGGGAAAATTTTGAACACCTACACTATGACCCCAGTAGCAGTTATGAGGCAGTTTTCTCTGTTAAAAATGGCGAAGAAATCCCTGTAGATGTTTATGTGCTTAGTATCTATTTTGGAAAAGAAGAAGCATTGCAGTGGACCTTCAGAGATATTACTGAAAAAAAAGCATTAGATGCCTTGCGTAATGATATGGCATCTATGATTTATCATGATTTGCGCTCTCCACTAGCAAATGTTGTTTCAAGCTTAGATGTTTTAGATGGTTTGCTTGAAGAAAAAGATGAAGCTGTAGAGTCTGTAATGGCGATTGCGGGCAATGCTACGGGGCGCATGCAACGCCTTATCTCCTCTCTGCTTGATA
The DNA here is from genome assembly GCA_018648655.1 of Anaerolineae bacterium. Lineage (GTDB taxonomy): Bacteria > Chloroflexota > Anaerolineae > Anaerolineales > Villigracilaceae > Desulfolinea. The sequence continues at coordinate 534 of JABGQV010000144.1, read as the reverse complement.
TCAATCGCCTTGAAGCGGGGCAAGAAATCGTTACCCAAGAAGGCGTTTCTCCTAATAGACTTATACAAGATGCTTTAGATGCTGTTGAGCCTTCAATAAAAGCCCGTTATCAAAAAGTATCAATAAATATGAGTGAAAGCCTTCCAAATATCTGGGTAGATAGAGATATGATTGCCCGTGTTCTTATCAACTTGCTTGAAAACGCCTCTAAATTCACCCCTATGGATGGAAATATCGAAGTTGGTGCTAAGATGGACGGTAATTCATTACAATTTTGGATAGCAGATGACGGCATAGGAATTACACTGGAAAACCAAGCTAGCGTATTCGAAAAATTTACACGTATTCAAGGGAAAAAACAAACCTCTGGTTTTGGCATCGGGTTAGCTTTTTGTAATCTAGCAGTGGATAGACATGGTGGAAAAATCTGGGTTGATAAAAGCCATAATAAAGGAACACGTTTTAATATTAATTTACCCGTTCAATACCTTCGCCAATTATGGCGAAGCAAGCGGCAGTTTGGCAGAGTGAATG
>JABGQV010000143.1 GCA_018648655.1 Anaerolineae bacterium | reverse complement strand
GTAAAGTTAAAGTTAGGAATTGGGCTAATACCGGCTATATAAAGAATATCTACTGAAAAGGGAAGTAAAAAACTAAGCGCTAAAATCATCCTTTGGCGACGGTATACAGCAGGAGATTTTATCCAGAAACGGAAAAGTAAAAATAAAGAACCCACATTTAATAACCAATTAAAAGGGACATAAATGGCATAAAAATATATGCCATATTCACTATTTAAAACAGAAAAAGTTTGGGTGATAACTTCAAGTGATGGTGTTCCGCGAAAGAGGTCGTAGGGGTTTGTCCAAATTACCAATATTGTTAATAATGGCATTATAGCTAAGGTGTAGAGATTTCGAATAGTTTGTCGAGGTTGTCCTGTGTAATAGAGGGCCATTAGAAACCATGAAAAAGACAATATATTAATTCCGATAAATTGTATATTTGCCCAGAAAATTTTATTTTCTAAGCTCGTACTTATTACCTCCACCGCGAATCCAAAAGACCATAAGCTCGCTGAAAACAAAATAGCAATAAAGGGCATTATTGCTGGCGTATCGCGTCGCTGTAAGGTATTTACGCCAAGAAAAAAGAGAATTGTGCCAGAGATGACTAATAATGAAACGATGAGAAAGAGCATGTTTTTCCTTATATATTTGAGCAAATAATATGGAAAAAGAATACTTGAAAAACAGAAAATTTGTTATTATCAAAATGTTTAGTTTTTCTAAACGCTACGTTTAGGCATTTGTTTTTTGAATTTCTAAATATTTGGGCAAAATTTTTTTAAACTTTAGAAAAACTATCTAAAATCTTTTTAGCGCGCGCCTGCCAAGTAAATTCTTTTACACGAGCATAGGCCTTTTTTGCCAATTTTTCTCGCAAGGCATCATCATCTAAAAGCCGCGTGATTGCCGCGTCCCATGCTTCGACATCATCGGGGGGGCAAAAGATTGCGGTATCTTCATTGAGCACTTCGCGTATTACGGGCAGGTCACTGGTGATGATGGGGCGTTTGGCCGCCATATAATCGAAAATTTTCATTGGGCTGGCAACGGATGCTGAATCACCGCCGCTGGAGCCAGCAATTTGCCTCTCGTAGGGGGCAATTAAAATATCAGCGGCAGATTGATAGAGGGGAAGCGCGGCATTGTGGATGAAGCCTGTGAATTTAACATTTTTAAGTTTGGATGCGCGTTCGCGCCATACGTGGACGTCATCTGGTTGCCCGCCTACCCACAGGAAGTTTGCCTCAGGGCTTTTTTCTGCCAGCCGAAGAAATATCTCTACTCCGCGTCCTGCGTAAAGATGACCGGTACAGCAGATTGTTGGGGCTTCTTCGATGCCCAACTTTTGACGAGCAAGTTGGGGACTTGCGTTTGTCTCGTATTGTTCTAAATCCACCCCATTTGGGGCGATGACGACATCTGATGGAATGCCATACTGTGAATCCAATAAATCCCGTAAGGCGCGCGTAATGGTCACGAGGCGTTTATCCCCGCCGAGACGGAGAAAGGCGCTATACCATAAAGGGCCAAAACGCCCGAGCGGAGGCTCGTGCATTTCGTGGATGGTGGGGAGACGATGCAGAAGGGAAAATGCGCTGCTTTGGGGCGACCAACTATAGATTAAATCGGGGGCATATTTGCGGGCTTCACGGAGGGCGCGCCAAGTAAAGGTGCGTCGAGATTTTGTGCTGATCCAAGAAATTTTGAAGCTTTTTTCTAGCCCATAATGTTCGGCAATTTCTGCGCGCGTTGACCCCCATGGCTCCATATCGGGGATGAGGAGGGTGAGGTCATGCCCAAGCTGTGTGAGGGCTTGGCAGACTTTCATGACCTGAATGCCGTTGGCATTTGGCGCAGGGATTCGCGACATGGCGATGGCGAGGATTTTCATTTATCTTTTACTCACTCTTTTATATGCGGCGCTTGCCACGCTGGCGATTTATGGACATGAACGACTTTCCACTCTTCCTCTATTTTGATGATGACACGACTCTCATTATGTGAGGCGACTTTGACGCCTGTGGGGAGGGCGGTGCTAATCATGAGGGTATAACTGGCGATGGCGGTATCAGCATATCTTTGGATATTGAGATTTGCCAAGTCAAAACGAACGGGAGCAGGGTCGCCTTCGGCGCCGAAGACGGTGCCACGCTTTTCGTTGGCATTCATCATGAATTCGTGGAAAGGAAGCCCATCTATGCGCTGAGGTGTGACCCACCACTCGTAGAGGGTTAAATCTTCGGTGCAGGTCGTGTTATAGGCGGGGATATCGTTTTGCATGATGGTGTCGAGATGGTGGAGAAGAAAATCGTGGATTTCTTGATTTTGAGACATGGGCACTCCAAGAGGAAAGGGGTTTTAGGATGTGGTGAAAAAGCTCAGATATTTCTCTACCATTAAATCTAAGCCTAATTTTTTTTCGGCGTGTTTACGAGCAGCTTTTTGGTAGCTGCTGATGTTAGTTAAAATTTCTAGTGCGGCTTCGGCAAGGGTAGAAATATCGGGGTCTTCTAGTTTCCAGACATCTGCACCGTAAGGCACAGTTTTCCCCGCAGAGGGTGGCACAAGTTCTGCGAGTGAGCCAGTATCAAAGCCTAAGACGGGAAGTCCGCAAGCAAGGGCTTCGATGACTGCATTAGGGCAGGGAGGATTGACTTCGGCAGAAAAATAGAGATGGGCAGAGCGGTCTATGGCGGGGATTTCTTCACGTTGGACTACGCCAAGAAATTTTATATCGGCTATGGTCTTGGCTAGGATTTCAGTTTTGCGCTTTTTATCTACTTTTCCAACGACGAGGAGTTCGATGGGAAGTATTTCACTAAGATTTTCAGCAAGATTTACTGCCCAGCGGAGACCTGAATCTAACCCACCGGCGAGGCTACCTTCAACAAGAACGATCCTGTATTTGTCTGGCGTGCTGCTACGAGGCGCGTATTTTTGCGCCGAAGCACTTTTCTTTGTATCAATAGGGGCGTAAATATCTAAATCAACTGCATTGTGAATAACAGTATAGGGAATGCGAGTCTTTCCGTACCAATCTTCCCACCATTGATGGGTGAATTCGCTTTGGTAGATAATTTTATCTGCCAGAAAGCGGCGAATGAAAGCTAGAGCTGCGTTCCCGTATTCGGCACGAAGATGGTAACGGAGGCTTGTGAGACGTTTACGCTGCACCCAGTTGATTCCGTCTAGGCGTTGAATGATGGGAATGCCGCGTTTGCGGGCACGATATAGCCCGAGCAGATTCCGTGTCCCGGCGAGGAGCAAGATGAAGTCTATATTTGGTTCGTCTAGATCGTGGGTGACTTCGATGCCGCGGGATTTTAATCCCTGTGCAAATTTAAGGCGGAAAGAGCCAACGCCTCCCATTGATTCTACGCGAGGGTATATACAGATTTTTGTCACTGAAAATAGCCTAGTGCTGAGCGTGATCTTTTTTTGAGGATATTATTTTTTGGAATTTGCATTAGGATTCCTTTTCTTCTTTTGCAAGAGCCGTTTTTTGCTTTTCTTTTATCTCTTTCCATAATATGCCATTTTCAATCCCTGAAATTCTTTCGTTATATTTGGAAGAAGCTCTTTTTAGTACGTTGCTGAGTTCGATGCCTGCTTCGTCTTCAAGGGCAAGCACTAAATTTAGATAATCCCAGAGGACATCGCCTAATTCATCTTCAAGATAGTTTTTACGGTTTTTTGGAAGCTCTTCGATTACTTCGTGCAATTCTTTTTGAATTTCTTCGAGATAGGTTGAGGAGCCATTTGACCAAGGGTTTTTCTCGTCAAAAAGATTTTTTCTTTTTGCGATTTCTACAAGGTCATCAAAAGATTTCATTGAAAATAGCCCAAAGCCAATCTCAATCTTTCTTCTATTTCATCAGGCGCGTCTTTGGGAATAAATTGGATGGCGGTTTGGGCTTCTACGATGCTATAACCAAGCGCAGTTAATGCCCCCATAACTTCGGTATCGGTATCTGTTAATCTACTGGCTTCTTCTAAAAGACTGGTAGGTTTGATTTTGTCTTGAAGAGCTAATACGATGCGTTGCGCCGTTTTCTTCCCTACGCCAGAGACGCGGTTAAGAATCGCGTACTCTTCATCCAAAATTGCTCTTTTAACGGTATCAGGTGGAAGCGCGGAGAGAATCGCCATTGCTAATTTGGGGCCGACTCTGCTGACGCTGAGAAGAAGTGTGTAGAGGGCACGCTCATCCACGGTCTCGAATCCAAATAGAGACATAGAATCTTCACGGACGACAAAATGGGTGTGCAGAAAAATGCGCTCTCCTACTTTCATTTGCTCTCGCAGGGAGTCGGTGACTTGAACACGGATGCCTAAGTTGGCTACTTCGACTATCAGGGCGTTTTCTTCAATTTGTGTAATTTCACCACGTAGGGTTGCAATCATAATTTTGCTCCAGTTAGATTAAAAACGCAGCACTGATGCCGACAGACAGCATCAGAAGGATGGCGAATGATAATGGCTTACGGAGGGCTTTGCCGCCCATGGCGAGGGCTATGCCCCCTTTGACGGCGGTATTTGACATAGTAGCAAGGATGATGGCGAGAGCGGCTTTTGGCATTTCAACCACGCCCGTTTTGCTGAGTTCTGCCATAGAAAGGGTAATTGCATCGACATCGGTAGCGCCAGAAAGGATGCTTGAAAGATAAAGCCCTGTATCGCCAAGATACATTTGGGCAGCTCGTGAAATGAGCAGAACGAGTGCATATAATAAACCAAATTTGATGGCTGAGCCTAAATCGAAAGGGTTTGAAAATTCGACATTTGCTTTCTCTGTAGTGCGTTGAGAGAAAAAGAGATAAAGACAATAAAATATGCCCACCAGCCCCGATGCACCTATGGGAACCCAGACCAAATTGAGGAGAGCTGGGTAAACTACGCCAACCTCAACAAGAACGCGGATGAACATGACTGTCCAGGCCACTGTGATGGCGAGGGTAAAAGGCTTTGAGAGTTCTGGTTCACGATTACTACGTTCTGAGAAACTTAAAGTAACGGCGGTGCTGGAGACCAAGCCACCTAAAAAGCCTGTAAGCCCAATCCCTTGTTCTGGCCCCACGACCTTGATGGCGACATAGCCTAGAAAACTTATCCCTGAGATGAATACCACCATGAGCCAAATTTTAAAGGGATTTAGTACATCAAATGGAGGTGGAAGAAAAGATTGATTAGGGAGTATGGGGAGGATTATGGCTGAGATTACAGCCATCTGAAGCGCAGCCGAAATATCTTCTCTTGTAAGGGAACGTGCAAAACGATCGGTTTCTAGTTTAATAGAAAGGATAACAGTGGTTGCAATGCCTATTGCGAGGGCAAGAGTGAGATAGCCCCAATAAGCCAGAGAACCTGCGGCAATTGCAATAACTATCGCGACTTCAGTTGTTAAGCCAACTTGTCCTTTGCGCGCATCAACCAGATAAGCGGCAGTGATAAAAGCACCAAAAACAAGAATTATGCCAACAAAAGCGAGTGCAGAATTGAGCTCGTCGGCAGCCATTGCGGCTAATGCCCCTGCGAGGCCAAATAAGGCAAAGGTACGCTCTCCAGCGATAATCACATCTTTGGAACCACCGTGAGCAAATTCTCGTTGTAAGCCGATCAAAAATCCAATTGCTAAAGCTACCCCAAAGCGTAGAAAAAGGTCTGCGTTTTCCATTATTGGGCTTCTCCTTGAAGTGTGATTTTCTTGTGTACTAGGTTTTATTTTTTCTCTAATATTTATTTGTATGAATGTGGGTAATTGCCACTGCGAGTGCGTCTGCGGCATCGTCTGGGCGGGGAATATCTTTGAGATTGAGCAACATTTGCACCATTTCTTGGACTTGCCTTTTGCCTGCCCCGCCATAGCCTGAAACCGCTAATTTGATTTCGTTTGGCGTATATTCTGCGGGGTCTAAGCCTGCTTGTGCTAAGCCGAGCATAACAACGCCGCGCGCTTGCCCAACGGCGATAGCGGTGGTGACATTGCGTTGAAAAAACAACTTCTCTACCGCACATTGCTCTGGTTGATGGAGGTGGAGAAGTTCGTTAAGTTGCTCATAAATGGAGACAAGGCGTTCGTGTGCAGGTGTTTTAGCGGGGGTTGAAATGACACCATAAGCCACAGCTTCAAGACTTGTATCTTGGTTTTGGCGCACAAATCCGTAACCAGTTGTGGCTGTGCCGGGGTCTATACCTAATACTAGGGTCATTTGTGAACACCTTTTGAAAATATATATAACTAAAGAGAAAGGACACCAAGCGCCACAAAGATTTTTTTTAACTTTGAGAACCTGAGTGTCCTTTGTATTTAAAAAACTTAAATATAGTACACGATATTTTTTAAATCTACTCTGCTGCTAAGGCTTCCATTGCCTCATCGGAAATGCTCATATTATGATAAATATTTTGAACATCATCCAGTTCTTCGAGAGTTTCGACTACTTTTAAAACCTGAAGTGTATCTTCAACGCCTAAGGCCATTTCTTGTTTAGGCTCCATGCGCGTTCCTGCATCTTCGGGTCGAACTTTTGCGGCATCTAAAGCATCGCTGATGGTTTTAAAACTGCCAACTGGGGCAATAATTTCTATCATATCGTCATCTTGAGTCACATCATCTGCCCCAGCTTCAATGGCTAATTCAAAAGCTGTATCAAAATCCATTCTTTCTTCAGGAAAAATGAAATAAGCGATACGATCAAATTGCCACATCACTGAGCCATTTTCGCCAAGTGAACCGCCAGCTTTGTCTAGCCCGTGCCTAATTTCGGCAACGGTACGGTTTTTATTTTCGGTGAGACACTCTAAAATAACGGCTACGCCTTTGGGCGCATAACCTTCGTAAGTGACTTCGTCATAGACAATGCCATCTTTATCGTCACCAGTACCACGCTTTATAGAGCGCTCGATATTATCTTTGGGCATATTGCCCACTTTGGCTTTATCTATTGCCAAACGCAGACGGAAATTCATTTCAGGGTCGCCGCCACCTTCACGTGCAGCAATGACGATTTCACGACTTAATTTAGTAAATGCGGCTCCGCGCTTTGCATCTGCAACACCTTTTTTTCGTTTAATAGTTGACCACTTAGAATGACCAGACATAGGTATTTCTCCTTCTTTTCATTTTTTATTACTTGTTTGGGCGACCACAAAGGTGCACCCCTATATTATAACGGTAAAGTCAGAAAAACTCACTTTACTTTTTCTCTTTTTTTCCTTCTAATATTTCCTCGTCCACGTTGCATGAGATGCTCTATCCACGCCACCAGGGGTTCGGGTGGAAGGTAGGGTAGCAATGGCACTCTATCCATTTCCTGTGATTCTAAAACCTCATTTGCTGCTTTTATGCCGGTCAGGCAAGCGCGTTCGATAAAAAATGCAGGTGCAGGGTCTTGTACCCAATCGCCCGCGCAATAAAAGTTTTTCCATGGGGTTTTTATGCCAAGTGTTTTCCCCTTTTCTATAATTTCAGGCAAAGTATGCGTAGCAGGATTGCGTTGAATATGGGCATGAATTCTGTGCCCCTTTAACTCTTTCCACACACTTTGAACCTCTTGAATTGCCTGCGCCAAAATGACTGCATCGGGTTGATTTAAGATTTCATCGGGCCCGTAAATATGAGTTTCAATTGCGCTTCCGCCCCTTTCACGTGCCCAACGCCTATAAGGGTTATTCAACCTGTCGAGCCAAAAATAATTATGCAAAATAAATTCGCCCGTGAAAATACCCGCTTCTTTGGTAGTCTTTGGCTTTGCATCGAACCATAATCGAATAACTGCGTTTTCTAAAGATTTTGGGAAGAATAGTTTTGTGGGATTTAAATTTTCTTCGATGAGCTTTTTTGCGTTTTTAGCATCGGTAGCTAGGATGATATGCTCCGCATTAGCAGATTCTTCTCCTATATCAGATTTCCAGCGCACGAGCCATTTCTCACCGTCTCGAGCAATGGAGGTGACGCGCGCGTTAAGTTGCGTGGTGCCGCCTAGTAATCGGATTCTCTCCCCAAGTGGCTCAGTGATGCTTGTGCCGCCATCTTCGGGTAGGTAGGAGAAAAACCACGCATCCCGTCGCAAAAGGGTGTAGAAGCGCAAAAATGCCAAGAATCCAGAGAGGGGCATCTCGCTGGGGACTGTAGAAAGCCCATTGCGGGCAAGCCCGATAAATAAAGAACGTACCGCTGGAGACCATTTTTTTGTTAGGTCTTTGACGGTTGATCCATCTAAAGGTTGCGATTCGGCGTGTGGGTCAACACCAATCGCCATCACTAAACCCATCCATGTAAGAGGGAGCAAAAGCCAATCACGAAAGTCGAGCATCCACCAGAAGCGGGGGCTCAAAAATAAGGCGAGGTAGTGAAAGGGCGCGGGCAAAAAACTGCGCCGAATTGTCGAGCCGATTTCTGCTTGGGTGGTTTTGCCGTGTTTGCGATAGATCCAATTTTCTTTTTCAGCGGGGACAAAAACGGGGCGCAAATTATGGCGGGCAAGCATTGCTTGAAAATTGCGATATTGAGACCAAATGCCATGCATCCCATGCTCTAGACGAAATTCGTAGCCATCTATTTCAAGAGTTTCACCCCCCGCGAGCCTGCCACCAAGAGAATCGGGGTCGGCCTCGAGGAGGAGGGGTTTAAGCCCACGTTCGGCGAGATGCAATGCCGCTGTCAGGCCAGCGATTCCGCCGCCGATGATGATTGTATTGTGAGTTTTGATTGAGGACATAAGTTTGATTTTTAAAACATAAAGTTCACAAAGAAATATGAAGGAAAAACCTTTTTGTTTTTTCTTAGAGAACCTTTGTGTCCTTCGTGTTTAAGCTTTTGTGGTTTTCATCCCGGGGCATAGGTCCCTAAATCAATTCCTGTGCGGATGTATTCTGAAATCCACGCAAGGGGGTGTGCTTGCATGAGGGAAGGTTCTGCATAACATTGCTGAAAACAGGAGGTGCAAGAGGATGGGGCTTCCCCGTAGCGCTCTTTGGCAATTTGCCACGCTTCTGCCCAAGATTGGACATTGAGCAAGTTTACAGGCCGACCACCGACTTCGCCGCCTTCTTTTTCCATGGGCAAGCAGGGGTAAATTAGCCAACCATCGGGCATGATGCGCGGGATGATGGTGGGATAACATTCGTAGGGTTTTTGGTCGAGGAGGGTTTTTAGATAGATATTGCTCCCTAAAATCGGTGCGCCCCTTTTCTTGCGTTCAAGAAGGTTTTTTATAAATGCTCTATATTCAGCAGAAGTAGCTAAATCGAAATGAATCCAGTTATTAACTGCTTGAGGAGAGAAAGAGAGCCATATTTTGTTTTTGGCACAAAAATTAATCAGGCTGTCCATATTTGGGAGTGTTTCAGGTGTGATGACGGCGTTTAGAATGAGTTTGAAATTCTTTTCTTTTTGAAGGGGCGCAATTTCTTCGATTTGCTTAATAAGATTTTGTGATTGTTCATTTTTCAAACTCACAGATTCTAGTGCAGATGAGTCAAGAGAATCTAAACTAATAATCAATCTGTCTACTAGGGCAAGCAAGTCTAAATTCTGGGAGAGAAGCGTCCCGTTGGTGATGAGGCTTATTTCACGGAAGAGCAAATCATCTCGTGCATAATCTAGCAAATCTAAAAGATGAGGCGCTAAGAGCGGCTCACCACCCGTTATCCAAAGATTATCTACACCATCGCGAATAATTTTCAGGATTTTTTTTGCGTCATCTAGCATAGATGTGGTCGCATCTGCGTTGCGTTGAGCACCGAAATCTTCACAGTAGGTGCAGTTGAGGTTGCAATGCGTGGTTATATAATAGATAGCGAGGCGTGGGTCGAGGGTGCGTTGATTTTTTTTGATGTGGAGTAAATTGCGAAGATAGGTGGACATAGAAGATATTTAAAAATCTTGGCTTTCCCAACTGACAATATATTCCGTTAGCGCAGATGGATTTTTATTGAGGTCATCTTCTACTACCCATTTTCCTTTTAGACCCAATTCTTTTGCCGTTAACTCAAAATGGCTCATGGCAATGCCCATATCAAGGCGTTGTAAATCGCAGAGCCTTAAAACTTTTTTGATAATATCTTCTCTATAGCCGGGCGTGCGTTGCATATAAAAACGCCAAAAGTTTTTATATTTGAGCACTCGACAAGGTTGTTTATTTGATGCAGAAGGTCCTATGCGCACCATCTCTAATGCTGTGGCATATTTCCTCGCTTCATTATGAAATAGGGGCGTATCGAGCATGATATTAGAGAAGTATTTTTCCCAGGGAAGGCGGCGTGCAGAGCCGGCGGTTTTGCTTGTCCAGCCGCGTCGTTTTTGATTAGCATCACGATATTCGCCCATAGAAGTGATAGCGGGCATAGTTTCGTTTTTGGCTAGTTTGATTTTTTTCGCAAATTTGCTCTTTGTAAATGTCCCGCCTAGCCAACAAGTGCCAAGTTCAAGGCTGGTGGCGTAGAGAATAATCATTTCCATTAAATAGCCATAATCTTCGAGGTCATATATAGATTCACCCGTGGGCATTGCCCCCAAAATAAAGGCAGATGGGTTTTTGATGAAGCCGTAAGTGCCTAATCCGCGCAGGGATTTGCTATCACCTTCGGTTGCGGCCAATAAGTCGAAGCGTGGTGTTGAGCCAAAAGGCGCAGGGGGGAGATTGCGAAGATATGCTTGAAGCTTTTCTTGTTTTTCGGAATCAACGGGTTCAAGGCTATAATCGCGGCATGAAAAGCGTTTTTTGATAACTTCTGTAGCAGAGATATTAAAATTTTTCATAGGGCATTATATCCACAATAGTCAATTGCTGTCTTTGTCAAAATATGTGCTAAATCGAGCACTGATTCCATCTCTACCCACTCCTCTGCGCTGTGCAATCCAAAGCCTTTTGGCCCCAGCAACACAGTCTCCATACCCGCCTCTGCAAAAAGAGCTGCATCTGTCCAGAAAGTTTGTCCGCTATGTTTAGGGCGATGTCCGAGACGCTCTCCCATTGCTTTATCTAGGATTTGAACAACCTCCGCTTCGCGCGTGACCTCAAATGGGTGCCGCCAAAAACGACGCGTTATTTTTGCCTTAAAGGTGGATTCTTCTGCCTTGAGCCGATTAAGAATTTTTTGCAATTCAGCTTCTGCTTCTTCGATATTTTCCCCGGGGACTGTGCGTCTCTCCATTTTGAGTAAAGAATGGTCGGCATAGGTGCTGATTTCTGTGCCCCCCTGAAGTAGTGCCGCATGTAGGGAGGGTGGCCCTGCTAACTCATGCCCAGTTCTGGTTAATAATTCTTGCTCTAATTTATCTAACTCTGCTAAAAAACGCCCCATACGCATATTGGCATCAATGCCTTCTGCATAGCGGCTACCGTGTGCAGCGCGACCGAAAACTTCTATATCAAACCAGATAAATCCACGATGAGCCCGGCATAAGTGCATATCTGTTGGTTCGGTCACAATTGCGGCATCTGCTTTTATATGCTTAACTAAAGCCTCTGTGCCGAGGCTGCTGTGCTCTTCATCGGCAACGCCGGTAATGATTAAATCACCACGCAGCGAGATGCCTGCATCTACGAGGGCTTTGGCAGATGCCATCATTGCCGCCATGCTGGCTTTCATATCTTGTGAGCCGCGTCCGTAGATTTTTCCATCTTTTAATTCCCCACTAAATGGATCACTTATCATCCCCTCTACCCCCACGGTGTCTAGGTGGGCATTAAACAGTAAATTGCGTCCGCCACCGCTTCCTTTGAGAATGGCAACCACGTTAAAACGTCCGGGGGCGATTTCGGTGCGCCTTATATCCAAACCCAGTGCGCTTAAAGAATCCGCTATATAGGCACTAATTTCAGCCTCCCCTTTTCCTTCTGCGCTAAGCAGTGGATTGACGGAGTTGATTTGAATAAGTTCTTGGGTGGTTTTGGTGAGATAGTTTTTATCAATAGTGAATGACATGAATATCTCCTGATTATATTTTTAGAGAAAAGCTAGACCTGACACTTTTGCTTAAACTACCTTTCGCCCCTTCTTGGGCTCAGGTTTCCCCATTGCGGCATCTAAGGCTTGATGAATGGAGCGCGCTTCGATAATTTGAATATCTTTTGGCCACGGCTCGGCTTTGCGGAGACGTTTTGGGACAATGGCAATTTTGAAGCCAAGTTTTGCGGCTTCTCGTAAACGGAGGGGCATCTGTGAGGGCATTCTTAATTCTCCTGCCAGACCCAATTCTCCGATTAAGACCGCATCTGCGCGGACGGGTTTATCGCGCATCGAGGAGGCAATTGCTGCCGCTATGGCTAAATCTGCGGCGGGTTCGTCTATTTTTAATCCGCTGACTATATTTACAAAAATATCTTGCTCTGAAAGATTGAGTCGTGCTCGTCGTGATAGTACTGCTGCAATTAAGAGCAAGCGATTAAAGTTGACACCGTTTGGCGTGCGGCGTGCATTCCCGAAATTGGTTGGGCTAGTGAGCCCTTGCACTTCCACCAAAAGTGGACGTGTGCCTTCCATCGTGACAGCCACAGATGAGCCAGGGGCATTCACCATTCTTTCTGCCAAAAATGCTTCTGAGGGATTGCTGACTTCGACCAGTCCACGCTCGTGCATTTCAAAAACGCCCACTTCTGCGGTTGCACCAAAGCGATTTTTTACTGAGCGCAAAAGTCTATAGGCTTGGTAGCGGTCGCCTTCAAGATGTAAGACGGTGTCTACAATATGCTCTAAAACGCGTGGCCCCGCAATTGTGCCTTCTTTGGTGACATGCCCGATAATGAAGACCGAAATTCCGCTTGTTTTTGCTAATTCACGTAATTGCGATGCACATTCTCTTACCTGTGTTACTGAGCCTGCCGATGATTTGGATTCGGCAATATAAGTGGTCTGGATGGAATCAACGATGAGCAAAGTTGGTTTGACTTCGCGGACATGCTCCATGATGGAGCCAAGGTTGGTTTCTGTGACAAGGAATAAATCTTTAGGGAGGGGTGCGGGAGCAGCTTGCTGCTCCCCTACATTATTTTGTGATGAGATTCGTGTTGCGCGCATTTTTATCTGACGCTCTGATTCTTCGCCTGAAACATATAAAACACGATGTTTATCGGCCATGCCCATGGTCATTTGTAGCAACAGTGTTGACTTCCCGATGCCGGGATCACCTCCAATCAGCACAATTGATCCGGGAACAATTCCCCCGCCCAAAACACGGGCGAATTCGCCTATGGGTACATGGATGCGGTCTT
>JABGQV010000165.1 GCA_018648655.1 Anaerolineae bacterium | reverse complement strand
TCCATGGGCATTTCTAATTGACGCCATGTCCTTTTCTAATTGTCGTTGACAGCTGAGCCGCCATTATTGGTGTAGGTGGCAGAGGAAATGATTTGCTTGAGATCATCAGAAACTACGCCTGCGCAAGAGAGGGTATCAAAACTGCCGTTGGCACCGCGTTCAACAAGCAGATAATTATCTGCATAATTGGCGGCTTTATTGCTGCCGTCGTTGAGGGCATCTTCATTAAAGTTCACGAGGATAGAGTTTAGGCTTTCAAGTGTGGCTCCTGTAGAGGGGGAAGAACTGCTCATTATCAGGATTGACGCACCGGCTTCATAGGCCCCAATATCGCAAGCTGCCCTTTGTGGGCGGACTACGCCGCGTTGGTCGTCTGCGGGGCAATTTGCGCCTTTATCAATGGCATCGGAGCTGGTCAGAAGAGCGTGGGTTTGCGTGAAACCGCCATTATTTTGAAGTGGACCCAAGTCAGGGTCGGTGCCGATGATATTGCCATTTGCGCCGTTTGTCAGCCCGCAAGCATTCGCACCGGTATCTTCAATCAGATTATTGGCAGATGAAGAATCTAGTGAGCCAATGCAATCGCCGCCTGTGCTATTGGCAATGATTACGTTTTTTAGCGTGGGAGCATCGATTCTGTTATATATCCCACCACCGCTGGTTGTGGCAGAATTATCTGTGAAGGTCACATTTGTGAGCGTGGGAGTACTGCCCTCATTATATAGTCCCCCGCCAGAAGATGTGGCGGAGTTGTCAGAGAAGGTCACATTTGTTAGTGAAGGGTTGCTTCTGTAGTTGAACATCCCGCCACCATAAGCTGCCGAGTTGCCAGAGAAAGTTGTATTTCTTAGCTCAGTCGTAGTACCACCTGCGTAACCGTACATTCCTCCACCTGCACTGCTAGTACTACCAGAGGCAGTATTCTCCAAAAAGATCACGTCTGTTAGCGTTGCTTTATCACGGTTTCCCAACCCGCCACCGTTTTCAGTTGCTGAGTTATCGAAGAAAACTACGTTTGTCAATTCTATGGCTCCATGATAGTTGTATGCCCCACCACCACTGGAGGCGGCAGAGTTACCAGAGAAAGTCACGTCCTTTAGTGTTACGCTTCCATTGAAATTATACAGTCCGCCACCATTATCAGCAGCCGAATTGTTGGAAAAGTTTACGTCTGTTAGCGTTAAGGTGCCAGCATTTGCCAGCCCGCCGCCATCATCACTGGCATAACCATTTTGAATTGTCAAACCGGTTATCTCGGCTAATGTAGAGCCATTGATCCTGAACACCATACTCGTGTTATTGCCGCTGATTGCCAATTGGTCGGCTCCTGAACCTTCAATGGTCAGATCCTTATCAATAGTAATGATGCTGGTCAAGACAATCGTACCGCTACAAGAGATGGTGATCGTATCGCCCGATATAGCATTTGAGATGGCTGTTTTCAGGGATGCTTCATCACATGTGCTTACGGTGATTGTGGCAGCCTGAGCCGATTGAGCAGGCATGGCAACGAGTAGCAAGGCTAAAATTAAAAATGTGGAGATGAGTTTGATAGGTGTTGCATTTAGAACTGATTTCATGAGCTGCTCTCTCCTAAAGAGTATTTTTGTCAAATTTGACTAATTATAGGGGGTGAGAGGGCATAGGGTCAAGGAATTGAGAAGAAAAAAGAGATTTTTATAAAAAAACTTCCGAATTCTTGAAGAATTCGGAAGTTTGAATATCTACTTCACACTGATTAATACCGCTCTAACGGATCGCTTGAAGGGGTAATCTCCCGCGAAGGGGTTATAGAATTCGCAAGTGACGAGCGTGTAAAAAATGCTTATTAAAGGGGAGCAACTTCCTCGTCCACGGGCGTGGCGGCGAAGCGTTTTTGTCCACCCAATTTGAGATGCAAGGCGTAAAATCCCAGCACGGAAACAAGACAGAGAATCCCACCTATATACCAGAGCAGGTTAGGATCGTAGTTTTTGTTGTCGAGGATTAATCCTGCCAAGCCGGGCCCAAAAGTTGCGGGGATCGCCCAAGCGAGGCTGTAAATGGCCATATAACGCCCGCGCATATCTTCAGGGGCAAAGTTGGCAGCAAGGGCTTGGCTGACAGGCATGATAATCATCTCGCCGATCGTGATGATGACGACTGCGCTCATAAACCAAATATAAGTGCCGCTTAATGAAAACGCCCAGCCAAAGAGATGAAAAGAGCGGCTGAGAACGTTTAAGGGGTCGAAACCAAACATCAGAAATCCGATCCCATAAAAGAACGCGCCGAGTGCCATCATCGTGAAAGGGGCACGAAGCTTTATACGACGTGTTGTCCAAAATTGGAGCAGGATCACGGTAATCGCGCTGGTCGTCATCAAAAAGCCATAGCCTTGCGGGGCGATGCCGTGATTATCACGCAAATAAACAGAGAGGGAGTTGTACATTTGCAGGTAGACCAATCCCATCAAAATAGAGGCGGCGATGAAAGCCATATAGGCCATATTACGCAAGACTACAAAATAACCCATAAAGGTTTGGAGCATACTCTCAGGCTCCCTTTCTTCGCTGGCTTCGGGCTTGGTTTCGCTAATGAGAAAGTAGAAAAGAATCGCTACAATCGAGCTAATGATGGCATCGATAACAAAGAGTGAAAAATAGGAGCGATTGGCAATAAATCCGCCGATGGAGGGACCGATAATCCAGGAGAGATTTGCTACAACGCGCAGCACGCCAAACCCCTCCGCGCGTTGCTTTTCAGGCAGAATGTCGGCGATCATCGCTTGGTGGGCAGGCCCCGCGATATTGGAGAGAAGCCCAACAATAACAGCCAGCGAATATAATGCTGCCAACTCATCGACCAAGCCCAGCGCAAGGGTGCTCATTGCGCTAAAGACCAAGCCGAAGATAATCAGTTTTCGACGACCAAATTTATCTGTCAGCGCGCCACCGATAAAGTTGCCAACCATGCCGAAGAGAGAGAATATGCCCAAGACGATTCCGGCTTGCGTCATCCCAACGTCGAATTTCCAGGTGATATAGAGGCTGAAAAATGGGAAGAGCATCGTCCCGCCGATACGGTCGATAAAAGAGACGCCGACCACCAGCCAGAATTTTGGAGAGTATTCGTGGTAGATTGAACTTAAACGAGTGAGCATAATTTTTCCAATTTATAGAAGTAAAGATCGTATATTCATAATTCTTACAATTCTTTAGTTTTGAAAAGCTTTTTATAAAACAAAGAAATTGTAAACCCAATCAAAGCTAACCCAAAAAACATAAAGGGCATCTGCCAAACGATAAAATCAAGTGAGGGGTGATCATGCGCATGTGACTTAAAAATAATAAACCACGACATAGGCGCCAAAAAAGAATACCAGGTTGTTAGCAACATAGCCCATTTTCTTTTACTATCTACACTATGGCGAGAGGAAAGAATTAAAACAACAAGCAAAATACTAAAAAAAATAAAAGCAAAAATAAAAAGAGCATAATTTATTTGCGTTGAACTAAAAATAGTTTCATAAGTAAAAGGCTCATAAGATATAGCAGGCCCCTGAATAAATCTTTCTATCAAATCAATAGTGCTAAAACTCAAACTATCCCCAAAAGTTCGGCGCTTAAAAGCATATTGGATATATCGAATAGCAGCTAGAAATCCCTTCTCGGCATTTGCAATTTGCATCAAAAGAACGGAAATCCCACTCGCCAAGGCAACCAACATACTCACACTTATACTAATCATTTTTTTAAAGAAAACGCTCTTTTGCCATCCATTGTTCACAGCATAAAAAATAAAGGGAACTGTCATCATAATAAAAAATGTAGAAATAAATTCAAAGCCTGTAAAAAGTATCTTTAAAAAAGCCATAAAAAAAACACTGATTTCTATTTTCCATCGAGGAAATTCTATATCAGCTTTTATATTTTTGACCAATGCTGGGATAATAACTAAAGGTAAATAAAATACCCAAAGTTGCCAGTAAATATTCCCTCCCATTAATGTCAACCATGGAGAGAAATGTATAAAAGCGAGAAGCAAAGCCGAAGCCAATAATCCAAACTCAAAAAACACCCACAATATAAGCATTGCAAATACTAAGGCAGTTAATGCTGAAGTGCCTAGGCGAAAGAGCTTCATATTAAAACCTGGAGAAAAATCAGTAATGCTATCAAAAAAACTAAATAATATCCCTTCTATAGCTGGGTTTGATTTATAAAGCCAATAATCATCAAATCTCTCGTTTTTTGAATAAGAATCATATTGATGCTGAATAACTTTGCTGTCTACGCTGTACCCTCCTCCGTCTCCTATCGCCAATAAGCCACCACCAGAAAAAATGCCATCATGTTGTGATAAATTTAATCGCCCTACAACCCAAAACTCAAATATCCGTTGTCTGTGTTTATAAAAATCAGGTTCAATAATTCCCCAAGAATTCTTATACAGTCCCGATGCAATAAAAAAAGTTAGCACCAATATTACGCCCCCTAAAAGGAAAGCTCTATACACTTTATTATCTTTCATATATTCTCTTATTTCCAATATTTACAAAGATATTCTTCATATTCTACGGTCTATTCACTGCAAGGCAATTCTACTCGCGTTGGTGGGATTTCGCCAAAGGCTTCGAGGGCAGGAATTCCATCCCAGATGGCGGGGATGGATAGATTAAGCGCATAAGCTACGGTTGCGGCTGTATCAACAACGCCAATCGGACGCTGGAACGCACCCGAATTTAGGCTTGTTCCCGTTAAAATCCAGGGTACTGTCATCGCAGCAGGCTGCCTGCCCCCGTGAGCATATTCCATATCCCCCCCATGATCGGCCGTGATGATAATCAGCGTTCCCTCGCGTAATCCCGCTTCATCCAAGGCGGCAAGAATCATCCCAATCGCTTCATCTGCACGAAAAGCACCGATGATATAGTTGGCAGACATCCAGCCATATTCGTGGCCCAACATATCCACAAGGGGCAGATGAATGAACATCAAATCAAATCCATCTGCAATAATCGGGATAGCATGCTCAGCAACGACACTGTCACGGTCGTTAACGAATTCAAAAATATCAAGATTTTCTGGGGGCGTAATTTGTTGAAGTTTTTCTTTGCCCACAATCATCACTGTTTTCAACCCCGCATCATGTGCAATCTCGAAGAGATTAGGGCCCAGAGCATATCCGTTTTCGGGGATATAGCCATTCCAGTCTACGCCATGTTTGGCAGGGCACATACTTGTAAAGATAGAAGCGTGCGCAGGGAGTGTCGAACTCGGGAAAATCGTTTGGGCGGTTAATGAGTAGCTGCCTTCTTCCATCAACGCGAGCAGATTGGGCATTGGCGCAAGGGAAATCACATCGGGGCGTAAGCCATCTACGGTGATGATTAAGACGCGTTCTATGCCTAGGCGCGGAATTGCTGTCGCTGTGGGCGGGGCAGATGTTGGGGTAGCAGGCGCAGGTTGAAAGGCGGTCGCTGTTGCGGGCGGCGGAGTCTGAGATGCTTCTGGCGTTGGAGATGCAATAAGCTCTGAGGGCGCACATCCGCTAAAAAGGAGCAGAGCCGCCAATCCCCAAAATATTATTTTTCTCACTCAGGAAACTCGACTTCTGTAGGGCCGGCATAACCGTGCTTTTCAGAAAAATAGATGCGTGCATAAGAGCGTTCATTACATCCATTTTCATCGGTGAAGGTTATATTTTCTTCGCGAAGGCCATAGGGCGTGAATTTAATATTGCCATTTTCACAAGCCCAAATCTCGGCAAGATAAAGCGGAGCGCCTTCATATTCATCATCGCCAGCGGTTAGCGTTTGACCATACCAACGAATAGTTACTTGGTCGCCCGTACGGGTGACTTCGAGCAAGGTGAGCGGCACATAATAGGGCGAGACGGGGAGGCGAGCATCATCGGGATAGACGGGGGCAACACTGAATATATCGCCCTTGACCTCCATGAGCGAGGCTTTAACCCAGCAGGGATTATCGCCGCCAATGGCTCGAATTTGAATCCAGTTGGCATCATCTAGACGCCCAATAATTTCGAGATTACTGCCTACAACGAGCCCATATTTATAAAGATAGGGTGCACCAGGGCCATAGCGACAATTAGCACGCTCTAAAACTTCACCGCGTAAAATAGTATAGGTCGGGATGGCAGTTGGGGTGAGAGTTGGTGTATTTGTAGCGGCAAGCGTTGGCATGAGTGTAAATGTGGATGTTGGCACAGGGGTTTCAGTGGGGATTATTGTCGCGGCCTCGCTCGGCGGGAGGGGTGTGGAGGTTCGGATATCCCCTTGCGGCATTGTGCAGGAGACGAGAAAGAAGCTAAGGAGAAGAATTAGTTTTTTTGGCATAAGCTGTATTTAAAAGTTAAAAGATTTAAAGTTGAATGGGGCTTCATACGAAATCCCGTCTTTCTCGTTTACGCTGGCATAATGGCACCATTATTCATATCGAGTGTTTGCCCTGTGATTGAAGTTTGCTTCATCAGATAAGCAATTAATTCAGCGATTTCTTCGGGTTCACTCATTTTCCCAAGCAGCACATGCGACATTTGCTCTTGAAGAATATCATCATATTCTCTCTGACTATGCTCTGCCATGGCGTTCAAGCCCACTCTTGCCATGCTGGTATTTACCCAGCCCGGCGCAATCGCATTCACCAAGATATTCTGCGCTGCCAACTCAACAGACCAAGAACGCATTAAACCCAATAAGCCAGCCTTTGATGCACAATAAGCCGTATAACGCGGGACGCCCAAACGTGCCAGAATGGAGGAGATGATGACCACATATCTATACCCATCTTCTTTGGGGGCAAAATAGGGCAAAGCCTCTTCGACCAGTTGATAGGTGCCCGTCAGATTTGTTTCGATGATTTCTTGCCAACGATCATCTTCGCCATATTGATTTTCGCCGCCCACACCGGCATTGGCGACAACCCCATGCAAAAGGGGAGCTACTTCTGCTAAACCATTTTTGATTTCTTCTGCGTTACGAATATTAGCAGCGATGATGGCATGGGTTTTAGGCTCTGCCAGCATGGCACGCGTTTTTTCGAGATTCTCTTTATTTCTTCCCAGTAAAACTAATTTATAGCCTTTATCGGCTAAATATTTTGCTGCCGCCTGACCGATACCTGTGCCTGCGCCAGACACTAAAATTGTCTTTTTCATGATTTTTACCTCTTCTGTTGAATGAGAATATAGTTCTTTCGAGATCAAATTCTACTACTAAAACTGAACGGGGCTTCATAAGAAACCCCATTTTTTTTATTTTTAATTCAGCTTTTTGGCAAAGCAGTACGAACCTACCTTCCTCGAGCAACCCTAAACCCTTTCAAAATGCGTATAAATATAAGGTCGGCTGTCCCCTGAAGGCATCTGGTATATATAATCCATCGCTTCGATCAGTTTGAAACCCTCCCCCATAAATTTTGTCAGTGTATCAACGCTATACCCTTGCACAGGAAATCCACTGCAATGCGTAGCTCCGGTCAGCGCAAAGGTCGCCATAATCACATGACCACCATGCTTGACCACCTTTTGTAATAGTGAAAGATATGCCTGTCGATTTTCGTCTTTAGTCAGGAAATGGAAAACAGCGCGGTCATGCCAAAGGGCAATACCTTCTAAATTCTGTATCTCAGTTGAATGAGCTATATCATCCACAATCCACCGAACATGAGGCTGCTGCTCTTCACTAAGCAGGCTCCTCGCTTTTTCTAGCGCAATATTGCTGATATCTGCTGCAAAGATATTTTGATAGCCCCCGTCAATCAGCTTTGAGATCAATGTGGTCATACCTGAGCCAACATCAAGGATAGGCGCATCTTTTGGAAGGCCACAGCGCTCAATATAGGCCAGTGAGGGAGCAGGGTCTTCCTCATACCACCCTAATTTTGTTTGAAGGGAAGATGCATATTTTTGGTTCCAATCTTCTTGAAGTGATTTTTTCATAAGTAACCTTTTCTAAAAAAATTTATTTTACCATTCATCCCTTGCCCTCATTCCTAAAAGAGTTATAATTCAGCAACTGAATTATAAAATTATGCAAAGAGAAAACCAGCGCGAACTCACCCTGCTCGAGCAAATCGAGCAAGACCCAGATATCACCCAAGCCTCCCTCGCTACCCAACTCGGGGTCGCGGTCGGGACGGTGAACTGGCATATTAAACGCCTCATCGAAAAAGGCTATGTTAAAGTCAAACGCGCTGAACGCCGCAAATTGCGCTATATTATTACCGCCGAAGGCATCGCCCTGCGCGCTCGGCTCACAGTCGATTTTATCGATCAGTCTTTTAAGTTTTATCGCCTTATTCGCCAACGCGTGCAAGCCGAATTAGATATTCTCAACGAGAAAGGCTATGAAAATGTCCGCGTCAGTGGCAATGGTGAAGTGGCCGAAATCTGCAAACTGACCTGCCTCGAAGCAGGCATCACGGTAGTGGATGATGAATCTGCGCCTTTGCTCGAAATTAATGGGATGAAGGTACTCCTTCACATCTAGCCTCGTCATTGCGAGGCAGTTTCATCGCCGAAGCAATCTTCTTCACCATCTTGGGGATTGCTTCGCAAAAAGACACTCGCAATGACAGCTAAGTTATTGGATCAAGAAATGGACGCACCAAATCATATCGTCATCACCGGTGGAGCGGGATATATCGGATCGCTCCTGACCTCTGAGTTGCTACGGCTTGGACACAGAGTCACGGTATTAGACTCTTTGCTCTTCGGCGGGGAATCGTTGATTCCCTGTATGGCTCATCCCAACTTTCGATTCGTCAAAGCAGACGTGACCCAGCCCCGCGCCCTCCTGGATTCCCTGCGTGGACACCCCCAAGCGGATGCGATTGTGCATCTCGCGGCAGTGGTCGGTTTTCCCGCATGTCAGGCAATTGGTCGGGATGCGGCTTGGCGGTACAATGTTGAAGCTGTGCAGCATGTTTATGAGCAATCAGCAAGTTTGGGTGTAGAGCGATTCGTCTTTTCATCCAGTTATAGCAATTATGGCTTGGCAGAGGATAATCGCCCCGTAGACGAGACGGATTCACTTAATCCCCAATCTTTATATGCTGAAACAAAAATTGCGGCAGAAGAATTTTTACTGGCGCAAGATGGCGACCCCGCCCCGCTGATTTTCAGATTAGCGACCTTATACGGGATTTCGCCACGCACGCGCTTCGACTTGATCGTGAACCAATTCGTGCTGGAAGCCTTCGCAAAACGAGAGTTGATTATTTACCAGCGCGGCTATTCTCGCTCATTCGTGCATCTGCGAGACGTGGTGCGCGGCATCATTTTGGGGCTGGATGCGGAGGTGGAGAAGGTGCGCGGGCAGGTTTACAATTTGGGGACGGATGCTGGAAATTTGACGAAAGATGAGATCGTAGGCTTGGTGCTGAAACGCCTGCCTGAGACGCATATTCACTATAAAGACTTGACTTTTGGCGGCGACATGCGCGATATCACGGTCTCGTTTGAGAAGATTAAACGTGAGCTGAGTTTTGAAGCAACCCTGACCGTTGATGACGGCGTGCGAGAAGTTTTATATGCACTGCAAAGCGAGCTGATCAAAGACCCACAAGATGGGCGTTATCGGAATGCGCGCTTTATTGTTCAATGAGTTTAAGGTTTAATGTTGAAGGTTTAAGGTTATGGCTACTGCGAAGAGGTTTGAAGAATTGGATGTTTAGCAACGTTCGAGAGAGTTGACGAATTTGATTTATTCTTTCTCTAAATCTGGAACTTTTTCTCGTGATTTTAGTTTGCGAGACCAAATTAGACGAGCGTCTATTTCGATTATGTCGAATATCGCAGAAGGCTTTGAAAGTAGCACACAAAAAACTTTCATCAAGTATTTAGGGCACGCAAAAGCCTCGGCTGGAGAAGTGCGAGCGCAACTTTATATCGTGAAAGATCAGGGCTATATCTCAGAAGAAGACTTTGAGAAAACCCGTGAGATGGCTGAAATTTGTAGCAAGCAATTATCGAGATTTATTCAATATCTCAACAATCAACCAAATAGCCGCCGCGTGCGGGAAACAGGAGTAACCTATGATGTCTAAGCAACCTTCAACATTAAACCTTGAACCTTCAACTTTTTGGACAAACAAAAAAGTAGTCGTCACTGGCGGAGCAGGCTTTCTTGGCTCTTTCGTGATTGCAAAACTAAAAGAACGCGGCGCAACAGATATTTATGTCCCGCTCATCGAAGACTATGATCTGACTAACAGCAACGACATCGGCCGCCTTTTCGACATAACCCTCGAAAGGATTGATGCTGAAAATATGGTCATCATCCACTTGGCTGCCAACGTCGGCGGGATTGGCGCAAACCGCGAACACCCCGCAGAGTTTTTCTACGATAATTTGATGATGGGTGTAGAACTCATGCACCAAGCTTGGCAACGCGGAGTTGGTAAATTCACCGCAATAGGCACAGTCTGCGCGTATCCGAAGTTCACGCCTGTCCCCTTTAAAGAAGAAGATTTGTGGATCGGCTACCCTGAAGAAACCAATGCCCCATATGGTCTCGCCAAAAAGATGATGCTCGTCCAATCGGACGCTTATAGACGGCAATATGGTTTCAACTCGATCTACCTTTTACCCGTAAATCTTTATGGCCCACGTGATAATTTCAATCTGGAAACATCCCATGTTATTCCTGCATTAATCCGCAAAGCCCTCGAAGCTCAAGAACGTGGTGATAAAGAATTAGTCGTCTGGGGCGATGGCTCCCCGACCCGTGAATTTCTCTACGCAGAAGATGCCGCCGATGGGATTGTGACCGCCACCGAAAGTTATAATGATTCTGAACCCGTCAATCTCGGCTCTGGCTATGAAATTGCCATCAAAGACTTGGCCGAAATGATTCAACGCCTAACCGGTTTTGAAGGCAAACTCATCTGGGATACAGATAAACCCAACGGTCAACCCCGCCGAGGCTTAGACGTGAAACGCGCCAAAGAATATTTTGGCTGGGAATCAAAAGTCGGCTTCGAAGAAGGCCTACGCCGCACAATAGAATGGTATAAAGAGAATAGAGAGCATGTCCCTGCGAAAGATGATTTATGTCAGGCAGGCTAGCAGTATCAAGAAAAGCTTTGTCTCTTTGAGTATTTGTCCCCTTTACTCTTTTAACCTTAAACTTTCAACCAGCAACCTTCAACTATTATGACTGAATTCAAACTCCCCGCCCCAAAACCCCTCCTCACCGTCCGCCCTCCCAAAGGCTGGATATCCCTCAACCTGCGCGATTTGTGGAACTACCGTGAGTTAATCACATTTCTCACTTGGCGCGATATTCTCGTGCGTTATAAACAAACGCTCCTTGGCGCGAGTTGGGCAGTTATTAACCCTGTTGTAAATATGCTCGTGCTCCAATTCATCTTTGGCAACCTTGCTCAAATGGACACGGGTGGCATACCAGGCCCTATCTTCCGCTATACCGCCCTCCTCCCATGGATGCTTTTTTCGAAAGCCCTCTCATCCTCGGGGCGTTCGATGCTCACAAATCGCGGGCTGATTACCAAAATCTATTTTCCGCGCCTCGTCATTCCGCTCTCATCCGTGCTCAGCGGCGTGGTCGATTTCGGCATCTCCTTTATCGTCATGATCGGGATGATGCTCTACTATAAAGTCGCCGTCACATGGGCGATGCTCACTATTCCGCTGCTCATCGTGCTGACCCTCCTCGTCGCGCTCGGCGTGGGGCTATGGCTTTCGGCTCTCAATGTTCTCTACCGCGATGTCGGATATATCCTTCCCGTCATGACCCAACTTTGGCTCTTCCTCTCACCAGTGGGATATTCCTCCGCATCTATTCCTGAGAATTTGACTCTCCTCTACGCCTTCAACCCAATGACCGGAGTCATCGAAGCCTTCCGCTGGGCCATGCTCGGAGGCGATACGCCCGAGACCTTGGGCTTGCAACTAGGCGTCAGCATCGGCGTAACACTAATCGTCCTCATTAGCGGACTCTTCTTCTTCCGCCGCATGGAACGCACCTTTGCAGATATGATCTAAACGCTATATATAAAACCCCTCTAGGGGCATAAAATCCTTCTCGCCTTCCTCAAATCTTAAATACATAGAATTTGGGCAAGACTGAGAAGGGTTTTTTATTGGCATAATCTCAAAGTCGGGAAATTCACTCTTTGTCTCATCACAAAGGACACCAAAAATCACAAAGTTAAAAACAAAAATTAAAGTTTTTTTTCGAGTGTCTTAGTGGCCTTTGTGTATAAATCATATGCCCACTGAATCCAAATGCCCCCTAAAAGTCTTCCTCTCTCACGCCCATATCATCCCCTTGTGGCGCCCGGGGCAACATCACCTCGACAAAGAAAAGCTCATCCTAGGTGAGTCTGATACTTCTTGTTTTTTGTTACGTATTCTACTTATCTTCCTGTTTTTGATTAGTATTTAAATCCATGAAATCTGGATTGATTAAATCCCACAATGTAGAAACTTTTTTCTTAGGGTTATGAGAGAGAGCCATTGCAATAACCCTTTTGCTAAGTTGGTCACATTCATCGGGTAAAGCAGGACCAATCCATTCAGAATTATGCAATAAATCCTCAAAAGCTCCAGGCATCTTTCCAAAGACTGACGTAGCTCCCCC
Organism: Anaerolineae bacterium; assembly: GCA_018648655.1. Classification (GTDB taxonomy): domain Bacteria; phylum Chloroflexota; class Anaerolineae; order Anaerolineales; family Villigracilaceae; genus Desulfolinea. The sequence goes on along the minus strand of JABGQV010000165.1, from coordinate 744 downwards.
ATGTATGTCTATAGAACCAAAAACTACACGCCCTATGCGATGAACCAAAACTGTGCCAAGGCACATTAAGCAAGGCTCTAATGTAGTATATAAGGTCATCTCTGAAGCTCGATCCCATAATTCAATAGGGACAGCAGCTAAGGTTTCAATTTCGGCATGTTGCCCTGGTCTATATACGGGCCTCCAAATTGAGTTCTTCCCTCTAGCTATAATTTTCCCATCGAGAACAATAAGAGCACCTATAGGAAGGTTGCCAGCTCTCCGAGCATCTTCAGCTAACTCAATTGCTCGTCGTAGGTAACTTTTATCTTTATTTGTAATTCGCGATGGCATTTTAATTCTCCAAAGACCGTAAAGCTTTTTCGGTTTTCTTTGCCTTTTGTGTGATGCCTAACGCTTTGTAAATTTGATTCGCGCGCTCATAATGTTCATAAGCCTTTTTAGTCAACCCAAGCTCATTTTCCACTTCAGCTAATTCAAAGGATGCATCAGCAATACCATCTTGGTATTGCAATTTTTCAGTATATCGCAAAGCCTCTATACAAAGCGTTTTGGCGTGATTTAAGTTTCCTCTTTGCTTTTCTACACTCCCTAGAATTCTATAAAAAAAGGAAACTGATTGAAACTTTTCGTAATTCTTTTCTTCTTCATTATCTGTTATTTGGTCGGCAATATCATAGACAATACTACTAAGGAACGGGAATTAAATAACTTTCCCATTTGATAATTGGGCGGGTAGTGCCC